>NZ_BCVG01000013.1 GCF_001591625.1 Metabacillus fastidiosus NBRC 101226
CTGATAGAAGTTTCACTTTATTATAGTTAATTATTTTTTTTCTATCAATTAATGTCCTTTCTCTGTTGGTGATTTTTTACATGATTTTAGAAGCTGAGCATGGAGTTTCTCTGCCTTGTAAGTATGTAATAAAAGAGAATTATTTTCCAGTTAGGTAAATAGACTTAAATTTCAGAAAAATATAGTTAATATGAACTAAATTATATTATAATTAATATGGTAAATTATTTAAAAAGTGTGATCGTTTAACTATTAATGGAAAAAAGATACTATTCATAAGCTCAGCTAAATTGGAGGAAAAAATAAAATGAGTTTATTTCAGTTAATAAGAGGAAGCAAGGAAGAGAAAAAATGGCTACAGTATGCAGGTGAAATGGATGTAATAATAGATATTGAAGATGATTCTATTCAAACAAAAATGGATATGATGAATTTTACCGAAAATGATTTAAAAGTAATTAAAAGCATCCAGCCGATCGTTCGAGAGCATATTGATCAGCTCGTGGAAGAATTTTATTCTACTATTTTACGTGTCGAGCATTTAAAAGAGATGATTGAGAAATATAGTACTGTAGATCGTCTGCGTGAAACGCTTAAAGTTCATTTTATAGAATTGTTTAGCGGGAAGATCGATCAATCATTTGTTGGAAAGCGCTTTCGTGTAGCGAAAACACATTATCGAATTGGACTGGAGCCTGCTTGGTATATGGGTGCCTTTCAAAATGTGCAAAATTCTCTTCTTTCCATTGTATGTAACAAAGTAAGTAATAAAGAAGAAATACAAACAATCTTATCAGTAGTTAATAAAATACTAAGTTTCGAGCAGCAAATTGTACTAGAGGCATATGAACAGGAAAATATGGAGAAATTACAGTTGGAATTTGAAAAGGGAAAAGCAGATCTGAAAAATAAAATGACATCTGTGAGCATTGGGCTGGTAGCGCTTACGGAACAGACTCAAGCAGCTGTTGAAGCGCTTAGTATGAATATTAGAGAGGCGAATAAGACGACAACGGAAAGCAATGAACAGGCTACAATGGCAAAAATGTATGCAGATGAAGGAAAGAATAAGCTGAATGAACTTTTTACGAAAGTAAATTTAATTGAAACATTTACTAGAGATATGATTGATATTATTAATAAATTAGGGGAATCGTCAAATGAGATTTCAAATGTTATTCATATCGTGCAAGAGATTGCTGACCAGACGAATTTGCTTTCTTTAAATTCTGCAATTGAGGCGGCAAGAGCAGGGGAGCATGGAAAAGGCTTTGCGGTCGTTTCTCAGGAAGTAAGGAAACTAGCAGAACAAACGAAAAATTCTATTTCTCAAATAAATGAATTAATTTCCACATCAAATAAATATAAAATACAAGTGGAACAATCTCTAAATCAAGTAAGAAATACGGTACAGCTAGGAATGTCCGCTTCAGAGCATACGAATAACTCATTCCAAAATATTGTTCAATCTATCCAGCAAAGCGGCAGTACGGTTCTTCGGGTACAAGAGCATATGGAAGAATTGATCCACGTTGTCACTGAAATTGAAAAAGCAACTGCAGATGTCGCTTTATCTGCCGAACAGTTAAATGAAGCGGCATTAATAGGATAAGATAAATGATGAAAACCTTCTTAAATATGTGGAAGGTTTTTTTAGTTATGTGAAAAAACTTTGGGCTTTCTATATAGTGAAAACTTTTTATTTCATATTGACGTCTTATTATTGAAAGATAAAATGGTTGCGCGTACCAGATAGGAGACGGAGATGTTATGTTTCGAAATAAAGCAAAGGAAATCTTTTCCGAGTTTGTAATAGAGCATAAAGAAAATGTTTACAGACTGGCATATAGCTATGTCAAAAATGAACAGGATGCATTAGACATTGTTCAAGATTCCATTGTAAAAGGATTAAAATCCTTGCATTCACTTAAAGACGACAAAGTAGTAAAAAGCTGGTTTTATCGAATTGTCGTTAATACTGCTTTGGATTTTCTTAGAAAGCATAAAAGAGTGCAGATTGTTGATGATATAGAGATTCATGCGTCAATTGAAGAAACAAAGTACCATGATATTGATTTAGAACGGGCATTAGAAATATTGCCGCTTCCCTACTATGAAATCATTACTTTAAGATTTTTTGAAGACTTAAAACTTGAAGATATTGCATTCATTTTAAAATTACCTGTTAATACAGTAAAAACGAGATTATATCGTGCTTTAAAACTATTACGTATGAATATGGAATAAGGAGAAATCAATATGGATAATAAATTAGATGAATTAAAAGAAGAATATATGAATATACCGATTCCTAAGGAATTAGATGATGTTGTGAACAAAGCATTATTAAGGAAGGAAAAGCGAAAGGTTAGGAAGAGCTGGATTATAGTAATTGCAGCAGCAGTAATATTGTTTATTTCAAGTATTAATGCAAATCCATCCTTTGCTCAAACGATGGAAAAGATACCGATAGTTGGAGATTTAATTAAGCTTCTAACATTCGTTGAGTATAAAGTAGAAGAAGAGAACTTTCATGCTGATATCAAAGTTCCTGAGATCAAAAACTTAGAAAATAAATCATTACAATCAGCACTTAATGAGAAATATTTAAAAGAAAATGAACAGCTTTATAAAAGTTTTATGGATGAAATGGATAAAATCAAGGAAAAAAATGGCGGAAATATTGGAGTAGATAGCGATTATGAAGTAATAGAAGAAAATGAACAGATTCTTACTATTCGCAGAACTGTTGTGAAAACAGCAGCATCTGCTGAACAAACAGTACAATATGATACAGTCGATAAAAAGCATGAAGTATTAATAACCCTTCCAAGTTTGTTTAAAAATAATGATTATGTAAAAGTGATCAGTGAAAATATTCAAGAGCAAATGAGAAATCAAATGAAAAAAGATCAAAATAAAATATATTGGGTGGAAGGTACAGAATTAGAAATAATAGCTGATGAAGCATTTAAAACAATCTCAAAAGATCAGAATTTCTATATTAATAAAAACGGAAAACTCGTGATTTCATTTAATGAATATGATGTTGCACCAGGTTATATGGGTGTAGTTGAGTTTGAAATACCGACAAAAGTAATGGAAGATCAATTAGTAAGTAATGAATATGTAAAATAGATTTAGAGAAAAAGAAGCAGACACTGATCTGCTTCTTTTTCTTAGTATTAAACAATATCCAAATATGTTTTTCTCGTTGGCGGTGGAAATGCCTGATCGAGTCTTTTTAAATCTTCTGATGTCAATTCAATTGCAGCAACACTTGCATTTTGAATAACATGTTCTTCTTGAGACGCTTTTGGAATCGCAATTACATCGTTAGAACGAATGCACCAAGCAAGAACAATTTGTAATGGCTGTACGCCGTGTTTCTCTGCAATATCCTGAATGATCGGGTTATTTAATAACTGTCTTCTTAATGAACCGCCTTGTGCAATCGGACAGTAAGCCATAATCGGCATACGGCGTTCACGCTGCCATGGCAGAAGATCAAAGTCAATTCCTCTTGAACCTAAATGGTAAAGGACTTGGTTTGTCATACAATTTTGTCCATTAGGAGCATTGTACAGCTCATCCATATCCTCTGTATCTAAGTTAGAAACACCCCATCTTAGGATTTTGCCTTCTTTTTTAAGCTTTTCCAGTCCTTCAATTGTTTCTTCAAAAGGAACACTGCCTCTCCAGTGTAGAAGATATAAATCTAAATGATCCGTACCTAATCTTTTTAAGCTGTTTTCGCAAGCTGCAGCAACTTTACTGATACTTGCATTGCTTGGATAAAATTTCGATACGAGGAAAACATCATCTCTGCGTCCTTTAATTGCCTCACCGACTACACGTTCAGAGCCGCCGCCGCCGTACATTTCAGCAGTATCAATTAATGTCATACCAAGCTCAATACCAAGCTGTAATGCTTTTACTTCCTGGTCTTTTGTACGTGCATTTTCTCCCATATACCAAGTACCTTGTCCTAAAACTGGTACAGTTGTACCATCAGGCAATGTAATAACACGCTTTTCAAGAGAACTTCTAATGTCTGCTATTTTTGCATCATTTAATAAACTCATTTATTCATAACCTCCGTTTAGAAAGTATGTATTTTATTTTAATTTTATCATATTTTCAGAAGAAAACGTTAATTGATACCGTCTATTGCGGGAAGTTTTATTAGTTTCAGGTCAGCTATTAAATCGCGCAATTGAGCCTCTATTTGAGGAGGGAGGGGTTCGTATCCTCCATCTTTCTTTATTTGAACAGCTCTCTTTTGCAAACGTTCCAATTTAGCCATCTCTTTTTTCATGTTCTCCATGTCGTCTGTCGCAATGAAATCATTAATTATCTTTAATAGGCGGTATTGAGAGATTTCGTATATTACTCTTTCTCTTGCAATCTTTGCCGGTCTTACATATTTATTATTTAAATTGTCCCGATTCGCTTTTCCGGACACTTTTCCGATAGCTTTTTCAACAGCTTTTATTTTGTTAGAGAAAGAATCATACTGTTCATTTATTTCAGCAAGATTTCCAGAATTAATTTTTCTTTCAAAACTGGATAATGAATTTAATAGAGATTCTCCCAGTTTTTTTGCATCATTTACTTTTTGATTTACGTCAACATATCTGCGCCCGCCTGCATATTCCTCTTTATAAGGGGATGTATTAATGGAAATAATCTCAACATTTTTACCTGCTTGAGGGGAGTGAATCATTTTTCCATTTCCTGCATACATAGCGACGTGATGGACTTTACCTTTGCTCTTCCCGGATTTATAAGCGAAGAACATTAAGTCACCAGGCTCTAATTGATCTTTTGAAACAGCTTTCCCTTTTGTGAATTGTTCAGAAGCATCCCGCGGTATTAATATTCCATAATATTTATAGACAGAATACGTAAATCCAGAACAGTCAAAGCCATACGCAGAAACCCCTCCCCATAAATAAGACAACCCTAGAAATTGCTTCCCAGTATTTAATAGATCGGTCCCGCTAGGTTCTGTTATATCAGATAAAGAAGAGTATATATGAATATCACTTCTTTTAATCCACTTTGCTTCATTTGAAGGAGTCATTACCTGTACCCAGTCATTTTCTACAGCTAAAACAGGTAATCTCGTATTGAAGCTGACTTCTAAAAACTTTTTCTTTTTATCGTCATACAGAGAGGCTGTTTTCGCTTTTACACTAGCTATCTCACATTGACCATATGCTGCTTCCTGAGTAGTAAGCTGTGATTTTGGCATCCAGCCAGGGTAGCCATCTTTATTTTTTGATGTAGCCTGATCAACTATAGCGACTTGTACCCAGTTTCCATTTGTCTTCAATACTTTTACTTCCTGACCGTATAAACCTTGTGTTTCAGTTTTTCCAGTTAACCATCTCCGGGAATCGGCAGTCCCCATTTTAGCTGTCCAAGTCTTCATATCAACAGGATTTGATAAAGAATACTGATCGATATTCCGCTTTGTGCCAGGTTCTTTCCATAAAGTAGCCACTGATACGTTTATATAAGTTTTGTTTGGCTGATTCGGCGTATAACAGGTTGTACCTGCAGCATCCGATACTTTTGGAAAAAACGGTACTAACAGAGAGAGAAGAAGGGTGAAAATAAAAAACTTTTTCCAATAGTTCATTTTAAAAAACCTCCGATTATTTATATGGATATTATAGCAAAATTTGGTGTTCGGTTTATAAAATTCGGAAAAATTGTCGAAATAATTATATTAAATCGATTAGAAATTTTTGTAGGATAAAATTCCAGTTAGTCTTTACTCTTTATGGGAATTTTGTTAAGATGAAATTGTATTTTAAAATTAAGGAGTGTGTTTTATGGAGGTTGCAGTTCTTAACTAAACGTAATTTTATACGTGCGTGTCCAAAATCAGCATTTAAGTAATGCTTATTTGGTATACGAAATGTTAAGAACATAAGTTTGCGCCTGCTCCTAATGATAGTGTGAAGTGTCTATTCTTATTTAAGTACGCTTCATATATAACAACTACCATTCACCGCAAAAGAACTCATGTATGTTCTTTTGCGGTTTTTTATTTTAAATTAAATAGATTATTTTGCATTCTTTGTTCTTTCATTTCCTCGCACGTAAGTTGTGAAAAAACAATAACGAAGGAGGAAATAATGATGAATAAGCAAACAATTGAGGTATTGCAATTTACAGATGTTAAAGAGGAAATTGCTTCTTATACTGTTTCAGAAATGGCGAAAAAAGAAATTCTTTCTCTTCATCCGACAACGAATAAGAAACAAATAGAAGCTTGGATGAATGAAGTAGATGAGGCTGGGGAAATATTAGAAATCACTTCGAGTGTACCGATTCATGGGTTAAAAGGAATCGAGCGATTGTTAAAGAGCTTTAATAAAGGGGTTGTTTTAAACGCGGCTCAATTAATAGAGCTTTATGATTTATTAGTATGTATGGATAAGATAAAACGATTTATGAAGGATAAGGAATATGCTGCGCCAGTTATTACGACATATGCCGCATCTTTTCATAACTTGGATAAATTAGCTGAAGAAATCATCCGGTCTATTCGCAATGGGAAAATAGATGATTATGCGAGTAAAGAGTTACTAAAAATTCGTAAGCAAATAACGATTTTAGAAGAACGTATAAAAAGTAAAGTAGATCATCTTCTGAAATCATCAAAATACAGCAAGTATATTCAGGAAAATATCGTAAGTATGAGAAGTAACCGTTATGTCATTCCGGTGAAAAAGGAGTATCGAAAAAATGTAAAAGGAACTGTACTCGATACTTCGGCATCAGGTTCTACCGTTTATATAGAACCTGAAGAAATTGGAATGATTCAAGATGAAATTTATATATTAAAGATGCAGGAGGAAGCGGAAGAACAAATGATTCTTTCCGTACTGACTGGACTTGTAGAACAGCATGAATATGAAATTAAATTAGCGGCAGATATAATGATACGATATGATGTCATTTTTGCTAAAGCAAAGTACAGCAAGAAAATAAACGGAGTATCACCAAAAATCAATGAGCATCATACGATTAAATTAAAAAATGCGAGACATCCTTTCGTAGGAGAAAATGCTGTACCTTTGAATTTTACGATCGGTGAAAACTTCGATGCGCTTCTTATAACAGGACCGAATACGGGTGGGAAAACTGTAACAATTAAGACGGTTGGGCTGCTTACGATGATGGCTCAGACAGGATTTCATATTCCAGCAGAACAGGGAAGTGAGATTGCCATATTTCATAATATCCTTGTTGATATCGGTGACGGTCAAAGCATTCAACAGTCACTTAGTACCTTTTCCTCACGAATAAAAAATATTATCGGAATTTTAGGGGAAACAACACCGCAAACGCTCGTATTAATAGATGAATTAGGATCAGGTACAGATCCTGCTGAAGGAATGGGGTTAGCTATTTCGATTTTAGAAGAGCTTTTTAATAAAGGAGCAACACTTCTGGCAACAACTCATTATAGTGAGATTAAAACGTATGCAAATGAACGCGATGGGTTCGAAAATGGATCGATGGAATTTGATATAGCTACTTTACAGCCGACTTACCGTCTTCTCATTGGTAAAGGAGGAGAGAGTCAGGCTTTCGAAATTGCATTGAGACTTGGTATGAATCCAAAGTTAATTGAACGTGCACATGAAGTAACGTACAAAGAAAAGAAGAGCTATGAGCCGTCACCTTCATTTAGTAAATATGAGTTAGATCGGCAATTAGCGATGAATGAGAAGTATATTTACAAGCAAAAACACCATCAGAAAGAGGAAGTAGAAATAGCACAAATCAATTTTAAAAAGGGAGATAATGTGAAAATCCCATCTTTAAATGAATTTGGAATTGTGTATAAAGAAGCAAATGAAAAAGGAGAGATAGAAGTATTTGTAAAAGGAAAGAAAATGGTATTTAATCATAAACGTTTAACTTTATATATTAAAGCTGAAGAGCTTTATCCAGCTGAATATGATATGGATATTATTTTTCAGTCAAAGGAATATCGAAAAGCGAAAAATCTGATGACAAAGCGGCATGTAGAAGGAAATTCGATTGAAGAGTTAGATTAAAGTAAGCATAAGGGAAGCAGGGATCTCTACCGATTCCTGCTTTCTTTATATAGAAAATGGAATGAAAGTCACTTTGTATGTACTTACAATATAAAAGCTGTGGAGTATTAATCTTTCTAACAACTATTAAGTACATTGGTATTTATAGTTTTAGGGGGATCTTTTTTTGTCTTTTTAGCTGTAAAATATAAAATGTATTTTAAAGCTAAGTTGAGAACGTATTTCTCAGTATTCTCTACTGTCATGATAAATTCAATTAATTAATTGAAGGGGTTTATAAAATGGATCTTCAGCAGCTCAAATATTTTGTAGAAGTGGCTAAACAAGAGAGTTTTACAAAAGCATCTCAAGTTCTGCTTGTCTCCCAGCCATCCATCAGTAAGATGATTAAAAATCTTGAAGATGAATTGAAGGCAACTTTATTAGATCGTTCAGAGAGAAAAATAAAACTTACTGACGTAGGAGCCATCGTGTATGAACAGGCTTTGAAAATCTTACAGTCGGTAGAAGATGTCTATTCTTCTGTTAATGAACTTGTTCATATAGAAAAAGGAACGATCAAAATGGGATTAATGCCTACAATAGGTGTATTGCTTTTTCCTAATATACTTGCTGGATTTAAAGGGGAATATCCTCAAATTGATATAGATATGGTTCAATGTAGTGCAAAACAATTAACACTGAAGGTAAAGCAGGGAGATATTGATTTAGGGGTAACGGTAATGCCGGTTGACTATGATATTTTTGAAACGATCCCTTTATTATCTGAGGAATTAGTTGTCATCGTAGACAGTGAACATTGGCTTGTTGAAAAAGAATCAGTACACTTATCTGATTTAAAAAATGAATCATTTATTCTTTTAACAGAAGATTATGTCCTTCATGATGTAGTTACAAAATCGTGTGTGCAGTCGGGCTTTGAACCGAAAGTTGCTTATAAAAGTTCTCTATGGGATATCATGGGTGAGATGGTGGCAACACAGGTAGGGATTTCGATTATTCCGAGATCGATGGTGAGCCGGTTTAATAATGAGAAAGTACATGCCATTTCAATCTCTTATCCTATTATTGATTGGGAATTAGTGCTTATTTACAAGAAAAATAAATATCTTTCTTTTGCAGCAAGAGAGTTTATTAAATACATTCAATCGAATAAACTTTAAGTTTTATAACTTTTTCGCATAGTTTTGATAGTTTATATATATTTTACGAATTGAAAAACTCTGAGTAGAATGATGTATAATTCTTTATTTTCGGAATATTTATTTAGCTATTATGGATTGGAGACTATGACGATGACAGAAATAAAAATAGAATTAACAACAAATAAAAAAGATAAACCTGATATTAATAATCTCGGTTTTGGCCGATTTTTTACAGACCATATGTTTGTCGTAGATTATACAGAAGGCAAGGGCTGGCATGAGCCGCGTATTATACCGTATCAGCCGATTTCTCTAGATCCGGCATCAAAAGTTTTTCACTACGCTCAAACGGTATTTGAGGGATTGAAAGCATATTTAACAGTAGATAACAAAGTCTTACTATTTCGCCCGGAAAGCAACTTTAAGCGATTAAATGCATCTAATGAACGTTTATGTATCCCTGTTATTGATGAGGAGCTTGCATTAGAAGCATTAAAGCAATTGGTAGAAGTGGATCGTGAGTGGATTCCAAATGCGCCAGGTACATCTCTATATATCCGTCCATTTATTATTGCAACAGAACCTTGTTTAGGTGTAGCTTCTTCACAAAATTTCCAATTTATTATTATTCTGTCTCCAGTAGGCTCTTACTACAAAGAAGGCATTAAACCGGTAAAAATTCTAGTCGAACAGCAATATGTGCGTGCTGTTGCCGGAGGAACAGGTGAGGCGAAAACAGGCGGTAATTATGCAAGCAGCTTAAAAGGGCAGGAACTCGCGAACAAAGATGGTTATTCTCAGACACTGTGGTTAGATGGAAGAGAAAAACAATATATAGAAGAAGTAGGAAGTATGAATATCTTCTTCAAAATTAACGGTACAGTTGTAACACCTGCGCTAAATGGCAGCATACTGCATGGGATTACACGTGATTCAATGATTCAGTTATTAAAAGCGAAAAACATTCCAGTCGAAGAGCGTCAAATTTCAATTCATGACATTACAGAAGCATATCATAATGGAACATTAGAAGAGGCTTTTGGTACGGGAACAGCGGCTGTTATTTCTCCGATCGGTGAATTGAAATGGCTGGACGAAAGAATCATTATTAACAATGGTGAGATTGGGGAAGTAACACAAATGCTTTATGATACATTAACGGGCATCCAAAACGGCTCAATTCCAGATCAGTTTAACTGGACAATCAAATTGTAATAAAGTATAGATCAATTGTGCATAAGATTCGCTATGTTAATAAGTAGGTGTTCTTGCTTGTCTAAGATAGAGAATGGGGAAGAAAGAAACCGAGTAACTCTTGCTGAAATACGTTATAATAGAACCTATAAATATAGTAGTGGAGTGACGGAATAAGTGTATTTAACAGTAGAGGAAACGGCTGAGTATTTATCGGTATCTGTACCGTATGTGGAGAATTTAATTTTACAAGGGAAAATAAGAGCTTTGCATGATAGTGATGGTGCAGTATTGATCTATAAAGATCAGTTCAAGACGCATTTTGAACAGCTTGAAAAATATAAAAAGTTAGTAGAAGAAGTATTAAATGAACCAATTCCGGAAGATTTAGATGTGAAGGATGAGGATTGAATTTCTTAGATAAGAAGGCTGTTCCGTAGCGGTTGTACGGGACAGCCTTTTGTATAAATGCAGTATAGATAATCAAACTTAAATTATTTGTCAGTCTTTCCACCTAGTGAATAAACAGCGATTGTTCCTGTTACTTCATGGGCAGCAAGGAGGAGATCTTGTCCTGTTGGACTGTCACTTGCCGGGATAAATGTTAATCCTTCAGGTGCAACATCATTACTTGAAGCTGTTACCTTTCCCCCATTAAAAGTACGGCTTGAAATATACGTATTAAATCTAGGTTTCTCAGGGTTAGTTACATCATATACCATAATGCCGCCTGTTCTTTCTAAACCGATAAATGCATAGTTTTTCCCTTTAACATTGCCTACAATAACGGATTCTGGCTCTGGACCTTTATCGTCACTGCGTGAATCAAGTTCATCTTCTGTATTATTGGCATTGAAGTGATTTGGAACAGCCTCTGCAGTAATTTTTTCGAAATCTGAACCGCTGTCATATGTCAGCTTTAATGAATTAGCATCCCAGATTGAGAATGAACGAGCGCCGTATCCGTAAATTGCTTCATATTTGCCATCTTTGTTTTTTGGTGCAGCTGTTGTTGTTTTCAATCTTCCGAGCTGTTCTTTTTTGAAAAGTCCATCTTTCACCATTTTATCAAGTTGTTCTTGTGAAAATCCTTTGTAGAGCTTCGCATTTAATTTATACGAATTAACTAAGTCTTCCACACGAGCTTCTTCTGAAAAACCTTTGTAATCCTGGGCATCTCCTTCATTAGCAGTTAGAATATATGTTTTTCCCTTTACTTCATATGAAGCCATTCCATCTGGCATGTACATGGAAAGAATAGGCCAGTTCTGAATGTTAATTTTCCCGTCTTTATCCGAAGCATCTAATTGATTGTCATTTACCGAAAAATCTTTATAGCCAAGACTCTTCACTGTTGTAAATTTCTTTTTCTCAATATCTAATTTAGCTATAGCATTATTTTCTTGTAAAGCTACATATGCGTACTTCCCGCCTTTATCTGTCACGATATACTCGGGCTCCAATTCAACTGCGTAAGAGTTTTTCGGCTGAATCTTTCTTACATCTTTATCGACAGCTTTCTCATCAAAACGAACTGTTGTAACCGAGTTGTTTTTAATGTTTTTTACTCCTTTTGATATATCAATAATACTCACTGATCCTTCGGGATTTACTTTATAATCATCAGATGGCTCACCTTCATTTGCAACTAGAACTTTTTTGCCGTCAGGTGTGAATGTAAGCATATCAGGGAGAGCACCTGCTTTTACATGGGCAATATATTCCCCGCCTGTTGTCATAAATACGACATGGCCATCATTTGTTTTATTTTTTGCCGGTGCGGCAATAGCAATATAGCCGCCATCAGGATGAATAGCTACACTTGTTACATCTGATGCTTCTACACCAAATGATGATAATGGAATTTGTTTTACCTTAGGAACAACTTTTTCACCCTTTTTTAATACAGAAAGATCGATAATATCAATTGATTTCTGGTCTCCATTCACAGAAAACGCATGCTTTGTTTTTTTGTCATAAGCAACAATTTCTGTTCCGCCAGCACTAATAGGAGCACCGCTTGTATAGCGTCCAACTAATTCGATTGGAAGGCTTGCATCATATTTTAATAGTGATTCTGAGGCAGAGGTCTTCATTGGCGTCATTAATAAACTGACGGAAGCTGCTGTGATGAGACTTTTTGAGATGATGTTTTTCATTGATTTCATAGTTTCCTCCATTGATAAATGTTATTAGTAACGTATCAAGTCTATTGGAGGAATTTTAAAGGAAGGTATCATATGTGTAAAAATATTGTAAATTTTCGGTTAATTTTGTCGAATGAAGATGTTAATGATAGAGGGATTCATATTAAAATTTCACTAGAGACTATCCAATAGTCCCTAATAAGTTTTAAAAACTGAAAGACCCCGTCACGAAATCCTTGATTTTATTGGATTCTCATAAAGGGGTCTTTGAGGAAGCTGTCTAAAAAGGGTTGTTTTGCCCTTTTTAGACAGCTTCAGCTTATAATTTAAATGAACTTTTTAAAGAAACGATTCGGTTAAATACAGCTTTTTCGCTCGTTGAATGTTTCGGATCGACGTTAAAATATCCATGGCGGAAAAATTGGAACTTATCATGTGCTTGGACATCTTTCATATTCGGTTCGATGAAACCTTGGACAATTTCCAATGAATTTTCATTTACATTATCAAGGAATGTTTTATTTGTATTTTCATCTTCAGAATCTAAAATAAGCGGTTCATATAAACGGAATTCAGCTGGGACCGCATGCTTTGCATCAACCCAGTGAATAGTTCCTTTTACTTTTCGTCCTGTAAAACCTGAGCCGCTCTTCGTTTCTTTATCATACGTACAGTGCAGCTCAATAACATTGCCTTCTGCATCTTTAATTACTTCCTCACATTTAATGAAGTAAGCATGTTTTAAACGAACCTCATTGCCAGGAAAGAGACGGAAATATTTCTTTGGCGGGTCTTCCATGAAATCATCTTGTTCCACATAAATTTCTCTTGAAAATGGAATTTGGCGCATTCCCATTTCAGGATTTTCAGGATTGATTTCAGCATCCAGCATTTCTACTTCATTTTCAGGATAATTTGTAATGATCACTTTCAAAGGCTTTAATACACCCATTGTACGTGGAGCTTTTAGTTTTAAATCTTCTCTGACAAAGTGCTCAAGCATAGCAGAATCAACTATTCCGGAGCCTTTTGATACACCCGTTTCCTTAACGAATTGACGAATAGATTCCGGTGTATAGCCTCTCCTTCTTAAACCGGAAACTGTCGGCATACGAGGGTCGTCCCAGCCATCAACAAATTGTTCATCTACTAATTGCTTCAGCTTTCTTTTACTCATAACAGCATTCGTAATGTTTAGACGGCCAAACTCAATTTGCTGAGGTTTTTCTGCCATTTCACATTCTTCAAGAACCCATTCATAAAGAGGACGGTGATCTTCGAATTCTACCGTACATAAAGAATGTGTAATTCCTTCAAGTGCATCTTCGATTGGATGAGCAAAATCATACATCGGGTAAATACACCATTTATCACCAGTATTATGATGTGTTACATGAGAAACACGGTAAATAATAGGATCACGCAAGTTAATATTTGGAGAAGACATATCGATTTTTGCACGTAATACTTTACTGCCGTTTTCGAATTCTCCATTCTTCATTCTTTCAAATAAATCTAAATTTTCATCAACTGGACGGTCACGATACGGGCTGTCTTTACCAGGCTCTGTTAATGTTCCCCGGTATTCGCGAATTTCTTCCGGAGTTAAATCACACACGTATGCTTTTCCCTTTTTAATAAGGAGAACGGCACGATTATACATTTCATCAAAATAATCAGAGGCAAAAAATAACCCATCCCAATCATATCCGAGCCATTTTACATCTTCTTTAATTGCTTCAACATATTCTGTATCTTCTTTTAATGGATTTGTGTCATCAAAACGCAGATTCGTTTTTCCGTTAAATTCATCTGCTGTTTCAAAGTTTATAACGATTGATTTTGCATGTCCGATATGAAGATAGCCATTTGGCTCCGGAGGAAATCGAGTGACGACTTTATCACGTTTTCCAGTTTCAAGATCCTCTTTAATAATACTTTTAATAAAGTTTGAGGAATTATGTTCCAATTTATATCAACCTTTCTTTTTGAAAATATAAGGATAAATGTACTTCGGAAAATATCTAAGCATATCCCATTGTTGTTTAACTATGTAATATTGTTCTTTATACTGTCTCAACATACTATTATAACCAATCTGCCGCGTATTTTCATCGTTAAATGAATGAATAATTCGATTAGTTCCACTTTTTTAGGAAGGGAAACAGGGCTGGGATAAAGAAAATTGTATTAATGGGAGTTTTATACTACATAGTGTAAAATGAATAGTAAGTACATTTTAACATTCTGCATAGATATTAAAAAATATTTCACAAAATGGGCTAGAAAATAGCAAGAGATGACGAATTATTTAAGTGGAAGCTTTAATGTGCGTTATAGAGAAATGATTTAGTGATAAAAATATTACGTTATGCTTTTGGGAAAAAGGCATATAAATAACTTGGAAGTGCCGCATTTTTGATTGAATAAACATTTTATAAAGTGGAGGAAAAAATGACGGAAGAAAAACAATTAATTAATAAAACATACTTTGAAGCGTTTCTCGAACATAGTGAAGAGCATCCTATTCAAGTGCTCGGCGAGGCATATTTAGCAGAACAGAAAAAAGAAATATATGACTTGTCTTATATACGCTTTGCTCAAGGGGAAGTTTATTTCCATAACAAAGACTATGAAACAGCGATATTTAAATGGGAAAATATAAATAATGAGCTTGAGCCCTGGGCGAAGAAAAATATAGGGGATGCTTATTATGAGCTTGGGCTATTATCAGCAGCAGAAGATGTTTATATATTAATAGATTCGGAAAGCATTATGCTTACAGCTGAGGTAGCATTGAAGCTGTTTTCTCTCTACGTTTTAGATGGAAATATAGAACGAGCGTATGAAATGATTAATAAAGCAATTTCAGTAAATCCTGATTATCCGAATGTCACAACGATAGCAAGGGAGTTCTATGAAGAGCAAAAAGATTTTGACCGTGCGCTCGAGCTTGCCGTCTATGAGGCAATTAGAACAGAGGAACTTAGCTGGTTTAAAGTAATAAAAAATTATATTGAACAAGGTTGCACGAAGACGATTGCACCGAATTATTTCACTAAAACTCTATCTTCCTTATATCGTGTTGATAATTTCGAATTCAAGCAATTAATGAAAGCACTTTGGCATGAATATAAGCAGACATCTTATTTACAATGGATTAAAACAGTAAATGAAGTCTTTTTAAATATTGAAGCAACTTCACATATGTCCTGGGAACCTATCGGTGCTTTATTTAAAGAGACATATTTAGATTTATTAAGTGGGAAATTTCTCGTTAAGGAACTGCATGAAGTCGTTCCTGACCTGCTCGCAAACTGGCTGAAAGTGACACCGGTGTCGCAATCTACATTCGTATCTGCCGCAATATTATCTTGGAATGAAGTATTCCCTTCAACGATTGGTACAGCGGTAAAAGAAGCAGAAAATCGTATTTTTAATTCAGTACCTAATGATACTGGAAGCATTGAATACAGTCTCGACTTATTACATTCGATTGCTACATGGTCCGATTCTAAAAATTTAGAAGTGAGCTATAAGCTAAACTGGTTTATAAGCAGTCTTACTAATCTTGAAATTAATCAATATTTAGTTGCAAGTTCTGTAAAAAGCGGAAAATCATCCTTCATTAATACAATTGTCGGTGAAAATATAGTTAGGGCTGATCAATCTTCTACAATCATTCTTTCACATGATGATCAGTTGGGCAGAAAAGAAATATTGGATGAAGGTGAAAGAGAAGTCCTTAATATATATAACGAGCAGAAACTGATTAATACAGAATCATTCTTTGATGTAAAACTGCCATCTCATTTCTTATATGAAAATAAATGCAGATTCATCGTTACTCCGGATATAGGAAATAGAAATGATGAAAGACAGCAGCTTTTTGATTTCCTGCCGTTAGCGGATGGTTTACTATTCATATTAGATGCAAATGAAGGTTTTACAGAAAAGGAACGTGAATTATTAGCACAGCTTAAAAAGCAGGCAGCTGATATGAAAATTCACTTTATTTTAAATAATATCGATTTATCTGCAGGCGAGGAAGAGCTTGAGCGTGTAATGGAAGAAATAGAAGCTAAAATAAAAGAATTTTCTCCAAGAGCGGAGTTGTTCCCATATCTATCATCCCTTCCAATCAGCCAGCAATTAGATAGTTTATCAGCATTCGTTAATGGTAATTTCCAGTCTGTTCATACGAATAAAGAGGAGACCCGAAATGCGAAAATATTATATTTCGTGCGTCAAACATTAAATTCGCTATTGAAAAAGAAAGTGGAAAATGAAAATAATATGATCGACTCTATCAACTGGAATGAGGATATTTTAGACCGTCTTAATGGATTCTCTAATCATCTGTATGATATGGAAAAAGAGAAGGCAGGGGAAATAAAGAAAGCCTTTCAGCGCATAAAAACAGAAATGCGAACAGCTGCTGAAAGCAGAATACCGCTTATACTCAGGGAATGCGCAGGTCTTATTAACGATAATAGTGATTTTAAAAACATTCATATTGAACTAAATGAAAAAATGAATGAAAAAGTGCAAATTTATTTGGAGGAAGAACTTTTACCAAAATATATGAATGAACTCCAGCAATGGATTAGAACATCAGATGAGACATTACATGACAGTCAAACAAATATAGATGAGATGTGTGTCACGTTTAGCGGGCTATATGAGGAAAAAGAGAAATTGAAACTGGAATGTAATTTTTCTATTATATCTGACTGGACACGTGATATCGAACGGATGGAAAGCAGATCACAAATTGAGAATGAAAATATTTTACTTCGTCACACACCGGCACAAATTCTTTTAAAAGGTGCGGGGAAATTATTTGGAGCTATTTCACAAAATAAATCGATTTTAGCTAATCAGTATAAAAGATATTTAGAAAATGAAAGTTTTGCTGATCCAACTGCTTCGATTATTAATAAATTCTTTTTGCAATTCGATTTATTTGAAAAAGGATTGACACAAGATGTAAATCGCTTCTTTAAAGAGCCTTTTGCAAGCCTAAAGGAAATTATTAATGAAACAGAGATTGAAATAAGCAGAGCACAGGAATATATCGAAACGATGAAATCAAATCCGGAAGTTTATTATGATCCATTAACATTGTTTGAAGTAAGGCTTCTACAGTATGAGTTTATGATAAAAGCAAATAAAGAGATTTCCTATAGTAATTAAGGGGAATATAGGGTAACGTCCACTATAAAAAAACAACTGTTCACCTGAAGAAGAAAACACTTGATTCTTTTTAAAAAAAGGGTGATAATAAACATTAAATTTGCCTGAAAATTAAAATCAATAGGGGTTGTAAAAATGAAAGTCGTAAAATTTGGCGGTTCATCTTTAGCATCAGGTGAACAAGTTGAAAAAGTATATAATATTGTAGTGTCTGACCCAAAAAGAAAAGTTGTTGTCGTTTCTGCTCCAGGTAAACGCCACGGAGATGATATAAAAGTAACTGACTTATTAATTTCATGTGCTGAGGGCTATTTGAAAAATGGTGAAGCACCTGAACTTGTTGCTACTGTTGTTGAAAGATATGCAAGTATTGCAAGAGAGTTAAGCTTATCAAATGAAATCATCGAGAGAATTGAAGCAGATCTTCTTGAATTATTAGCTGGTGATAAAAGCAAGCCGGAGAGATATTTAGATGCAGTAAAAGCGAGCGGAGAAGATAATAATGCGAAGCTTGTTGCTGCGTATTTTAACCATCAAGGTGTCGAAGCTCATTATGTTAATCCGAAAGATGCAGGATTATTAGTAAGTAATGAGCCAGGGAATGCACAAGTATTGCCTGAATCTTATGATAAGTTATATGAACTGCGTAACAGACCGGGTATTGTTATTTTCCCAGGCTTCTTTGGTTATACAAAAGACGGGGAAGTTTTAACATTTTCACGAAGCGGTTCTGATATTACTGGTTCGATTTTAGCTAACGGAATTAAAGCGGAACTTTATGAGAACTTTACAGATGTGGATGCAGTATATTCTGTTAATCCGACAATTGTAGAAGATCCGAAAGAAATCAGCGAGCTAACATATCGTGAAATGCGTGAATTATCATATGCAGGATTTTCAGTGTTCCACGATGAAGCACTTATCCCGGCATTCCGTGCAGGTATCCCTGTAAACATTAAAAATACAAATAATCCGTCTGCTCCAGGTACAAGAATCGTAAATGAACGCGATAATAATAATGGTCCAGTAGTTGGGATTGCAAGTGACGGAGGATTCTGCAGTATTTATGTAAGTAAATACTTAATGAATAGAGAGATTGGTTTTGGAAGAAAGATTTTACAAATTTTAGAAGATGATAATATCACATATGAGCATATTCCATCTGGTATTGATGATGTAACAATTATTTTAAGACAAGGCCAAATGAGTGCTGATGTAGAAGAAAAAATTATTTCTCGCATTAAAGCGGAGCTGAATGCAGATGAAGTAATCGTGGAACATGATCTTGCACTTATTATGGTCGTTGGAGAAGGAATGCGTCATAATGTTGGCACGACTGCAAAGGCAGCTAAGTCATTAGCAGATGCAGGGGTTAATATTGAAATGATTAACCAAGGTTCATCAGAAGTAAGCATGATGTTCGGTGTGAAAGAAGTAGATGAGAAACGAGCTGTAAAAGCATTATATGAAGAGTTTTTTGCTCGTGTAATGGTTTAATAAGGAGAGGATGACTCAAACTGAGTCATCCTTTTTCTGTTTATTAGATATTTTCTTTTTGTCGTTCATTTTTTCTTCTTTGTTCGTTATAAGATTTGAAGAGCGGATTACAGATGCATTTAAATTATTATTCGGTGCTGCTTGTTCATTCCAATCCCCCATGTTTATCACCTCTCATTAACTTTTCGAATTGCTTCAGTTCTTCATCTTGCTTTGGGGTAAAATTAAATGCTTTCTGCCCTTGCTCAAATTCCTTTTTCGTATTGACCTGAACTCCCATTTGAGGGCTGGCTGATGCTGTAGGATCATTTATAATGCTTTCTTTCTCTCCGTCAAAATGAGGTGTTGCTCTACTATGCTGATCTCGATCTGGCATTGTATCATCTCCTTATTCATTAAGATGACTCTATAAGGAGAAACTATTCTACAAAAGAAAGATGAATTTTTCTTTGTATTTAATAAAGGATAGAGACTTATGTCCTAACAATTGGGACTATTGTCATTTTAAACAATTTTGCCTATGTTATAAAAGAACAGACCCATTCATTATGTTATACTTAAATAGTCTAAAAACTCCCAATAATAGGAGGAAAGTCTATGTATACAGTTTTTTCTACCTTTGATGTTCCCGATGAAAAATCGGATGAAGTGATTAACATATATAAGAATCGTTCAAGGTCAGTCGATAATGCTCCAGGGTTTATAGATTTTTTGCTGTTGCAAAATGATAAGCGTTCAGGAGAACTGACTGTGCAGCTGATTTTTGAAACAAAGGAAGATTATTTAAATTGGGTAAGAAGCAAAGATTTTAAAAGAATTCATGATTTAGAGAAAAAATATCCAGATCAGGAACTTGCTGCAGTGATTCCAAAGGTAACGCAATATAAGGTGGTAGCTAAATGAATTATCATCTAATTGTAAATAAAGTGACAGAAATGATTTATGAACGTGAACCTTCGTTGTTAGAGCGGTTTGGTGATAAGGGAAAAGAAAAATGCCGTGAAGATAACCACCATCATATGAAACAGCTTGAATCGGCCTGTGAACTAAATCAGTCTGTTTTTTTCACAGACTATGCGGTTTGGCTTAATGGTATTTTAACAAAGCATGGAATGAAAACAGAGCATTTAATTGATAACTTTAAAATTATTCAACACGTGCTGCTAGAGGCAGAAGATATGGACAAAGAAAAAACTGAAACATATAGACTTTATTTATCAGAAGCAATTGCTGTTCTGGAAGGTGGACAAGTGAAAGGAGCGGTATGAAATGTATGATATTAAACAGCTCGCTTCTTTTCTGTTGGACGGTGATTCTTTAAAAGTATGGGAATATATTCAAAAAAATAAGAGGCTCTCTCTTCATGAAATCTATGAAAATATGATTACGCCGGCAATGCGTTACATCGGATTTTTATGGGAAAATAATGAGATAACAGTTGCTGATGAGCATTTGGCAACAGCTACTTGTGATTTTGTATTATCAAAGCTGGGATATAATGCTGAAAAGATAAAATTGGACCAGAAAGCGATGTTTCTTTGTTTAGAGGGTGAACAACATTACATAGGTTTAAAAATGGTGAATAATTTATTTGAAGAGCATGGATGGGAAACGAAATATTTCGGACCGAATCTGCCACTGGAGTACGCACTGACAGCGGCGCTGGAATGGAAACCGAATGTCATTGGTTTATCAGTCAGCATTGTGTATCATCTGCCTAAGTTAAAAGAATATATAGCCGAATTGGTGAATTTACCTCATAAACCGCAGGTGCTTATTGGCGGACGGTTAGCAGCTAAATATGACCTCGTTCCTTACTGTACGGATAATACGATAATTCTCACTGATTTGCTGTCAACAAAGGAATGGTTAAAAAACTATCATATGGGAGGAAAGCAAAATGCAGCACTTTGATGAACAGCTTCCACTCCCATTTTTAAAAACAGATAGGGACGGTAAAATACTGAGTTATTCAAATCTAGCTTTGGAAAATTTCGATCTTAGCAGTGGACGTTTAAATGATCTTGTTGATGGAGAAAATATTGGAAAACTGATCAGTTACGGCAAGGGTCCTAATTTCATTCCTATTACAATAGAATTGAATATGAAGACAAAGAGAAATCCACTCGCCTTATTTGATGTTCACATTGTTTGGGATCGTAATGACCATGCGAATATGATTTTTTTGCCTAAGGATAGCGCAAATGAGGATTTAATGGAAAAATTGATGGAATTACAGGAACGCCTCGCATCTACAGACTTTGAACTTTTTGAGAAAAAAGAAGAGCTTGAAAAGGCCTTTATCCGTCTAAATCAATTGTCAGGCCCCTTTATCCCACTGTCAGATTCTATGTGCTTAATTCCGCTATTTGGAGATCTTACAGCAGAGAAGATAAATATTATTTCTGAAGGCTGCCTAAAGTCTATATTTGCAGGTGAATACGATGAAATTTTATTCGATTTAACTGCGGTTGGAGAAGTAGAAGGAAAGGGTGTTGAAAAGTTTATACAGCTTATAAAAACATTAAATTTCATGACAGGCAGTATTATAAAATTGATCGGTATTAAACCAGATCTTGCGAAAGTTTTAAATAATTATTCATTTGATGAATGGAGCCAGATTAATAAATCTCTTAAACAAGTATTAAGCATTTATTTAAATGAAAAAACTTCTAATATGTAGATTTCAACAATTGCTATATATAAAAAGACTGTTGAGAAAATTTTTCTCAACAGTCTAAAGAGCGGTAAAGGATCAATTTAAAATAATAACTTTAACTGTTTTACGGCCCCATTGTTTTGCTGCCTGCCCTGAAGGCATTAAAACATCAATCTTATGTCCAACAATCGCCCCGCCAGTATCACCGGCAATCGCTTCACCATAGCCTTCTACCCATACTTTCTTCCCTAATGGAATAACGGATGGATCTACAGCGATTAGCTTCATATTCGGATTCTTCTTAATATTATAGCCTAAGCTTGTAATACCATGTGTCGACTCTTCGTGGCTGTAAGCTGTAGCTGTGACATAAAAACCTTTCTGATCGCCTTTATCAATATTATCATTATCGTTATTTGTATTAGTATTAGCAGCAGTATTACTAGAAGCTGTTTTAGCAGGAGCTTTAGTAGCAGTATTAGTATTATTGCTGATTTTTTCGTTTCGCTTTGCATTTTCATAAGCAAGAGCGGCTCTTTTTTCTTCCTTTTGTTTTGCAATTTGCTCTGCTCTAGCTTTTATTCTTTCCTGCTCACGTTTAATATCGTTTTGAGCTTTATGTATTTGGGATTGAATAGATGCTTTTTCTTTTTCTGCAATTGCAATATCTTGAGAGATTGAATTATATTTTGTTTGAACAGCTGTTAAGGCTGTCTGTCTTTTTTGTAAGTTTTGTTCCAGATTAGCTTGATTGGAAGATAATGATTCCTGATGCTTTTCTAACAATTGTTCTTGTGCATCAATTTCTTTCTTATCATCTTCAATCTTTTTTAAGTCTCTTTGCTGTTCTTCCAGTATATTTTTATCAGCGTTTATAATTGTTGTAACAGCAGTAGCACGCTGAACGAAATCTGTGAAATTATCTGAATTGACAAGTGTTTTGATAACTAAGCTTGTACGGTCATTATGCTGTAAAGAAACAAGGCGCTTTTTCATAATTCCTTCACGAGCCAACACTCTGTCTTGCAGAACGACAATTTCTTCTTTCTTTTTCTCAATCAGCTTATTTGTTTCAGTAATTTTTTGTTCAATGCTGTCTAACTCTTCTTTATTTTTTGTAATATCTATCTCTAGTAATTGTAATTCTTTTTGAACTTTTCCCATTTCATTACTTACAGACTGTTTTTCAGCCTCTTTTTGTTTTACAATATTGGCATTTTGCTGCAGTTTTGTTTCAGCTTTCTTTAATCTTTCTTCATTTGTTTCAGCATTTACTGCCACTGCTGTTGAAAGAAATAATACAAATACAAGCAATGTGGCAATCATTCGCTTAAAAGAACGCATATCAAAACTCCCTTCTCCTATACTGTTATAACATAAGAACGACAACGTTTAGATTACAATTCTATTAAATTAGTAATACAAATCAATAAAAAAGGTCGAAAACTATTGACTAATTGGATTTTAATGATCTTTTATAGAGGTTATTTTGGGTAAAAATGTATAAATAACAACTATAATATTCCAAATTTTAAAGATTTAAATAAAGATTAGTAGGGGAGGCTAACCAAGACTATATTATTGGGCTGTTAGATTTTTAAAATCAAAAAGCTGATTTTGCTTGCTTTTAACGTAACGTTAAATAGTAAGATGAAGACGAGGGAGGAGATGTTATTGAAAAAAGATTATTATTCCATCGGTGATTTTTCTAAGCTTACTAAAATAACTCAGAGGACACTCAGGTATTATGATGAGAAAAATCTATTAAAGCCAAGTTATGTAAGCGAATCGGGCAGAAGGTATTACACGGAAGAAGATATGATTCCGCTTCAGCAGATTATTGCTTTTAAATATTTAGGGTTCAATTTAGAAGAAATATATTCCTTACTGAATCAATCTAATAAAACAATGAAAGGTTCATTAGAATTTCAAAAGAAGTTATTAATTGAGAAGCAAGAGCATCTATCCAGAATGATAAAGGCAACAGAACATGCGATTGATGTGCTGGAAGAAGAAAAAATAATTAATACAGAGGTTTTGGCATTTTTAATTCACAGTATAAAGAATGAGCAGGAACATTTAGATTGGGTCGGTCAATATTTGCCGGATAAAATAAGTAATCATATTTTTAAGCTGTATGAAGAAAAGGAAAGTGAAATCAATCGGAAAACAACAATTCTTTTTCAAAAATTAAAGGGGAAAATAAACGAACATCATTATAGAGATGATGTCGTACAGCAGCTGATCGCGGAAATGCTCCAGCTGCTAAAGGAAGTACTAGGGGAGGAAGTCAATATGGATCTGCTTTCTTCTTTGAATATTGAAGACGACAGTGCTATATTTTATTCTCCTTTTACAAAAGAGGAAGAGGAGATGATTGGGAAAGCATTTGAATATTATTTTGATAAGAAAGGTGAAAATATATGAAAAGTGAAAACGGCAGCTCTAATTGGACTGGGTTTCTATCTCTTATTAAACTTGGAAAACCTTCTACTTTATTAATTATCATTGCTATTGCCTTGAGTCTGTTTGAGACGATTGCAGGTCTTCTCATTCCGCTGTTTACAAGAGATATCGTTGATCAAATCTCTTCTGCGGGGATTGAACTGAGCATTATTTTTCTTTTACTCGGTGTTTTTATTATACAAACTGTCTCGGGCGGATTTTCTTATTATTTAATGACAAGAATAGGAGAAACATTTGTAGCGAATATTCGTGAACGATTGTGGAGTAAAGTGTTGCATCTTCCAATCCCTTATTTTGATAAACATCAGTCAGGAGAAACGATGAGCCGTGTTACTCAAGACACGAATACAATTAAAACACTCGTAACAAATCATCTTGTCACATTTCTTTCGGGAATTATTTCAATCATCGGCTCTATTATATTATTAATTGTTATTGATTGGAAAATGACGATTATTATGTTTATTGCCATTCCAGTTGCAATGATTATTCTTATTCCTTTAGGAAAGAAAATACATACCATTTCTAAGCTTACTCAGGATGAGATGGCAAATTTCAGCGGTGATCTTGGCAGAGTGCTTACTGATATTAGGCTTGTAAAATCTTATAACGGCCAAACAGCTGAATTAGCTAAAGGGAAAAGAGGAATTAAACAATTATTTCAGTTTGGATTGAGAGAAGCGAAAATTCAAGCGATCGTTTCTCCATCAATGACGACGGTCATGATGGTAATTTTAGTTGTTCTTATCGGCTATGGAGGTGCAAGAGTTGCTGCGAACGATCTTTCAGCAGGCTCCTTAGTAGCAATTATTATTTATATGTTTCAAATTATCGTTCCTTTCAGCCAATTAGCAATGTTTTTCACTGCTTTTCAGAAGGCAATGGGAGCAACAGAAAGAATTCAAGAATTACTTATGCTAGCTGAGGAGAAGGATAGCGGTTCGGTAAAAGGAAATTACAGTGAGTCTTTCTCTTTTGAAAATATTACATTTCAATATGGGGAAAACCGAATCATTTTGAAAAATATTAGCTTCCATGCAAAAGCGGGTCAGACAGTTGCTTTTGTCGGACCGAGTGGAAGTGGTAAAACGACTATCTTTTCCTTAATTGAACGATTTTATGAGCCAGCAGAAGGGAAAATTAAATTAGGGGACAACAATATTATAGATATTCCGCTTCATGACTGGCGTGGGAATATTGGCTATGTCTCACAGGAAAGTCCGATTATGTCAGGGACAATAAAAGATAATATTTGTTACGGGATCGAACGTGAGGTAACGGATGAAGAAATTGTAAGAGCGGCAGATTTAGCCAATGCGACGAAATTTATTGAGCAATTACCGGATACATTCGAGACAGAGGTTGGAGAAAGAGGTGTGAAACTATCAGGCGGTCAAAGGCAGAGAATTGCAGTTGCTAGAGCCTTAATCCGCAATCCGAAAATTTTATTGCTGGATGAGGCAACATCCAACCTCGACAGTGAATCAGAGGCGCTCGTTCAGGACGCTCTCAAAAATCTTATGACAGGCAGAACGACATTTATTATCGCGCACCGTCTTTCAACCGTTATTGATGCTGATTTAATTATTGTTATTGAAAATGGAGAAGTTACCGGCCAAGGTACACATATGGAGCTGATGGAAAGGCATGAACTTTATCAGAAGCTTGTGACGCAGCAGATGAAGGGAGATATGGTGTCGGGGAAAAGCCTACTATAAATAGGAGAAAAAGCGTGTTCTGATATAGCATTAGATCAAAACACGCTTTTCTAATAGGTAGCTGGTGATAATTCGCCAATATAATGGAAAGATCGCTGATATAACCGAGAAATCGCTGATATAATCAGAATTTCGCTGATATATTTCTATTTCTGGTCACATACTGAACTGCTTCAAAAACGCTGCAACATTTTCAGCAGTAAGCACTGTATATTCATATGCGTTTTCTAAAGCATTTTCTAATGAAACAGCACTGGGGACGATACTGAATAATGCGTCTATTCCATATTCCCGCACAATACTGCTGTCAGTTGAGATGGAGCCGGCTATCGCGATTACAGGAAGATTGTACTTTTTGGCAGTTTTAGCAACTCCGATTGGTGTTTTACCATGAATAGTCTGGCTGTCTATTCTGCCCTCGCCGGTAATGACAAGTGCTGCTTCAGTCAAATATTTCTCGAATTGAACAGCTTTTAAGACGATTTCAACACCTCTTGTTAACTGGGCGTTAAAGATGGCTATTAAACCAAAACCGAGTCCGCCCGCTGCACCGGCGCCTGGTATGTCCCGAAAATTTTTATGTAAGGAAGCTTCAATAATATTCGCATAGTGAGCTAAATTTTGGTCCAGAATATTCACTATTTCACGTGTTGCTCCTTTTTGCGGTCCAAAAACGGCGGCAGCCCCCTTATTGCCAGTGAGCGGGTTATCAACATCACAGGCAACTTCAATGGTTACTTTTTTCAGTCGTTCATCGATCATCGAAAAATCTACACTTGCAAGTTGCTGCAATTGTTCTCCGCCAAAGCCGATTTGCTCTCCGTTCTTATTAAGAAGCTTTCCGCCAAGTGCCTGAATCATACCGGCACCGCCGTCGTTTGTTGCACTTCCACCAATTCCGATAATAATATGCTCTATTTCATAATCAAGAGCAGCTAAAATTAATTCGCCGGTTCCAAAAGTAGTCGTAATGAGTGGGTTTCGTTTTTCTAAAGGAACATGATGCAATCCAGATGCAGCAGCCATTTCAATAACTGCTGTTTTTTTATCACCTAATAGTCCGAAAAATGCGGAAACCGATGTTCCGAGGGGACCGGTTACAGTTTTCTCAATTATTTGTCCATCTGTGGCGTCAACTAATGATTGAACTGTGCCTTCTCCGCCATCAGCCATTGGGATTTTTACATATATGGCTTTCGGAAAAATCTTTTTAAACCCTTCTTCTATTGCATTTGCTGCATCTAAAGCTGTTAAACTTTCTTTAAAAGAATCAGGTGCAATAATGATTTTCATATATACGTATCTCCAGTCGCGAATTTTAATATAACGATACAATGGCCACTATTTAAATACAAGAAAAAGCAGTTTAACAGCTGCTTTTTCTTGTATTTAAAACGAAATATTGATCATCTCTGCACTATCCAATTTTTGATCATCTTTATTAAAGACATCACTTGTTGTAATCTCTATAGAATTAATATTTGCTTTTTCAATAATAAAGCCTAGATTTCCTGATTTCGCACTGTTTGCTTCAATTTCACCATTTAATTCTTCAAGATAAATATCATCTTCCCATGTTTTTAATTCATTTGCACTCGTATTTAGTGTGGCTACTGGGGCAAATTTTATTGTTTCATTCGATGTGTTTTTTATTTCTACAAATAGTTTTACGAAAGTGAATTCCTCATCATGTGTATATGTATGGTAAAAATCGATAAGACTGTGAGCTGGTCTAAAATCAAGTATTTTTGCTTCTCTGATCGTTAATTCAATTGCTCCTATTTTTTTCGTTTGATTTTTAGCTGTAATCGCTTTTAATGTCGCTTCCCCTTTTTCATCATGGAAGGTTTGACCAGTATTTTGGATGTTTTGATCATTAATTACTTGGGGATTAGGAACATAGTTTTTATAATACTCAGGAGTGTTATTAGCGGTTTCTATCTTTTCTTCCTGTTTATTGTTAGCGGCGGCTTCTTTCTCTGCAGCATTGTTTGAGCAGCCAATTAATAAGAAAAGGGATAAAATAAAAAGAAATATTGATTGTTTCATCGTAATCCTCCATCCATCTAATTAAAAGAGGGCTATCTCCTAAGGAACTGACCTAAGTTAGAACGGTCTGCCACCTTGCTTGAGATAGCCTTCTATTGTTTATTATTTTTTCTCTTTCTTCTCTTCTACTACAATATCTTTATCTTTAATATCGATTTTATAGTTTAATAGGTCAAAGATAATTTTTGCGTGGTCTGTATTATCAACTTGTCCAGCGAATTTATCTTTTTGAGGTCCGAATGCATAGACTGGTACATCTTCACCAGTATGTCCGCCAGTTGTCCAGCCAGTATGTGAACGCTCATCAAAGATTTTCTCAATCGCATTGTCGATATCAGTAAGTTTTTTCTTTTCTGCAGCATCTTTCACAGATTGAATTTCTTTTTCAGTCAGTTCAAGATCAATATATCTTTTTAGAGTTTTTTCAATGTCAGCGCCATTTACAATTTGTTCAGCCATAAAATCCGGTGTCTTTTTAGCTGCTTTGATTGGTTCACCAAACCAGTTATAAATTCCATTTGCTCCAATTGAGAATCCGCCTGTAGAGTGGTCAGCTGTCGCAACAACTAATGTATGCTTGTCCTTTTTAGCAAATTCAATCGCCGCATTGAAAGCTTTCTCGAAATCTTCCATTTCACTCATTGCGCCAACGATATCATTATCATGGCCAGCCCAGTCGACTTGACTTCCTTCTACCATTAAGAAAAAGCCGTTTTTATTTTCTTGCAAACGGTCGATCGCCGCTTTTGTCATATCCTCTAATGAAGGTGTCTGCTCTTCACGGTCAATCATTTTAGGAAGACCGCCATCAGCAAATAGACCAAGAACTTGTTCATTCTTATTCTTTTTTAATTCATCAAGAGTTGTAACATAGTTATAGCCGTCTTTTTTAAACGCGTCTACAAGATTGCGGTCCTTACGTACGAAAAGATCTTTACCGCCGCCCAAGAGGACATCTACTTTATGCTTGCCATTAATCAGCTCATCATAATAATCATCAGCAATAGCATTCATATTTTTACGGCTAATATCATGTGAACCGAATGATGCAGGCGTTGCATGTGTAATTTCAGATGTTGCGACGAGTCCAGTTGATTTACCTTTTTCTTTTGCTGCCTCTAAAACAGTCTTTACTTCAGACTCATCGTTATCAACAGCGATTGCGTTATTATATGTTTTAATACCAGCTGACATAGCTGTTGCAGCAGAAGCTGAATCTGTTACATTTTGATGAGGATCTTCAGGATAAGTCATTTGCTGACCTACTAAATAAGGATCGAAGCCAGTTTGATCTACAAATTTTGTCTTAGGATCATCTTTGAAATAGCGGTATGCAGATGTATAAGATACACCCATTCCATCCCCGATAAGGAAAATAACATTTTTCACTTCAGCATTATTTTCCTGCTTAGCTTCCTTTTCTTTAGCCTGAGCAGTTGAAAAGTTTCCGGCAAAACTAGAAAGAACAGCTGTAGAAACAACGGCAAAAGGCAATAGTTTCTTTTTTAATTTTTTATTAAACATTCTTTCTCCTCCTTAATTATTCTGTATATTAATGATAGTTTAGTAGTTTTAAGCTTGTATTAAGCTATAGTTAATATAGTGTAAACGTGAATTTACATTGTTTCTTCTATTTGAGAAATTTTCGTTTTCTTTTCTTTTGAGTTAAGATGGAAAGTAAATTGATTGTATGAGGTGTTATCGTGAAAGAAACGATTATAAAAATAAAAGCAAAGTATGTAAATAAGATGAGAAGCGGAAATCCTATTGTTTTAAAAGAAGCGGTTATGAATGTAAATGATCTTCAAAAGGAAGGGGCTATTATTAAACTTGTCGATGAGAAAAATCAATTTATCGGTAAGGGGTATTATGGAAGACAAAATAAAGGCGTCGGCTGGATTTTAACATATAAAGAAGCAGAGACAATAGATAAACAATTTTTTAAGGGAAAAATAGATGCTGCTGTAAAGAAAAGAGAACATTTTTATAAGAGCGAAGAAACGACCGCATTCCGTGTTTTTAATGGGGAAGGTGATGGAATCGGCGGTTTAACGATTGAATATTTTAACGGCTATTATGTAATTAACTGGTACAGTGAAGGGATTTACGAGTTTAAAGAATATGTTATAGAAGCAATTACCGAAAGCATGAATTTCAAAGGAGTTTATCAGAAAAAAAGATTCGCTGCAGACGGAAAATATATGGAAGAAGATGATTTCGTTGCAGGAGAAAGAGGAGAATTTCCGCTCATTGTAAAAGAAAATGGTGTGAATTTCGCGATTTATTTAAATGATGGAGCGATGGTTGGTGTGTTTTTAGACCAGCGTGACGTAAGGAAAACGATCCGCGATAAATATGCAAAAGGGAAGACAGTATTAAATACTTTTTCATATACAGGTGCTTTTTCTGTTTTTGCTGCAGCAGGTGGTGCTGCAAAAACGACGAGTGTAGACCTTGCGAACCGAAGTAAAAGCAAAACGATTGAACAATTCAGTGTAAATGGGATCGACCATGAGGTACAGAATATTATTGTAGAGGATGTATTTAACTATTTTAAATATGCAGTAAGAAAAGAATTGAAATTTGATCTCGTTATTCTCGATCCTCCGAGCTTTGCAAGATCAAAGAAGATGACATTCAGTGCTGCAAAAGATTATCCGAAATTATTAAAAGAAGCAATTGCTATTACAGAAGATAATGGTGTAGTTGTCGCTTCCACAAATTCCGCTGCATTTGATATGAAGAAATTCAAAAGCTTTATCCGTGTTGCTTTTCAGGAAATGAATGAAAGCTATAAAATAATAGAAGAGTTTTCCTTACCAGAAGATTTCCGCACGTTAAAAGAGTTCGAGGAAGGAAATTATTTAAAGGTATTGTTTATTAAGAAAACAGGGAAATGAAAATATTAATAATTTGAGTCATCAGGACATCTTTCCAGAGTTTACTTTACTCTCCGGGAAAGATGTTTTTTTGTTAAAAAGACCTCATTTTTTAAAAACACATCTTTTTACCTCCATATAATTTAATTCATAAATCCCAGTAATGATATTGTCGAATTCGATTTGATACATAACACCTATTTAACCCAAATCTTTATATAAAGTATGATGGTGATGGAATTATTTTGTAAATATTATGGGATTATGTCTGATTTTCAATTTTAATGTCGAGGAGAGATACTATGCTGTTTTCAAAAAACTATCTTCCAGTTGGAAGTGTCGTCGGTTTAAAAAATGATTCAAGAAGATTATTAGTTGTCGGCCGTCAATTATATTCAGAAACAAATCATGTTATTAGAGATTATGCAGCAGTGAATTATCCGAATGGATTTACCGATGCGAAAGAGCCTTTCATTCTATTTAACAATGAAGATATTGAACTCGTTTATCACTATGGATATATCGATGAGAAGGAAATGCAATTGGACGAACTGCTGACAGAAGCGGAAAAGAAAGAATAAACAGGAGGAAAAAATGATGGGAACGATCCGTTTTAATAAAAATTTACCTTCACAAACAAATAGTACAATAGGACATTTAGAAGAAAATTTAAGTGCCTTATTCGAAAGCTTAGTTATTTTTGAAGAAGAGCTGAGTAAGCATACAGGAAAAGCAGCAGCTGCTCTTCATGAAAAAATGAAAGACAATATGGAATTTTTCAGCAAGGCAGGAAGCGGTCTATTATATTTTGCTAACACTGTTCTAAACTTTGTGAAAGCGGTAGAGGCCGCAGACGAATCAACTAGCGGACCTGGTGAAGGAAGAAGCAGGGCAGAATTTAAATATACCTTTTCAGAAAACAGAGTCGAAGGTGAAATTAAGCTGACAGCAAAATCATTGGAAAATGCTACTAAAAACTTTGGAAATACAATTAATGCTTTGGAAGATTTACTCACAAAGTTCAATGAACTGCTCGATAATGTCATTTTCGATACAGAATTCCCTTGGGAAGACGTTGATTCTGTCTGGAATGATGGAAAAAATCAAATAAAAAATATTATTGCCCATGCTGAAGAACGTCTGAAAGATTTAACAGCAAGCTCAGAAACGTTAGTTACAGAGCTCGAGCGTGTGGATAATTTGATTTCAGTACAAATGCAGAGAGTGAAATAAGGAGGAGCTTTACTTGAGTTATTATGAAGGATGCCCAGAACTTGATGCCGTTTTAAATAAACATAAAGCAAGTGCCAACAGCATGTTAAGCACTGCTCAATCCCAACTTCTGTGTGATACTTTTTCTAAAGTCTTAGCTTATCTTTTCAGCACTAATGAATCTGCTGAGGGAGATGTGCTTAATTTAAATGTAGAAAAGGTAAAAACGAAAATCAGTAAATGAAAAAAGGACATAGATGATTGCTTAGAAAGCTTTAAAGAGTCACTACAGGGAAAAGACGAATTAACTGATGAGGATCGATATAAACAGAGATTGATGGAAGAGAATGTAAAAGAGATTAAGAAAATATACGATAAATTAAGAGAAGAAATGGATGGAGTAGAACTGGACTTCCAAAATGCTGTTCGTACATATCGTTCCCCGATCCGTCAAGCTTTGAATGATATTAGTATGCTTTATGATTCTGAGAATAATGTAAAAGGGGATTTTTCTGGGTTTGAGAATGTGTCGGTGTATGTGCATGGGATTGAGGATAGAGGTAAAGGTTTTAAAGATAGTGTACGAAAAATAGCAGAGGAGGGAGACCTTATTATTCATATAATGGATGATTCTGAGGAGTATCAATATGTAGATGTGAAAACAAAAGAGATTAAAGTGTATAACAATTTGAGTGAACTGCAGAAGGAAACTTCTTTAGAAGATATAAAAGGTCGTCTCCATATTATTTATGATACAGAAAATAGAAATGAGCATCGGCAAGAAACAAGTGATGATTTAGCCCAAAGGTTAAATAAAATGGGATTAATGAATGATAGAACTCAAATTGATATGTTCGCTCACAGCTATGGAGGGCGCAGATCATTACAATTTGCAATTGATTATCCAGATAATGTTCGAAGTATTACAACAATTGGAACTCCGTATGAGACAAACACGCTAGCTCAGGGTGCTAATAACATTCGATGGTTTGCAGAAAAGTTTGTAAAAAAAGACCCTAAAGATGACAGCGGTCATTTAGATTTTAATAAGAAGAACCGAAATGATATAAAAGGAATGGAATATAGTAATGCTTATACTGATATGTCCAATGAGCCGTTATCAGAAGATATTCATAAACTGAAGGCAGCTAATCCAGAAGTATATGAAAAACTGCAAAAGATGGAGATTACAGCTGCAGCAGGATACAGAAAAGTAGATTATTATGATCCATTTACCGGTGAGAAAACGGAAATGAAGACACATAGTGATGATACAGTTTCAGTAAAAAGTCAGAACGCTGAAATATTAGGAAACTTGATAGATAAACGACCTAGGATTGAAGTTAAAGGACGTGGCTTGACTGACCCTGGTCATGTTTATGAAGTGAAGGATAAAGAATTCGTTGAGCTAATGAAAGAAGTTAATAAACAACAGAAGAATAGGAGTATAAGATAATGAAAATAAGATTATTAGTATCGAGCCTCATTCTCCTAATATTGTTTATTCTACAAGGGTGTGAAACAGATAGTATGTTTAGACAAGGAAAAAAAACAACTTATATACATCACTTTCCAGAAAAACACAGCCCTGCGTTAACAGAGTTTATAAATGACTATATTTTAGTAAGTCTATTAAAAGAAATGTCTAAAGAAAATAATAGATTTATATTTGCAAGGGAAAACAGGAATGAAGAGGACAAGAACATATTGTACTATGACTATACAGAAGAACAGGTGGAAAATTATTATGAACCAATACTGAATGCAGATGAACAGTCTTATAAAATTTTAAAAGGCTTAGGATCGACGGATAAAGTGGAAAAGGAACTACTTAAACCAATAAAAGATCCACTTATTTATTCTCTTCCGATATTCATAATGGAAGGAAATAACCAATTAAGAATAAAGACAACATTAAATGAAACAGTTCTAAACCTTCCAATATTAATGAAAGAGTATGGCATGAAGGAAACAGACAGAATTGTATTTGACTTATTAGAAAGCAATAAGAATCATTTTATCTTAGAAATCGCAGATTATGATGTGAAAAATTCTACAGGAAAACCCTTATTTTTAACTCTTTTTGTGAAAAAGGATTTCTCAGAAATAGTGATTAGTGAATGGTTTGATGAAGCTATTCAAAAAAAGTTAGACAAAGGTGACTTAGATTCTTTTCTAGGAGACTTTAGAAAGGTCGGGGAATCAGGAAGGTATGCTTTTCTATATGGTAGAACTATTGTTGATACAAAAACAAAAAAGATTGTGAAAATTAACGAAGAAGATTACTTAAGTAATGATGGGAAATATGTCTATATTAACGGAGGAAAAGATGATTTACCAGATGGTGTTCAAAAAATTCAGATGATTGATAACTATATGGCTGGGAATAAAGTGTATGAAATAGAATATCAGCTTGATTATAAGGAAATTGCAAAAGAATTAAATTTTGTCACAAGTGGTATTGGCCTAGCAGATATTAATTATTTTAGTGAAAATTATGTAATTTTAGGTCTTACTTATAATGGGAAAATGGTAGGAGAAGCAGGATTTACAAACGTGATTATCGATTTTCAAAAGAATAAGGAGGATCCAGTTTTTTATCTTAATGATTTACACCTGTCAGGTATTCAAATAAAGTAATCTGAAAACATTCAACTGAAGGGCATGGCAGTATGATCATGAATCTTTAAAAAGAGGAAGCAACAAAATGCTTTTGATTAACATGAATATAAAGGGTAAGTATTTTGGGAAGCAGGAACATATAAATGAAAAAACATTATCTGATATTTTTTTGTATCATTGTAATTTTAATAATAGGAATAGTCTTTGGAACGAATTATTCACTAAATCTGAGTTCTCCAAAAACAACTTATGTACATCACTTTCCAGAAAACAAAAGTCCTGCCTTAACGGAATTTATGAGCAGTTTTTTAAGAGGCCATTTAGAAAACAGACCTTTAGAAACAGATAATAGATATGTTTTTTCTATAGGAAACTTACAGCAAGGCAGTGAATCAATTAATTACTATGAATATACAGAGGCTCAAATAGAAAAATATTATGAGCCTTTGCTTGGCTTACAAAAGCCAGATAAGCAGTTTAGACAGCTTAAAGAATCGGAAGAATTAGAAACCTCTGTTTATAAACCAGTAAAAGATATATTTTCATTCAATTTGCCTAAGGTAGCTTTAGAAAGAGGTAACAGATTAAAGATTCAAACAGAATCAGCCGAGGAAATATTAGATCTCCCGCAATTAATGGAGAAATATAATATTAAAGAAACGGATGAAATTGCCTTTGATGTGGTGCAAAGTAACAAAGGTTATTTTACTTTACTAATCTTGGATGAGGATGCAATGAATTCAAAAGGACAAAAATTATATTTAACTTTCTTTATAAAACAAGATTTATCAAAAATGGTTATGAGTGAGTCATTTGATGAGGCTGTTCAAGAAAAATTAGATAAAGGTGATTTGAATTCATTTTTTAGTGATTTTCAGAAGATAGATGATGCAGAAAGATATGGGTTTTTATATGATCAAACAATTGTTGATATGAAAATAAAGAAAATAGTAGAAATAAAGAAAGAAGATTATTTAAGTAACGATGGAAGATATGTTTATATTAATGGGAGACAAGATAAGTTAGAAGACGGTATTCAAAAAATCCAGAGGATTGAAAATTATGCAGCTGGAAATGAGATATATGAAACAGAGTTTAAACTAGATTATAAGGAGATTGCAAAAGAGTTAGATTTAGTGATAAGTGGGATAGGGATAGCAGAAATTAATTATTTTAATAAGGACTATGTGGTTCTTAATTTAGAGTATAATGGCAAATTTGTAGGAACTGGAGGAGGAACGAATGTCATTATTGATTTACAAGAAAATAAAAAGACACCTGCTTTTTATTTAGTTAATTTAGAGTTGAATATTGAAATACGCGATTGGTTAACTCTTTAGGTTTAAATTATTTCGAAAAGTTGAGCTATTGGGAGGGGAAATATGGTGAACAGGCAGATTCACATTTTGCTTCCCCTTTTACTTGTCCTATTTTTAGTTGGATGCGAAGAACGGGAATTGACCGGTAAAAGTGTTAAGCAGGGGGAGATTTCTTATCAACAGTATTTTCCGAAAGAAGGTAGTCCGGCACTAAACGAATTTATGAACTATTACTTTAAGGACAGTAGAGATAATAAAATAATAGATAAGAATGACCAATTTGTTTTTTCATCAAGTGATGTTAATAGTGATCAAGATAAAATTCATTACTATGAGTATTCAGAGAGGGAACTGGAAAAATTTTATGAGCCTTTACTTGCTTCAGTAGATACATATTCTGTGGTAAATGATTTAGATATGAGAGAGAAGTTTGAGACGTCGGTACGTATTCCGGTAAAGGATAATCTATCTTATCATTTGCCATCTGTTCAATTAGAAAAAAAGAATCAGTTAAAAATAAGAACGAGTTCCAATGAAATGAGATTAAATCTGCCGAAAATAATGGGGGAATATGGGCTAAAGGAAACAGACAGGGTGAATCTTAAGTTATTACAAAGTAATGAAGATCATTTTGTTCTGCTAATTGAAGATCAAGATGCAAAAGGTTCAAAAGGATGGAACCTGTTTATTACGCTTTTTATAAAGCAAGATTTATCGAAAATGGTTATTAGTGAATCATTTTATGAGGCGATTCAGAAAAAGTTGAATGAAGGAGCTTTAGATAAATTTTTAAATGATCTTAAAAGGATAGGCTCGACTGGGAAATATGCATTTTTAACAGATAAAACAATTATTGATACGAAGAAGAAGAAAATTATAAATATTAAGAAAGAAGATTATTTAAGTAGTGACGGACAATATGTGTATATTAATGGTAAGGAAGATGATTTATCAGATGGAATCCAAAAAATTCAAACTCTTGATAATTATTTAGCTGGTAATGAAGTATATGAAATAGAATATCAGCTTGATTATAAAGAGATTGCGAAAGAGCTTGATTTTGTAACAAGCGGGATAGGCTCAGCTTATATTAGTTATTTTAATGAAAATTATGTCGTATTAAGTCTTCAATATAATGGGAAATTTGTTGGGGAAGCAGGAGAAACAAATGTCATAATTGATTTTCAGGAGGATAGGGAAAAACCGACTTTTTATCTTGTTGACTTGCGTATCATGAATATTATTGGCAGTACATACTAAATAGATATTTACAAGAACAAGTATAGAGAGCATCTTTTAAAAGAGGAGTATATTCAATGAAAACAAAGCATTTAGGCATTTGTTTCGTTATATTGCTTTTAGTAATCTTATCATGGTGTACAGTAAATAATTTTTCCTCTAACGAAGTATCGACAGTTAACTATGTATTTGGTTTTCCAAAAGAACCAAGTCCAGCGTTAACAGAATATATTAGTGACTATTTATTAGAGGAGTCGCACAGAAAACTTTTTAAAGAAAATGATGCTTTTGTATTCGCTGATGGAAAGAGAGATGAGAATGATAGAATCATGTCTTATTACTATTATACAGAAGCTCGTATAGAAAAGTACTATGAACGAGTATTTAATGCCTGGCGACCCTACTCAGATTTAGGAATTTTAAAAGCACCTTCTTATATTAATGAGTCATTACTTCTCTCAATAGAAAATCCATTAATATATTCACTACCCGTATTAGAAATGCAAGAGGGCAATCAGCTGAAAATAAAAACAGCATTGAATGAAACAGTTTTGGATCTTCCGAAGTTACTTAAAGAATACGGTATTAAGGAAAATGATCAGCTTGTATTTAATTTGCTGGAGAGCAGTGAAAATCATTTTATTTTAGAGATAGAGGAAGGCAATATAAAAAATTCCAGAGGGTATAGCGGGTTATTTTTAAATCTCTTTATTAAGAAGGATTTATCAGAAATTGCGGTTAGTGAACAGTTTGATGAGGCTATTCAAAAAAAGTTAGATAAAGGGGATTTGAATTCTTTTTTAAATGATTTCAAAAAGATAGATAGTAAAGGAAGATATGTATTTTTATACAATTGGAAAATTATTGATATAGAAACAAAGAAAATAGTAAAAATTAGGAATGAAGATTATTTAAGCGAAGATGGAAAATATGTCTATATCAATGGCAGACAAGATCATTTAGCAGATGGTATCCAAAGAATTCAAACAATTGATAATTATGAAGCTGAAAATGATATATATGAAATAGAATTTGAACTGAATTATGAAGAAATTGCAAAAGTGCTTAAATATCTTACAAATGGAGAAAGGATAGCGGATCTTAGTTATTTTAATGAAGACTACGTTATAGTTAATATCGATTATCGACATCCTATGGTAGGAAGTGCGGGATATTTAGATATAATTGTTGATTTACAAGGAAATAGAGAGGACCCTACCTTATATTTAGTTGATTTGGATAAGGATTATGAAACCAATGATTACTAAACTTTTTTAAGAAATTTAAACAGAAAGATTTCAGTTATTTAACCACCAAAATTTGGTGGTTTTTAATTTTGGAATTAAAACAAAATAGCCGAAAACTTATTTTAAATTACCACATCTTTTTACACTAATTTAATTTAGTTCATAACACCTATTAATACCAAAGTTTATATAAAGTATGATAATAATGGAATTATTTTGTGAGATTTTGAAGTTAAACAAAGAGGAGAGATAGTATGCTGTTTTCGAAAAACTACCTTTCGGTTGGAAGTGTTGTTGGTTTGCATAATGATTCAAGACGCTTGTTAATTATCGGACGTCAATTATATTCAGAAACGAATCATGTTATTAGAGATTACGCAGCGGTTGACTTTCCGAACGGATTTACTGATGCAAAAGAGCCTTTTATTCTATTTAATAATGAAGATATTGAACTTGTTTATCACTATGGTTATATCGATGAGAAGGAAATGCAATTGGACGAGCTGCTGACAGAAGCAGAACGAAAAGAATAAAGGGGGGAGTTTTGTTTGAGTTATTATGAAGGATGCCCAGAGCTTAATACTGTTTTAGATAAACATAAGGCGAGTGCAAATAATATACTAAGCGATGCACAATCTCAGCTTCTCTGTGATACTTTTTCAGAAAATCTCGCTTATCTTTTCAGCACGAGCAAATCTGCTGGAGGGGATATGCTCAGTGTAAATATAGAAGATATCAAAGCAGCAATCAATACATGGAAAAGCGAGATAGATGACTGCTATGAGAGCTTTCTGGAGAAACTGAGGGGAAAAGATAAGCTAACTGATGAAGAACAATACAAAATGATAATAATGGGCAATGCAGTTATGGAGATTAAGCAAATATATGGAAGATTAAGTGAGGAGTTAGACGAAGTAGAGTTAAAGTTTCAAAATACTGTTCGTTTGTACCGGTCTCCTATCCGCTCAGCATTAGCAGACATTAGTATGCTTTATAATTCTGAAAATAAAGTAAAAGGAGATTTTTCAGGGTTTGAAAATGTATCAGTGTATGTGCATGGGATTGAGGATACAGGAAAAAAGTTTTTGGATAGTGCTGTAGAAGCGGCGGAAAGCGGAGATGTGCTTATTTATGTGATGCGTAACGGAGAAATAGAGTATCGTACGGTCAGCGTATTAAATGGAAAGAAAATTGTAAAAAAAATTGATGATATTGAAAAATTAAAACAGGAAAGACAGTATGAGATGAAAAAAGGCCGTCTTCATATTATTTATGATACAGAGCATAAAAATGAACATCGTCAGGAAACTAGTGATGATTTGGCTCAAAAGCTGAATAAAATGGGATTGATAAATAATAGTACAAAAATTGATATGTTTGCTCATAGCTATGGCGGACGCAGGTCCCTGCAATTCGCGGTTGATTATCCAGATAATGTCCGAAGCATTACAACAGTAGGAACTCCATATGATACGAATCTGCTGGCTAAGTCTGCTAATGGTGCCCGCTGGATCGCAGAAAAAATAGGACAAGATCCTAAAAATACGAGTGATTATATAGATTTTAATAAAGATAATCGCAATGACATAGAAGGATTAGAATATAGTAATGCCTACACTGATATGTCCAGTGAGCCTTTATCAGAAGATATTCATAAATTAAAATCAGCTAATCCTGAAGTATATGATAAGCTTCAAAAGATGGAAATCACAGCTGTGGCAGGGTATAGAAAGGTAGTTCAATATAATCCGTATGCTCGTACGACAATCGAAACAAAAACGAGCAGTGATGATACTGTATCTATCAAAAGCCAACATGCTGAAATATTAGGGGATTTGATAGATAAAAGGCCTCAAATTGAAGTTAAAGGAAACGGTGTAACTGATCCTGGCCATATTTATGAAGTAGAGGATAAAGATTTTATTAATATAATCGAAGAAGTTAATGAAAAACAAAAGAATAGGAGCAGTTAATAATGAAAAAGTTTTTAGTCAGCTGTCATTTAATCGTTTTGCTCTTACTCTTTTTAGTCGGATGTGAGGAAAAGAAGATGAGCATGGAACCTAAACAAAATACAGTAACATATAAGGAAAATTTCCCTGAGGAAAGCAGTCCGGCATTAACGAAATTTATGAGCACATATTTTAATCAGAATAATAATCTGCTAATTCATCATAATAATCAATTCGTCTATTCGAAGGACAATGTAAATGCAGAGAAACGAGAAATAGCTTATTACGAATTTAATGAGTCAGTATTAGAAAGATCATACGAGCCGTTATTAGGTAAAAAAGTTTCTGAAAAGGAACTGGATAAAATCGCTCAAAGCAAAAAGAAAGAACTGGAGCAAAATGAATTATTAGCAGATACAAAACAATACAAGCTTCCTTCAATTGTATTAAAAGAGAATAATCAATTAGAAGTGAAGACAGCACAAGGAGAAAAAACAATAGATTTGCCGGAGCTGTTAAAGGAATATGGTGTAAAAGAAGCAGATGAGCTTGTTATTAATATGAAACAAGTGAATGATCAGATGTTCACTTTAGATATTCAAGATTTAGATATAGAAGATCCAGAAGAAGGAATTTTATATATTGGGCTTTTTATAAAGCAGGATTTATCCGATTTTACAGCTAGTAAACTAATGAATAAAGATTTACAGGCAGCTATTGATAGTTCCGAATTAGACGTTTATAAGGACAGCTTTAACAAAGTTGGAGATTCAAAGAGATATGCACTCGTATTTGAAGATGCCATTCTAGATTTAGAAGAGAATCAAATAATCGAAATAAAAGAGAGTGACTATTTAAGCAATGATGGTAAATATGTTTATATAAATGGAGCTAAAGATAAGCTTGAAGATGGCATCCAAAAAATCCAAACAATCGAAAATTATGCGGCCGGAAATGATGTGTATGAACCAGAGTTTATGCTTGATTATGAAAAAATTGCAAAAGAACTTGAGTTTGTAACGAGCGGAATTGGACTAGCTGATATTAATTATTTTAATGAAAAATATGTTGTTCTAAGTCTTACTTACAATGGAAAAGTAGTTGGAGAAGCAGGATTTACAAATGTCATAATTGATTTGCAGAATGATAAGACAAGCCCAATTTTTTATTTAGTTGACTTAGGACTATTAAGTGTTGATCAGATGCAAGATTAAAGGATATTTAGATGTCTCACCTATTTGTTTGCTATTAAAGAGGCATCCAATGAAGAAATCGTTTCAGCATGTTATTTTGTAAATAAAATATGGATCGTACGAGCAATGCTGTTTAGTAAATGGTAAAAAGTATTAAGAGTGGATATATTAAAAGCAATGGAATATAGGAAAACGACCTGTTTCAATTTATTTTTGAAGCAGGTTATTTTTTATTTTAAAAATACATATGTATATTCGGTTTAGTAAACAAGTGTTTATAGTTTCCATCACCAACAGAAAGAGCTATCATATACAATAAGATTATTTTGCTTGCTGCCTATTTTTCATAGAAAGGATTATTGTATGAAAAAAATATTAGCATTTACAAAGCCGTACCGGTTTCTTATTATATTTGCCCTTTTCTTAATGTTTGTCGAGTTAGCGGTGGAGCTTGTACAGCCTCTGCTAATGGCAAAAATTATTGATGATGGGATTGTAGCAAAAGATTTCAATATGGTGCTTAAGTGGGGAGGAATTATGCTTGGCATATCCTTACTTGCTTTTATTTCGGGAATTATTAACTCCTTTTATGCTTCCCATATAAGCCAGAACTTCGGTTATGATATTCGTAAAAAACTGTTTGAGAAAGTCCAGTCTTTTTCATTTACGAATCTTGGACGTTTTGAAACATCTTCTTTAATTACGAGAATGACAAATGATGTGACACAAATCCAGACAACATTGTTTATGAGTTTGCGGATTATGCTTCGTGCTCCACTCACTGTCATTTTCGGAATTGCTTTAGCATTAGTCGTTAATTTTCAATTAGGAATTTTCCTTGCGGTTGCTTTGCCGCTTCTTCTCGTATGTATGAAATGGATTATGAAAAAAGGCGGTCTTTTATTTAGAACGGTTCAAGGTAAATTAGACCGTGTGAATGGAGTAATGCAGGAAAATTTAACGAGCATGAGGCTTATTAAAGCATTCTTGAGAAAAGATTATGAAGTAAACCGTTTCACAAAGGCGGCGAACGAGCTGACGAAAGGGACTGCCTCTGCCTTTAGAACGATTGAAATGACGATGCCGATTATGCTTCTCGTCATGAATTTAACAATCATAGTGATTTTATGGAAAGGAAGCTTACAGGTGAGCAATAGTGAAGTGAAGATCGGGGAAGTTGTGGCCGTCGTTAACTACGCACTTCGAATCACTTCTTCTTTATCTATGTTTTCCTTTATTATTATGTTTTTCTCTCGGGCGAAAGCATCGTCACAAAGGGTGACAGAAGTGCTTGAAACAGATGTTGATTTAATTGATTCTGCTGATGCAGAGGAAGAGAAGTCAACGCTAGAGGGGAAAATCGAATTTCAAGAGGCTTCTTTTAAATATCCAAACAGTGAGGCAGAAGTGCTGAAAAATGTATCTTTCACTGTGCATTCAGGAGAAACGATTGCGATCTTAGGTGCAACCGGTTCAGGGAAGTCATCTTTATTCCAGCTCATTCCGCGTTTATATGAAACAAACAATGGAAGCATTTTTATCGATGATCAGGAGATTAAAAAGTATAAGCTTGAACATTTGAGAAAACAAATTGGACTTGTTCCTCAGGAAGCAATGCTTTTCTCCGGTTCCGTACAAAGTAATATTATGTGGGGAAAAGAAGATGCAACAATAGATGAAGTAATATTTGCGGCAAAAAATGCCCAAATTCATGAGACGATTATGTCATTGCCACAGCAGTATGATTCGATTCTTGGTCAAAAAGGGATTAATCTTTCAGGCGGGCAAAAACAGCGTCTTTCTATCGCAAGGGCATTAGTACGGAATCCGAAAATATTATTATTGGATGATAGTACGAGTGCACTTGATTTGAAAACAGAAGCAAATCTTCTTGAAGCAATTAAAAAATATAATTGTACGACCCTTATTATTACACAGAAAATCAGTACTGCGATGCAGGCCGATAAAACTTTATTGCTTGAAGACGGCATGATTATTGCTGAAGGTACACATGAAGAGCTAATGAAAAATTCTAAATTATATAGAAAGATTACAGAATCACAGTTTGGAAAGGAGATGTTTACACATGATCAAACAGTTAACTAGTCCTTTCCGCTATAAGAAAATCGAAATAAATAAAGACGAGACGCAAAAGAAAAAGAAAGCAAAAAATAGTGCTGCGACATTAAAGAGAGTATGGAATTATCTTGCTGAGAAACGTCTGCATTTATTAGCTGTTATTGCAATGGTTGTAATCAGTACTGCTCTGGGTTTATTAGGACCCTACCTGATCGGACGGGCAATTGATGAATATATTGTTACAAGAGATAACACAGGTATTTTAACATTATTAGTTTTCTTGTTATTTGTATTTATTTTTAATTCACTATCGGTGTTTTTACAGAACTACTGGATGATTGGAATTGCTCAAAGTACTGTAAATAAAATGAGGACGCAATTGTTTCAGCATTTGCATAAGCTGCCAATATCCTTTTTTGATAAACGCCAGCATGGTGAATTAATGAGCCGGATGACGAATGATATTGAGAATGTCAGTTCCACATTGAACAGCTCCTTTATTCAAATTTTCTCAAGTGCCCTTACTTTAGTTGGAACAGTAACTGTCATGCTTATGTTAAGCCCACTGCTTACATTAGTAACGATGATTGTTATTCCGCTCATGGTCTTCGGAATGAAATGGATTACGAGCAGGACAAGCCGTTTATACAAAGTCCAGCAGCAAAACATCGGTAATTTAAACGGTTTTATTCAGGAGACTATTTCAGGACAGAAGATTATTAAGGCTTACTCTCAAGAGGAAAAAGTAATTGCAGAATTTTTGGAGAAGGCGGATAACCTTAAAAGATCAGGATTTTGGGCACAGACTATTTCAGGTTTCATTCCTAAATTAATGAATGTGCTTAATAATTTGAACTTTACGATTATCGCGGCAATCGGCGGGATTTTTGCTTTGAATGGAATGATAACAATCGGTGTCATTATCATTTTCACAGAATATGCACGCCAGTTTACACGTCCGCTTAACGATCTTGCCAATCAGTTTAATACATTGCTTTCTGCCGTAGCTGGCGCTGAAAGAGTGTTCGAAGTCCTTGATGAGAAAGAGGAACGTACGGATGAAATGGACGCAATAACACTGACAGATGTAAAAGGGAATGTAGAATTTCGAAATGTTGCATTCTCTTATGAAGATGAGGGAGATACAGTGAGGAATCTGTCATTCAAAGCAAATCAAGGTGAAATGATTGCGCTCGTTGGTCCTACAGGTGCAGGGAAATCAACTGTTATTAATTTATTATCACGTTTTTATGATCCGGACAGCGGAGAAATTTTGATTGATGGCTATGATAATAAAAAGATAACAAGAGAGAGTTTAAGAATGAGCATGGCATTCGTTTTACAGGACTCTTATTTATTTAAAGGAACGATAAGAGAAAATATCCGTTACGGAAGGCTTGATGCGACGGACGAGGAAATTGAAGAAGCAGCAAAAAAGGCAAATGCCCATTCATTCATTGAGAAGCTTCCATTAAAATATGATACGGTTTTAGAACAGGACGGAAGCGGAATAAGCCATGGACAAAAACAGCTTCTTTCAATAGCGAGAGCCATTTTAGCTGATCCGAAAATACTTATATTAGATGAAGCAACGAGCAGCATCGACACAATTACAGAGCTTGCGATACAGGAAGCACTCGATCAACTCATGGAAGGAAGAACGAGTTTTGTTATTGCACATCGTCTTAATACGATCCAAAAAGCGGATCAGATTTTAGTTTTAAAAGACGGAGAAATTATTGAAAGAGGAACACATCAGTCATTGATGGATGATAAAGGATTTTATTATAAACTTTATAATCATTAGAAGATCTGCCTGGAATTTCAGGCAGATCTTTTTTACTTTCCAAATCTGCTACGGTATTAGCTTTACGAAATTTTTACAATAATCAACAATTATTTCATACTCGCTTTATATTCGACATGTACGATAGTTAGTAGTGCAGATGAATGATGGAAAGGAGCAATAGAGTTGAAGCGTGTGGAATTAATAGACGTCAGTAAATCTTATGACGGAAAAACAAATATCATTAAAGAGATAAATGTATCAATCGAACCCGGGGAGTTTTTCGTACTTGTCGGACCGTCTGGATGTGGAAAAAGTACGATACTCCGTATGATTGCAGGGCTTGAGCATGTAACGAGCGGCAATCTGTTAATAGGTGAAATGTATGCGAATCAATTGCCTCCGAGTGAACGGGAATTATCGATGGTTTTTCAAAACTATGCTCTCTATCCGCATTTGACGGTTGAACAGAATATTATGTTCGGTTTACATACAAGGAAAATTTCTAAAGCAGAACAGCAGAAACGATGTACGGAAGCGGCAGAAATGCTTGGTTTATCGCCGTATTTAAGAAGAAGACCCCGTGAGCTTTCTGGTGGACAAAGGCAGAGAGTGGCATTAGCACGGGCAATTGTGACACAATCTCCAATTTGTTTAATGGATGAACCGTTGTCAAATCTTGATGCAAAATTGCGTGCTAAAATGCGTTCTGAAATTAGGCAGCTGCAGAGAAAGCTTGGAATCACAATGATTTATGTGACACATGATCAGGTGGAAGCGATGACGATGGCAGACCGTATGATGATTTTAAATGAAGGGATAGTCCAGCAGATTGGCCGTCCGCTTGAAATTTATAATGATCCGGCAAATACATTTGTCTCTTCTTTTATTGGTTCTCCGCCAATGAATCTGATAGAAGGCGATATTGGAAAGCAGCTGTTCCGTATAAATGAACAACTGTTAAATGAAGATGTCATTATAGGTGTCCGTCCGGAACATATTCAGCCCGTACAAGAGGGACAAATTGGTTTTAATGTGGAAGTGGCGAACGTTGAAATTTTAGGAACAGAAACATTATTAACATTTGGAATAGGTGACAGCGAGCAGTGGATTGCCAGATGGAACGGACAGTGGGATATAAATGTTGGTGAATATTTACCGGTCTATATTGATGAGAAAAACATTTATTTTTTCCGTAAAAAAGATGGAGAGCGTATTAAGGTGGGGTCTGCTTCAATGCCTGTAGAAGAGGTGTTAGGATGAGTGGATTACAGCAGGAGCTCTTAGCAGCTTCCGTTAATTCATCTTTTAAAAAGAAAAAACATATCCCAAATGTTATTGTCGGCCTGCTTTATTTACTGCCGTCTATTATTCTATTTGCCGTTTTTTTATTTTATCCGCTTATTCGCACGTTTATTTTAAGTTTTTACTTAACGGATGGACAAGGTGTGCCGATTACATTTGTCGGTTTAGAAAACTTTACATATTTATTAAGTTCAGCTTCCTTTCAAACAAGCATAAAGGCAACGCTTCTATTTGTTATATATACAGTACCAGCTGGTGTTATTCTTGCACTTTTTTTAGCTTTAATAGCAAATGAAAAAGTAAGAGGGATGGGCTTCTTTCGTACAATGTTCTCCTCGACAATGGGGATGAGTGTTGCTGCATCGTCTGTTATTTGGATGTTTATGTATAATCCTGCAATCGGAGCTTTGAATAAAATAGTTACTTTTTTTGGGTTTTCTGAGCTTCAGTGGCTGTTAGACCCTAAGTATGCTCTTATATCTGTATCAATTGCAACAATTTGGATGAATACAGGCTTTGCTTTCCTTATTTTATTAGGAGGGCTGCAAAATATTGATGACAAACTATATGAAAATGCAGAAATAGCAGGAGTAAGTTATTTTTACAAACTTAGAAAAATTACTATTCCAATGCTTTCACCGACATTATTTTTTATTATAACTGTTTCTTTAATCAATGCATTTCAAACGTTTGGCCAGATAGATATTTTAACAAAGGGTGGACCGATGGAATCAACGAATGTTATCGTTTACTCCATTTATAAAGATGCTTTTATTAACTATAATATCGGCCCGGCAAGCGCCCAGGCGACAATTCTATTTTTCTTTATTTTATTCGTTACGATTCTTCAATTTAAACTTGGAGAAAGGAAGGTGCATTATCAATGAGTCTAATAAAAAGAACCTTTCTCTATTTTCTATTAATCAGTTTTACAATTATTATGATGTTTCCTATCATTTATGCATTTATGATCAGCTTCATGCAGGGTGGGGAAGTGCTTCAAGGCAAGCTCATTCCTGAAAATTTCACTTTGCAAAATTATGAATCAGCATTTTCAAAAGTACCTCTATTACATTATTTATGGAACAGCTTTTTTGTTTCGATTATTGTCATGATTGGGCAATTGATAGTTTCAAGTCTTGCAGCCTTTGCCTTTGTTTTTATCCCTTTTAAAGGAAGAGATATTCTATTTTTTATTTTTATTTCAACGATGATGATTCCGTGGGAAGCAACGATGGTACCTAACTTCTTAACGGTGCAAAAGCTTGGCTGGATTAATAATTATATGAGCTTAACAATCCCGTTTTTCGCGCTCGCTTTTGGAACATTTTTGCTTAGACAGCAATTTAAAACGATTCCAAATGAGCTTTTTGAAGCATCCCAGGTTGCGGGTATCAGCAGGTTTCGTTTTTTTCTTCATATTATCTTACCTGTCTCGAAAACTAGTTTAATTACGTTAGGAATTTACAGTTTTCTTACGACGTGGAATATGTATTTATGGCCTTTATTAGTAACAAATAATGAGAAGGTAAGAACTGTGCAAATCGGCTTAAAGCAAATGCAGTCACAGGAACTCTCGTCCGAATGGGGGGTGATTATGGCAGCGGTTATCGTCGTAATTCTTCCTACATTAATACTTTTATTTTTAGGACAAAAGCATTTGCAAAAAGGGTTAACAGAAGGAGCAATAAAATAAAAAGGAGTGTTCATTTAATGAAAAAATTACTAGTTATTTTATCCGCTTTATTTTTATTATTAATGGCAGCATGTTCTAACACGAGTACTAATACGAGTAATAATGAGTCAGAGGGAAATGATGATAAACAGAAAGAGGAAAAGTCCGGTGAGAAAACAGAGGTTGTCTTCTGGCATGCTATGAGCGGTCCCCTTGAAGAAGCTTTAAAGAGACTTGCTGATGATTTTAATAAATCACAAGACAAAATTGAAGTAAAACCTGAATTCCAAGGTACATATGAAGAAGCATTAACAAAATTTAATGCGGTCGCAGGAACAGATGATGCACCGACAATTATGCAAACATTTGAAGTAGGAACGAAATATATGATTGATACAGGAAAAATTGAGCCTGTTCAAAAATTTATTGATGAAGATAATTATGATATTTCCCAATGGGAGAAAAATATTTCTAGTTATTATACAGTAGATGGAAAACAGTACTCTATGCCGTTTAACTCTTCTACACCTGTCGTTATTTATAATAAGGACGCATTTAAAGAAGCGGGCTTAGATCCTGAGAAAGCACCAGAAACTTATAGCGAATTAAAAGAAGCTGCAAAAAAATTAACAAAAGAAGATAAATCACAGTACGGATTTTCGATTCTTAACTATGGCTGGTTCTTTGAGCAGATGTTAGCGGTTCAAGGCGGTTTATATGTTGATCAGGAGAATGGACGTAAAGGTGATGCAACAAAGGCAACATTCAATGATGAAAAAGGTTTAAAAGTATTTCAATTAATTAGTGATATGCATAAAGAAGGCACATATTATAATGTTGGGCAGAACTGGGATGATATGCGAGCTGCATTCCAATCGAAAAAAATTGCAATGTATTTAGATTCATCTGCTGGTGTGAAAAATATTGTTGATAATGCACCGTTTGAAGTAGGGGTGGCATATTTACCGATTCCTGATGATGTAGAGCGCGAAGGTGTTATTATCGGTGGTGCTTCTGTTTGGATGTCTAATGGAATTAGTGAAGAAAGACAAAAAGCTGCATGGGAGTTTATGAAGTATTTAACAACTCCTGAAGTCCAAGCAAAATGGCATATTGAAACAGGATATTTTGCGATTAATCCCAAAGCGTATGAAGAAGATATTGTAAGAAAAGAATGGGAGAAATACCCGCAATTAAAAGTAACAGTTGATCAGCTTCATGATACAAAGACGAGTACTGCAACACAGGGTGCATTAATCTCTGTTTTCCCTGAATCAAGACAAAAAGTCGTAGCCGGAATGGAAAGTTTATATCAAGGTGCAGATCCTAAAAAAGCTCTTGATCAAGCGGCAGAAGAAACGAATCGCGCACTTGAAGTAGCGAATAAGAAAAAATAATTTTATATTAAGGCAGTTTGCCCCTTTGAACTATATAAGTATAAATAAAGAATTCAGCATGTATCGGTTTAAGCGATACATGCTGAATTCGCTGATAAAATCAGAAATTCGCTGATAAAATCAGAAATTCGCTGATAAAATCAGAAATTCGCTGATAAAATGAAATTCCACTTATATTGCTTAAAGAAGTCAGACTGCTTTATTTTGGGGTGATTCTATTGACTAAGAAAGTCGAAATTTACGGACATCGAGGATTTAGCGGCTGTTATCCCGAAAATACAATGATTTCATTTAGTGAGGCAGAAGCAGTTGGCGTAGATGGAATTGAGCTTGACGTGCAGATGACAAAAGACGGTGAAGTTGTTGTTATTCATGATGAAACACTTGAACGTACTACAAATGGTATTGGATTTGTAAAAGATATGACATATAGAGAACTGCGTTCACTTGATGCAGGCAGCTGGTTTGATCTGAAATTTTCAGGTGAAAAGATCCCTGCTCTTTCCGAGGTTCTTCAATGGATAAAGAATTTGAAGAGAAAATTATTCGTTAATATTGAGCTGAAAACATATAAGATAGAGTATCCGAATATAGAAGAGAAGGTATTAGCAATCATTGATGAACATGGTTTAAAGGATCAGGTTATTATTTCTTCCTTTAATTTAAAAAGCCTGGAAAAGGTCAGACAGCTTGATACAAATATAAACACAGCATTATTATTTATAGGTGTACCGACGATTGTCCTTGAAGAAGCGAGAAGATTAAAAGTCAATGGTATTCATTGTGAAGCAGTGTTTGCTGTATCGGAGGAAGGAAGAACGGCAAGAGAATATGGCTATCCGATTCGTGTTTATACAATTAATGATAGCAACTATTTCAAAACATTAAAGGATGCAGAAGTATGTACAATTATGACAGATTTTCCGAATGAGTTTATTGTTAATTGAAAAGATAGAAACACCGTTCATGCATACTGAACGGTGTTTCTATCTTTATTTTAAAGCTTGTAGAAGCTCGGCTGGTACATTTTTCTCTCTTAATACTACGTACCATTCGTTTCCATTTACAAATCTCATTTTTACATAATAATTAGCTTCTTCATCATAATCACTGAATTTATTAAGAACTTCATTGATAAGCTTTTTATCTGTTACTTCTACCTTTTTATTCGTTAACTCACGGTAATAAGCTTCAATATCGATTTCTTGTTGTGAAAAATCATTATTACCTTTTATAACCTCTAATGTAACAATGTCTTCCGGCAGAAGTTTTACACGAGTGAGATAGTTCTTGTCAGCCAGCCATTTCTCTGTTTCTTTATAGGAAGGCTTTAATTGTAAATGAGTATAGTAACTTTCTTCACCATAAACGGATGGGTTCCTGTGCGAAAACTCCAGACTTCCCCAAGGTGTCCCCGGTGATGTAATATCTTCATATGATTGAGCTAAATAATCTTTTTCGATTGCTGTCTTCAGTTCTGCAATTTCTTTCTGATCTGTCAGCTTTAAATTTTTATTAATTGGTGCATTTGAAGATATTTCTGCTACATTTGCTTTTTTCGCCGCATTGTTTAATGGAAAGTGAGTTTTCTTATATTCAATTGATCCAATAACAGGTTTTAATTCTATAGCAAATAATTTATTAGGAAATACGTATTCCCTCGCTACTTTTCCCCCATTCTTTAATTTATAGACGAGTAAAGTAGGAGGATGATAGATTGTATTATCTCTTTCTATTATTTGGCTTTTTTGTTGAATAATAGCTTCATGGAATTCTCTTACGTCCTGAATATAGGTCTGGTCAGAGCTGAATCTAACCTCCTGCCCATAGTATCCATCGTTTAAATAATCCCCATTTTCTAAATAGACAGCTTCAATATTATCTAAAGATGGAAGCTTTTTCTCATAGCCGAATACATCTGTTGAAAGAGAGAAGTAGATCAGCACAATAATGATAGAGTAGCTTCCAAAACTAATTGCCATACTCGGTTTCAAAATTCTCCAAGATTTTTGAAGAATGATTTCTGCAATGATATAACCGATAATGGAGCCGCTAATATATCCGAAAATAAGCCATCCTGTACTTCCATCCTGGATAGTGGAAAAATAGGCTCCAGATAATAGCATTGTACAAAATGTCATACCGTATTTAAAAACTGGCTTTAAATATGGAAAAACGATGGCGTCTCCTGCCCGCTCTAAATGGCGGCGGTCATAAATAATTTTTCCTGCTATTAAGAAAATAATAGTCAATATACAATAAATAATTAACTCTACCGATGAGAATGGTTTAGAGGCAATCTCCATAAATCGCATGAAAGGAGATAATACTTCTAGATTTTCATATAAATAGTAAGAACTGGAAAATCCGAATAACATTTGACCTAAGTTAAGATTTAGTAAAGATAATATTCCTATCGGCAGGAAAAGAAAGACATACGTTAAGATACCTTGAACAACTGATATTCCTGTAATCATTCCAACTAGCACTGTTAAAAGAAAGAGGAACACAGTTAGCAGCGATGCAATTCCTATCCAGCTTAGCAGTTCTGGAAATGTAAAGATTTTATTAAAACCAGCATCCCATTTTGTAATAATGAATGCAAAAGCAGCTGTTATAACGATAGGGAGAACAAGCATGAAAACCCCACTTATAATATGGCTGAAATAATGCACATTTCTTTTCACTGGAAAACTGTGAGTCATATCTACAGATGCTTCTGTTTGCAAGTAGCGAAACAGGAAAATCCCAGCAATGACCGGCAGTGTGAACAGGAACATTAACTGCCCTCCCGCAGCAACTTGAAAGTAATTAGTTAATTCCTTTATATAGTATGGATAATTCTCCTCATTTGAAATAATAAGCAGCATTTGCAATGGTAGTACAAATAATAAACAAAGTAAGTAAATAACACCTATCCAGCCATGCTGTCTTAAATCTTGTTTAAAAATTCCTGGATTAAAGAAGGATATTTTCAATTTCATAACCGACATCCCCCATTTCATAAATAAAGATTTCTTCTAGAGTAAGAGGTAATAAATCAAATAATAGCAGTTCAGTAGACTTTATTGCTTTTCTAATAGAATCTTCGTTTCCTTTTACAATTAGTAATAAAACACTGCCTCTTTTTTCTTTATGTAGTACATCAAGCTTGTTTAACAGATGTTCTTCATGGCTCGGATCTTTTAAAGCGAGCTGAACTTTATGTGTGTCAGACTTCAAATCATCAAGGTCTTTTTGGATAATCATTGTTCCCTTATGCATAATGCCTACATGATCACATATATCCTCGATTTCCCGTAAGTTATGGGAGGAGATAAGAACAGTTAAATTTCTTTCAGCGATCTCCTGGAATAAAAGATTTTTAATTTTTTGCCGCATAACAGGGTCAAGTCCATCAATCGGTTCATCGAGGATGAGGAAATCAGGCATTGTAGATAAGGCCAGCCAGAAGGCAACCTGTCTTTTCATTCCCTTTGATAAACGCTGTACTTTCCGGTTCAGATCAATTTTAAAAACCTTTTGTAATTCTTCAAAGCGATTTTCATTCCAGTCTTTATAAAAATATTGATAATGTGCAGCCATTTGTTTCACTGTTGCCTGTGGATAGAAAGAAAGCGCATCAGGTATAAAAAATACTTTTTCCCTTATATCAGGATTTTCATATGCAGCTTTATCATTAATCAAAATTTCTCCGCTATTTGGTCTATAAATACCGGCAATCATTTTTAAAAGTGTCGTTTTTCCGGCACCATTTGAGCCGAGCAATCCGTAAATTGATCCTTTTTTTACAGAAAGGGATAATGAACTTACTGCATCTTCCTTATCAAACTTCTTCGTTATCTGCTTTACTTGAAGCATCTACTGTCTCCCCCTTTTCTCTGTTAATAGCATCATAATAAATTTTAACGAGCTCCTCTTTTGTTAAGCCGAGGAAGATAGCCTCTGCAACTAATTTTTGAATTTCTGCAAGCAGATCATTTAACTGTTCTTTTACATTTGATTCATTAATAGCGGCAACAAAATTCCCTTTTCCTTTTACTGAATAAATATAGCCTTGCTGTTCCAATTCTCGGTACGCTCTCTGCACCGTGTTCGGATTAACGGTTAGTTCACTAGAAAGTACACGAACAGACGGCAATTGTTCATCTTGCTTTAATACGTTCGTAATAACCATTTCTTTTATGCGGTCGACAAGCTGTTCATATAATGGTTTTCTACTTCTAATGTCTAATTGAAACAATATATATCACCCCTTCATGACTCAGTTACATCTGTTCAACATTTTAGACAAGTGCAAATTGAAATTGAACATCATAAAACCGTATTAACTGTATTAATAGTATCGATACAGTTAATATACTAATGGAAAAGAGAATATATGTAAAGAATATTTTTTCAAAATATTGAAAGTGTGATTTTATAGCTTAAACTCCTTGTTTTGTATACAATAAGTAGTAATAAAACTTAAGGATTGGTATTAACATGAGCATACTTTCGGTAGAGAATTTAGTGAAAACATATGGAGAAAAGACGTTATTTGATCATATTTCTTTTACAATAGCTGAAAAGCAAAGAATCGGATTAATCGGCGTAAACGGTACAGGAAAATCCACTTTATTAAAAGTGATAGCAGGGATAGAATCTGTTGAAGAAGGAAAGCTCCTTCACAGCAATGATATGCATATTGAATATTTACCGCAGCAGCCGGAGTTTGCTGAAGATTTAACAGTACTTGAGCAAATCTACTACGGAGACTCTTTAATTATGAGAGTAATGAGAGACTATGAAGCGGCATTAAGTGAGCTTGAGAAAGACCCTATGGATGAAAAAAAGCAGGAATACTTATTAAAAATGCAACAGAAAATGGATGAAAATGATGCATGGGAAGCAAACACGGTTGCTAAAACGGTTCTTACTAAATTAGGAATAACAGATTTTACGAAATCGGTGAAGCTGTTATCAGGTGGACAGAAAAAACGTGTTGCTATTGCGAAAGCATTAATTCAGCCTGCACATTTATTAATACTTGATGAGCCGACAAACCATTTAGACAATGAGACAATCGAATGGCTTGAGAGCTTCCTGGCTCAGTATAAAGGCTCGATTTTATTAGTAACCCATGACCGTTACTTCTTAAACCGGGTGACAAATCGAATTTATGAATTAGACCGCGGCAATATTTACACTTATGAAGGTAATTATGAAACTTTTTTAGAAAAAAAAGCTGAAAGAGAATTCAATGAAGTACAGGCAGAAACGAAACGTCAAAATCTTCTGCGCCGCGAGCTTGCATGGCTAAGAAGAGGAGCAAAAGCGAGGACAACAAAGCAAAAAGCACGTATTGGAAGAGTAGAGGAACTTAAGGAACAAGAAGGGCTGGCAGTTAAGGGAGATTTAGATTTCTCTATAGGTTCAGTCAGACTTGGAAAAAAGGTAATCGAGATTGAAAACATTTCGAAATCATACAGTGGAACATCTCTTATTAAAGATTTTAGCTATCTTGTTGTTCCAGGAGACCGCTTAGGAATTATCGGTCCAAACGGTACAGGGAAATCAACTTTATTAAATATGATTGCCGGCCGTATTCAGCCTGATACAGGTTCCATTGAAGTTGGTCCGACAGTAAAAATAGGCTTTTATACGCAAGAACATGAAGATATGGATGAAGATTTACGTGTCGTTGAATATATAAAAGAAGTGGCAGAAATCGTTCATACTGCTGACGGTGATGTTATTACCGCAGAGCAGATGCTTGAAAGATTTTTATTCCCGCGCTCCATGCAGTGGACATACATTCGCAAGCTTTCAGGTGGGGAAAGAAGACGTCTATATTTATTAAAAGTACTTATGGAGGAACCGAATGTACTATTTCTTGATGAGCCGACAAATGATCTTGATACGGAGACATTAGGTGTATTAGAGGATTATGTAGATCAGTTCCCGGGTGTTGTTATTACGGTATCCCATGACCGTTACTTTTTAGACCGGGTAATCGACCATCTAATAGTTTTCTCAGGGAACGGGGAAATCAGCCGTTTTCAAGGCAGCTATTCTGATTTTATGGAGACGGCAAAGCAAAAAGAATCTGCTGCTAAAGTACAGCAGAAAGCACCGGAAAAACAAGTGTATAAAAAAGAATCGAAGAAAAAGTTATCATACAAAGAACAGTTGGAATGGAACGAAATCGAAGATAAAATAACAGAACTGGAAGAAAAGATCGCTGAACTTGAGCAGGGGATAATAGATGCTGGAAGTGATTCGATGAAAGTACAGGAGTTGTATAAAGAACAGCAGGAAACAGAAGAAAAGCTTGAAAAGACGATGGAAAGATGGGAAGAATTGTCCTTATTAGTGGAAGAAATTGAGCAAGGGAGATAAAGAGACATATGGTGAAAACGAAAGATGAAATCCGTCATAAAGTTTGGAATACGTTAACAGAGGAAAAAAACGGTCGTTTTCCTTTCCCTTTAACGAACCGGATTCCAAACTTCAAGGGAGCGGAGAAAGCAGCTAAATTAGTTGCTGCAATGGATGTATATAAAAATGCAAAAGTTGTTAAAGTGAATCCTGATTCCCCGCAGCTCCCGTTACGCCACCAAGTTATTTTAGATGGAAAAACATTGCTGGTACCGACACCGAGATTGAAAGCAGGTTTTATTATGGTGAAGCCGGAGTGGGTACCGCCGGGTGAGGAGCGGAAGGCAGTCAGTTTAACAAATATTAAATCGTACGGAAAACTAATTGCGCTTACGGATATTCCCCCAATTGATTTAATTGTTGTCGGTTCTGTTGCGATTCATAAAGACGGAAGGCGGCTTGGGAAAGGGGAAGGATATGCAGATAGAGAATATGGCATACTACGTGAAATGGGAAATCCCCCTGTTCCGATTATAACAACTATTCACAGCAGCCAGCTCGTTGATGACGATATTCCACGTGATCCTTTTGACTTAACTGTTGACTGGATCGCGACTGAACAAGAACTGATTGAAACGAACAGCCCGTATGAAAAGCCGAACGGAATAATGTGGGAGCATGTGACAGATGAAGAAAGAATAGAAATGCCGGTGCTCCAGGAACTATGGAATTTAAAATATAAATAGGAAAAAAGCCTCCTTAATTTTAACAATGTTGTAAAGGTAAGTTAATAGATTGCCTTAACTAAATTTACAAATGTTATCTATTATTTATTATGGATATCATAAATTTAGGAGGTATTTTCGTGACTATTTCAAAAAAAGTATTAGGAGTAACATTAGCTAGTGCGGTAATGCTTAGCTCATTAGGACAGTTTGGCCAAAAGGATGAAAAAGCGGAAGCTAAAAAAGATCCTGAAAAAGCAAAAAATGTCATTATGCTTGTGATGGATGGGACAAGCGTAGGTGCAACTAATTTAGCTAGATGGTATAAAGGAGAGCCGCTTGCTCTAGATAGTATTGTGACAGGTGGTGTGTTTACACATTCAGCAGAGTCTGCTATTACTGACTCAGCACCTGCTTCCACTGCCATGGCAACAGGAAATAAATCTAATGATAAATTAGTCGGTGTTTTACCTGAAGTTGTGAATACACCTGGTGTAGATCCGGCTTTAGCAGAAAAACCCTTTAAGCCGGTTGCAAATGTGCTTGAAGGCGCAAAAAGAGGCGGTAAAGCAACTGGAATTATTTCAACTTCTGAAATTCAGCATGCAACACCTGCAGGTTTTTCAGCACATGTAACACATCGCAGCGAGTACGAAAAAATTGCTGAACAGCAAGTATATCAAGGAATTGATGTCGTTCTTGGCGGTGGAAAAGATGCGCTTGTTCCGGGTGAAGCTAAGAATAATCGTAAAGATGGAGAAAATCTGGTAAATGTATTAAAAAACAATGGATATGATATTGTTGAAAATAGAACAGATTTATTAAATACAAAGTCTGATAAAATTTGGGGAGCATTTGCACCAAATCAATTAGCATATGATATTGATCGTGAAAAGACAAATCCTAATGAGCCGACATTAGCACAAATGACAAATAAAGCGATTAATACATTATCAAAAGATAAAGACGGTTTCTTCTTATTCGTAGAAGGAAGTAAAGTAGACTGGGCTGCACATGCTAATGATCCAATCGGAATTATTGGAGATGTACTATCATTTGATGCGGCTGTTCAAGAAGCTCTAGATTTCGCTAAAAAGGATAAAGATACACTTGTTATTGCTGTTTCTGACCACGGTAACAGCGGAATTACGATGGGTAACTTGAATACATCTAAAACGTATCCTAATATTCCTGTTTCCGCTTATATCGATCCTTTGAAGAAAGCATCAATGACATTAGAAGGAGCACTTAGCCAATTAAAAGCTGATAAATCGAATTTATTAGAAGTTGCAGCATTATATGGTATTGATAACCCAACTGACGCTGAGAAAGAAGCTCTTGTAAAATCAGCTAATTTACAGCAGACACTTGTACAGCTTTTATCAAATCGTGCTAATATCGGTTTCTCAACAGGCGGACATACTGGTGAAGAAGTATTCTTATATTCTTACGGGCCTGGTAGACCAACTGGCTTAATTGATAATACTGAAATAGCACATACTATGGCTTCTTCTATGGGCTTTGATTTGAAAAAAGTAAGCGAAGAACTATTCGTTGAAGCTGAGGAAGCATTTAAAAAGGAAAATGCAGCTGTAAAGATTGATGAAACGGACAAGCATAATCCAGTTCTTATCGTTACTAAAGGAAACAAAATTGCTAAGTTCCCAGTAAATAAAAACATTATGATTGCTGAAGGCAAGGAAACTAAGCTAAAGAGTGTTGTCGTTCAAAGTAAAGGCAAGTTCTATATTCCAGAGGAAGCTGTAAAATTATTTAGCAAAATTAAATAATGATTAACAGATAAAAATGAGAGTTACTCTATTTAGTGGAGTGACTCTCATTTTAGTTTGTATAAGTACTATCTCCTTTATAGATATGCTGAAAAAGCGAGAACCCGTTCAGTCATTTTGCAATCTCTCTAACTACAATTGCCTGTGTAGTCCTTCTAATGAGACATTCCTCTATTGATTGCTTGGAAATTGCCCCAAGTGTAACAGCGGCAGCGATTTTTTCTTTATCTGGTTTCTTTACGGTGAGAATGCAGTCTGTCAGTTTTAAATTTTCAAGCATTTCTACTGTCTTATCTTCAAGCAATGTTTCGGATTTTCTAATCTGTCTTTGTATTTTATAATTTCCGAGTTTTACTTCTCCTTTTTTCTCTTCTCCGTATTGTTCATTAAAAAATTGATGGAATTCTCTTTTGAGTTCTGAAATTTCTTCCTCCAGCTGTTTATTTTGCTCGATTAGCTGTTGATAGCGGATAACCATTTCTTCTGTAAGCATTTGATATTCCCCCTAATGAATTCTCATTTAATGATTATGGAGACAAGCTGTTATTTAGAACAAAAGGATAAATGAATAATTTTTGGAAACGTTTGCAAATATAGTAGTAATAGAAAGCGAGTTCTAATTAAAGGAGGAATCAACATGCTTTCTTTTTTACAGAGGATTGGTAAATCTCTCATGCTCCCAATTGCAGTACTTCCTGCAGCAGGTTTAGTGCTTCGTTTCGGACAAGAGGATTTATTAAATATTCCTTTTATTGCAAATGCTGGCGGTGCTGTGTTAACAAATTTAGCTATCATATTTGCGATTGGGGTTGCAATTGGCTTTTCAAAAGATGGCAATGGTGCTGCCGGGCTTGCAGGTGCAATTGGCTATTTTATTCTAACAGAAGGAGCTAAATCAATTAATCCGGATATTAATATGTCTGTACTCGGAGGTATTATTGCCGGAGTGATTGCAGGGCTGCTCTATAATCGTTTTCATGATATAAAACTGCCCGAATGGTTGGCGTTTTTTGGAGGAAAGAGATTCGTGCCAATTATTACTGCCGTTGTGATGGTTCTCCTTTCTGGAGTAGCAGGCTTTGTTTGGCCGCCGATTCAAGAGGCGATTAATAACTTAGGTAACTGGATGATTGATCTAGGTGCAGTCGGTGCAGGAATATTTGGCTTCTTTAATAGGCTATTAATACCTATAGGGCTGCATCATGTGTTAAATAATATTTTTTGGTTCCAATTTGGAGAATTTGAAGGAAGTACTGGTGATATCAGCAGATTTTTTGCTGGTGATCCATCAGCAGGGATGTATATGACAGGATTTTTCCCTATTATGATGTTTGCGTTGCCAGGAGCAGCACTAGCGATGATTCTCACTGCTAAAAGGGAGAAGAAAAAATTAGTAACAGGAATGTTTGCGAGTTTAGCCCTCACTTCTTTTGTAACAGGGGTAACAGAGCCGATTGAATTCTCATTTATGTTCTTATCTCCATTATTATATGGTGTTCATGCAGTGCTTACGGGCTTATCTTTATGGTTAACAACGATGCTTGGGATAAGAGACGGATTTACATTTTCAGCAGGTGCCATTGATTATTTACTCAATTTTGGAATTGCTGATAAGCCGTTATTATTACTGCTTATCGGTCTAATATATGGTGTTTTATATTTTGTTATTTTTTACTTCCTAATTAAAGCATTAGATTTAAAAACTCCCGGGCGTGAAGATGATGACGAAATGATAGATAGTACGGAAGAATCAGCGGGAAGCAATACGAGGGCTCATACTTATATATCTGCTTTAGGAGGAGAAGAAAATATTGTGAGTATTGATCATTGTGCAACACGATTACGGTTAAATTTAAAGAATTCTTCATTAATGGATGAAGAAGCTTTAAAGAGAGCGGGTGCCAGAGGTGTTATAAAAGTAGGGGAATCTGGAGCACAGGTAATTATCGGTCCAAGTGTGGAATTTATTGCAGAAGAAATAAAAAAAGAGCTATAAAGTGAAACTTCTATCAG
>NZ_BCVG01000014.1 GCF_001591625.1 Metabacillus fastidiosus NBRC 101226
GTCATCACGCTCAATTTCTTTCCAGACAAATTTATTTCCACCGATTAGCACTGCAAAATATCCTTTTTTATACTCAGATCCCAAAATACCTAAGTAATGCTGCACTTAGATAATATAGCTCTCTGGAATTTCTTCACTTTCCCATTCCTTATCGTTATAGGCCGACGTGGGACGATATACATTGATCCCGATCTTGAAGCAATTGAAAAGAAAATTTTATTAGCTGAAGAGTTCTGCCATTGCTATGCTCACCATATTTCGCAGATCAGAGCTGACAAACACATTGTTGGCAAAACAGAAGCTCAAGCAAAACGAATGTCAGCTTACCTTCTCATGCCAGCAAAGTTCATGGAAAATATTTATTTCACCGCAGCTGAAGAACCTGTAATGATTTCTGATATAGCTGATTATTTTGCTGCTACTGAGGAATTTGCCCATTTCCACCACCGGGTAGATGGATTTAGTAATGTTAAAGGTAATGTTGGAAGTATTGAGTGGTTGGAATAAAAATAAAACGACTACTGAAAACATAAAAAATTCGATTGCATGCATGAATTAGAACATGCTATACTTCATCCAAAAGTAAATACACTTTTTTAAAGAAACACATCCTCTTTCCTATTGAAAAAATAGAAAAGGAAGCTAATAGATTTGCAGTTGAACTTTTGTTCCTCAATGATAAATTAGAAGAATATTGAGGCACTAATATATTGATATATAAAATTTATGGAATTCTAAAGAATCATTATTCCCTAAATTTTTTTAATATATATCTAGTACTATTTACATTAGCCAAACTACTCACGTTATTTATTACGTGTTTTTATTTTAGGTGTTACTGGGTTATTAGCCCATTTATACATAAATTTTATATTTGAGTAATTTTATTTGAATGGAGGAATGAAATTGAGCTTCTTGAAAAAATTATTGGGACAAGACAACCTGTCTCCTGAAGAAAAAGAAGAAAAAAAGCAAACCGAAATACAATTAATGGAGAAGTATTTTGGAAAAAGCACTGGTTTTTTTAATAAGTTGAACCTGTCTCTTTATAGAACAACGATTCAATATTTTGAAGACTTTGTAATCAATACTGATGAAAAAGTCTTATCCGCTATTCTAGCTGAATATGACACACATGATACAGCTGAAGATATAAAAGGTATGCTTATTGCTACTAGTCAACGTCTAGTTTTTGTAACAAATAATCTTGAACATGGTAAAATAACTGAAATTTTTGAGTATCATAAAATAAGCCGTCTGGCATTAGCTCCAGATGAATTAGGCCAAAAAGAATTTTTAATATATTATGGCGATGCTCGTAAAAAATTTGATGATATTCTTAATGATGACCACTTTAAGAACTTTTTACAGATCGTTCGTAAAAAGATACAGGAAGCTAGAGCGAACAAAACATCATCCCAGTTCTAATACCGGTGCTTCAAAGAAAGATGATAAATATGGAAAATTGGCCCAATTAGGAAATTTACGTGATCAAGGGGTCTTAACAGAAGAAGAATTTCAGCAAGAAAAACTAAAGATATTAAATTCTTAGAGGTGCAATAATTTGAAGATTATTAAATGGATTTTAATTATTCTAGCTTTCTTAATTATACTTTCAAGCTTAATTATAACTCCCCTTGCATGGATTGGGTTATTAATATTTGGATTTGGAGTATATCAATCAGTTCAAAAAGATAAAGGAAAAGGGAAATTCTCAAAACCTGGATTAATAGTTGCATTAGGATTCGTATTTAGCTTCATTATGGCGATGGTATTTGTTGAACCAGTGTCAGAGACATCAACTAAACTTCAAGAAGAAAAAACTAATAATGAAACTATCGAAAAAGAATTAGCTGGACAGCAAGAAAAGGAAAAACTAGAACAAGAGAAAAAAGAAAAAGAGCTAGCTGAGCAGAAGGCTGCTGCTGAATTAAAAGCTAAACAAGAAGCTGAAGCAAAGGCTAAAGCTGAAAATGAAGCTAAAAAGCAGCAAGAAGAACTTGCAACAAACTTAGGTTTAGAGACTGTAACTATTTCACGAGTTGTTGATGGTGATACTGTTGAGCTATCAGATAGAAGAAAAATTCGATTAGTCGGTGTAAACACTCCTGAATCTACAACTAGAACTGAAGAATATGGTAAAGAAGCAAGCAATTATACTACTGATAAATTAGAAGGAAAACAAGTTTGGATTCAAAAAGATGTTTCTGACACAGATCGTTATAACCGTGATTTAAGAATCATTTGGTTAGCAATCCCTTCTGATGATATGAATGAAGATGAAATTCGTTCAAAAATGTTTAATGCTGACTTAGTTATTAATGGATATGCAGAACCCTCTACTTATCCACCAGATGTAAAATACAGTGAGTATTTTGTTAAATTCGCAAGAGAAGCAAGAGAAAATAATACTGGATTATGGGCATTCGGAGAAAATGGAACAACTAAAGGTGATTTAGATACGAAAGAAACTAAATCACCTAATACAAATCCAAAACCTGCTCAACCAGCTGAAGAACCTAAGAATCAAGCTACATCTAATGCAGGATGTAACATTAAAGGAAATCAAAGTGGAATTTATCATGTACCTGGTGGAGCATATTACGAAGTTACAAAAGCAGAAGAAATGTTTTGTTCCCCAGAAGAAGCAGAAGCAGCTGGGTATAGAGCGTCAAAGAGATAAATTAAGTAAAGCCCTCTTCTCGGCTTTGTTTAAATAAAAAATTAAAAGGAGCTAATTTATTATGAAACGTGTAACAACAGCTATTTTATCATTGTCTTTAATTTTAGGAGCTTCAGTTGTCTCCCCTTCTTCTATTGATGCAGCTGCAAAGTCTTATAAAAACTGTACAGAATTAAACAAAGACTATAAAGGCGGAGTTGCTAAAGATTCAAAAGTTACAAATAAAGGTGGAAAAACAAAGAATACTCCACATGTTTCAGCCGACCTTTACAATGCAAATAAATCAAAGGATAGAGATAAAGACGGGATTGCTTGTGAGAAATAAATAATAAAGAATTAGTCCTCTTGAGGGCTTTTCTTTTAAATATCACATCGAACATATATTCCTTTAAGGAGGGTGGTGATTAATTGAATGGTCCTCTTCATTTAAAAGTTTCTCTAAAATGACTAGAGTAAGGAGTGATTAACATGGCGAGTTTCAGAAAAAGAGGAGAAAAATGGGAGTATCGAGTAAGATATATAGACCCTTCTACTGGTAAGCAAAGAGAAAAATCAAAAGGCGGATTTAGAAGTAAAAAAGATGCACAAATTAAGGCTGCTGAAATAGAAAAGCAGCTTTATTTCAACCAATATTCCGTTATTCAAAATCAGGATATAGTAGTAAAAGATTGGCTGAAAGATTGGTTAAATGAATATGGTCCACAATGCCAGCCCAGCACTCTAGAAAATCGAAAAAACTATATAAACAATCAAATTATACCTAATATAGGGCATTATCGATTAAGTAATTTAAAAAGGTTAGATTATGAGAAATTCCTAAATGAATTATTAAAAAAATATGCAAAAACTACTGTTCAAACTATCCATTCTATTTTTTCTACAGCCATTAATAAAGCCGTTGAATTAGAAATGTTAACCCATAATAAATATCAAAATATTAGTCTAAAAAAAGAAAATGAGTTTTCCGAAGAAGACAGAAATTATTTAACAAAAGAAGAAGTTACTATTTTCATGGAAGCTGCGAAAAAGTCACAGTACCACCACTATATCATCGCTCTTCTTCTTCTTAGAACCGGACTTCGAAAAGGTGAAATGCTTGCCCTTTATTGGGATGACATTGATCTGGACAATAAAACTTTATCCGTCACTAAATCTAGAAACGAATTCGGCATAAAAAAACCGAAAACAAAATCAAGTATCCGCACCATCAGTATTGATAACACACTTATAGAAGAACTCAAAAAATATAAGACTTGGCAAAAGAAAAACAAATTAAAATATGGATTAGCGTATAGAGACTCAAACTTTGTAATTACTTGCCCAAACGGAGCTGAGATGGGTACTTTCGGAGTTAAAAGAGTAATGGAATCTATTCTGAAGAAAACAAATCTACACCACATTTCCCCACACAGATTACGTCATACACACGCAATCATGCTTTTAGAAAGTGGCGTAGATATAAAAACAGTTAGTGAACGTCTTGGGCATACAACTATCAATATGACAGCTGATGTTTATCTTCATATTACGAAAAAACATGAAGAAGAAAGCATATTAAAATTAGAACGTTACTTAAATGATTAGTGGGCAAATATATTTTGGTGGGCATTTGGTGGGCAAATCAAAAACAAAGGCCCACAAACCCTGCTACATCACGCGTTTAAACATCTTCTCCATCTCATACGTCGAATAATGTACAATAATCGGTCTTCCGTGCGGACATGTAAACGGGTCCGCGGTTTTTCTTAATGTTTCAAGAAGGGCGAATATTTCATCATTGCGCAGATGGTGGTTTGCTTTAATAGATGCTTTGCAGCTCATCATAATCGCTGCTTCTTCACGGAGCTTTTTAATGTCCGCTTTTTTGTCTTGGAGTACCTGTTCGATTATATCTGTAATAATTTCTGCTTCCTCGCCTTTTGGGAACCATTGGGGATGGGATCTGACGATATAACTGTTTCTTCCGAAAGGCTCGAGGAAGATACCGATTTGGGCAAACCTTTCGATATGTTCTTCGATAATCATTGCTTCATTGCTTGCATATTCGAAGGTAAGCGGGACTAATAATTCCTGGACTTCGTCGCTTACTTGTCCGACTTTTTCACGGAAGTATTCATATTTTATTCTTTCCTGTGCCGCATGCTGGTCGATAATATACAGACCGTTCTCGTTTTGAGCGAGTATATACGTGCCATGCATTTGACCGATCGGATACAGTACTGGAACTCGTTCCTTTTCTTCTTCAAAATGCTGTTCGGCATCTTCATTTACTATTTCTGCTTGCTCTTTTTCCACAGTAATACCAAATCTGTCTATTTCCACTTCTTCCTTTGTTTCCTGAATAAAAAGAGGTTCCTCATATTCCTTTACCTCAGCAGGCGATTCTTTTGGAATATATACCGTTTCTGCCGGCGTATGTTCAAAGGTCAATATTTGCTGTTCGTCTCTTTGAACTATTTTCCCCTTTGGTGCCTGGACACTTGGGATTAATTGCTGTTTGCTGAAAACTTCTTTAATTCCAGCCGCAATTAATTCATTCAGTTCCGCTTCCTTACTTAATCTTACTTCGAGTTTTGACGGGTGGACATTGACATCTACTAAAATCGGGTCCATCGTAATTTCTAAAAACACGATCGGATAGCGGCCAATCGGCAGCAGCGTATGATACCCTTCCTGAATCGCTCTCACCAATGAATAGTTTTTTATAAACCTTCCATTAATAATAGTAGAAATATAATTTCTTGATGCCCTCGTTATTTCCGGCAGAGTAATATAGCCGTTTACTTCAAAATCCAATGACTGTAATTTGAGCGGAATCATTTTCTTTGCGATATTCATCCCGTAAATGGCCGCTAATACTTGTCTTACATCTCCGTTGCCGTTTGTTCCGAAAATTCTTTTTCCGTTATGCATAAGCCTGATCGATACTTCCGGATGGGCAAGCGCAATTCTGTTTACGATATCGGTAATATTGCCGAGCTCTGTATGAACAGTTTTCATATATTTTAGTCTGGCCGGAGTGTTAAAAAATAAATTGGACACAGTGATATCTGTACCTTGCCGGCTTGAAGTAGATCCGTGTTTCTCTATTTTCCCACCATTAATAACAAGATGTGTCCCAGCACCTTCTCCAGTGCTCGTCTTCATACTAAGTTCAGAGACAGAGGCGATACTTGGCAAAGCTTCTCCTCTGAATCCTAACGTTCTAATCCGAAATAAATCATTTTCATCTTTAATTTTACTCGTTGCATGCCGGGAAAATGCATTCAGACAGTCTTCCGCTTCGATACCGTCTCCATTATCAAGGACGCGGATTTTGCTTAAACCCGCTTCCTCAATCTCGATTTCTACGACAGTACTGTTCGCATCGATCGCATTTTCCAATAATTCTTTCACGACGGATGCAGGCCGCTCCACAACTTCCCCTGCCGCTATTTTGTTCGCAAGCTGATCATCAAGAAGAATAATCTTTCCCAATCGTATCACCCCCGTTTTTATTTCAGCTTTTTCTGTAACTGGTACAGCTCATTCATCGCATCAAGCGGTGTCATTTCAAGCAGATTAATTAATTTTAACTGCTCTAAAATAGCCTGTTCTTTTTTAGACGGCTGAGAAGCTTTTTGTTTCACTGGTTCTTCTGTGAAAAATGAAAGCTGTGCTTCAGGCTCCTTCGTTTCCTTTACAACTTCTGTTACCGGAGTCTCTTTTTTACTTTCACTCTCAAAATGATCTAAAATTTCCTTCGCTCTCGCAATAAGTACATCAGGAAGTTCCGCCAGCTCTGCAACATGTATTCCGTAACTTTTATCTGCGGCTCCTTCTTCAATTTTATGAAGGAAAACGACTTTACCGTGCTCTTCAATCGCCTGTACATGCACATTTTTCAATGTCTTTAGCTCTGCTTCCAGCACTGTCAGCTCATGATAATGCGTCGAAAATAACGTTTTTGCACCGATATGTTCATGAATATATTCGATCATTGCTTGTGCAAGCGCCATTCCGTCATATGTGGACGTTCCTCTGCCGATTTCATCGAAAAGAATTAAGCTTCTTCCTGTCGCATGGACGATCGCATTTTTCGCTTCAAGCATTTCCACCATGAATGTACTTTGTCCAGAAATTAAATCATCTGCCGCCCCGATTCTCGTGAAAATCTGATCAAAAATTGGAAGTGATGCTTCTTCTGCCGGGACAAAACAGCCAATTTGCGCCAAAATAGCAGTAAGCGCAATTTGCCTCATATATGTGCTTTTACCAGACATATTCGGTCCTGTAATAAGAAGGATATTACGGTACTCAGACATAGTACAGTCATTAGGCACATATTCCTGTGCGTCCATTACCTTTTCCACGACCGGATGTCTGCCGTCTTTTATGAACAGCTCACCCGCTTTAGAAAATGATGGCTTTGTATAATGTCTTTTCTCACTTACTGTTGCAAAACATTGAAGAACATCAAGCTCGCTTAATAATTTCGCAAGCTCTTGCAGTCTCGGAATAAATGTTTTTACTTTTTCTCTTAATTCCACGAATAGATCATATTCAAGACCAACGATTTTCTCTTCTGCTTCTAATATTAAAGACTCTTTTTCTTTTAAATCAGGTGTAACAAACCGTTCTGCATTCGTTAATGTCTGCTTCCGTTCATATTGCCCTTCTGCTAATAAATGAAGATTCGCTCTTGTCACTTCAATATAATAGCCGAACACTCTGTTGTAGCCGATTTTCAACGATTTAATTCCTGTTTTTTGCCGTTCCTGCTGTTCTAATTCAGCAATCCACTGTTTTCCGTTCCGGCTAATATAGCGGTACTCATCGAGTTTTCCACTATAGCCGTCTTTTATAATATTTCCTTCTTTAATCGTGAGCGGCGGTTCTTCTACAATTGCTTGTCCTAAAATAGATGTGAGCTCTTCACATGGGTCAAGTCTTTTTGCGATTGATTTAGAATAATCACTGTTTAATGATTCAATAAGCTCTTTAATTTCGGGAACCTGCTCTAAAGATTTTTTCAGCTGATTCAAGTCACGAGCATTTACATTGCCGAACGCAACTCTCCCTGCGAGTCTTTCTAAATCATACACTTCCTTTAAAAGTGTTCTGAAATCTTCCCGCTCGAAATAATGTCCGATAAATGTTTCCACCATATTTAAACGTTCTTCAATTTTCTTTTCACTCACTAACGGTTTATCAATCCATTGCTTTAGAAGCCTTGCACCCATCGCTGTTTTCGTTTCATCTAAAAGCCAAATGAGTGAGCCTTTCTTTCCTTTTGCACGAATCGTTTCCGTTAACTCTAAGTTTTTCTTTGAGAAAAAATCAATTTTCAGCGTCTCATCGAGTTCATAAAGCTGGACAGCTTGTAAATGGTCGAGACTCCGTTTTTGTGTACGTTTTAAATAATGGATTAGTCTTGCGACAGTTTGCTGCAAGCATTCATCCTTTATTTCTTCTATTAATATAGAAAACTCGCTCGTTATCTTTGTTTCTTCTTCGTAAGAAAATGTAACCTGACAGCGGTCTTTCAGCTGCTTCTCCCACTCCTTGGAGAAATTTTCTGAAATAACGATTTCCTTTGCACCGACAGAATAAATTTCATTTAATAAATCATGAAATGTCGGAATAAACGCAGTTAAATTTTCTCCTGTCGTTAAATCAGTTAAAGCAAGTCCGATTCTGGCATCTGAAACAGTAACAGATGCAATATAATTATTTTCTTTCTCCTCAATTGCTTTTCCGTCCATTACTGTCCCAGGCGTAATGAGCTGAACGACTTCACGTCTCACAACTCCTTTCGCCTGCTTCGGATCTTCCGTCTGTTCGCAAATCGCTACTTTATATCCTTTATCAATTAACTGTTCAATATATCCAGCAGCGGAATGATGTGGAACACCGCACATCGGAATTCTCTCTTCCGATCCCCCGTCTCTGCTCGTTAATGTAATTTCAAGCACTTGGGATGCATTAATCGCATCTTCAAAGAACATTTCATAGAAGTCCCCCAAGCGGAAAAATAAAAAGGCATCTTTATATTCTGCCTTAATCTTTAAATATTGCTGTATCATCGGCGTATATGCAGCCATCGTTAAACCTCCCAGAACAAAACAAAACTGTGATTATTATAACATATTTAAAAACTTGTTTTTCATTTCAAATCTTAAGAAGAAAAAATCGGCTTTTTCAGCCGATTTCCTCAAATCATTTATCCCAAGCCTTAACGAGCAGTAAGACTCCCCATAAAGGTCCGATTGGTTCAACTAACCATCAGTGGAGAATGAGGAAGACCTCCACTGATGGCAGTTTTACTTTATAAAGTATTGATTAAAATACTAGCAATGAGTACAACTGCTGCATATACATGCTTCTCCCCCTAAAAAAAGAAAAACCAGGGAGAAACGCTCCCTAGTTACTCTTCCACATCTCCAACTAAAAACTCCGGATCTAAATCTTCAAATTCATCATCTAATTCTTCTTCCCATTCTTCCTCTTCGCAGCCTTCGTCATTTACTTGAACACATACTTTCGTTTCACCTATCACTTCAGCAAGATGCTCACGTTCTGCTTGAACGACAATTTTATTGCCATTAGGAGAAATCGTCACTTCTAAGCAATTCGGCTGCTGAACCGCTTTACAAATCACTTCATGTTCGTCATCTAAGAAATTTTCATCTTTATATCTTAATTTCACAACATCGACATATGAGACAGATTCTGTCACAACTTCCGTTTTCGTATTGTCCTTATACGAATACCAGACGTTAATATCATAAGTACCTTCTATTTCCACCGTTTTTCCAACTTTATGTGCATCATACTGATGATTTATAATCCAGCCGCCTAAAATGCTCGTTGGTCTTTGTGATGGCGAAACTGTATGTGTACTTTGAGTAAACTTACGACCTTTCGCCACCACTGCTTTTGTAATAATTTCTCTATATTTAGACATCCTGGCATACCCTCCTCGAATCAATCTCATTAAATCCTATGCGGAAACAATAATGAATGTGCCTAGTAATTTTGAAATTGACGATAATTTTAAAAATGAATCCGTACAATTCATTGTATGCGGGAGGGTAAAATTATTTGCCTAATAGTTAGAAAAACAGTTTTTTCTTACCTTATAAGAATCTTCTGTTGAATAATAATAATCAACTTTTCAAAGAATAACCTAGTGTAGAATTATTTTTTTTGGAGGCATTAAAATTATGGCAGAAAAACTCCCTAAACTCACTTCAGCAGAAATTGCATCGATTTGGACTGCTTATGTGAATGACAGTATGTCAAAATGTATTTTAGGTTATTTTTTAAAAGATATAGAAGATGATGAAATCCGTCCTATTGTCCAATATGCTTATGATATTTCATCTGCTCATATAGAAAAACTTACTCATTTGTTTCAAGGAGAACAATTACCCTTGCCTATCGGATTTACTAATGAAGATGTGAACATGAATGCCCCTCGTTTATATACTGATTCATTTATGCTTGCTTATATTGGCCAAATAACGAGAGCTGGCTTACTTGCATACAGCGGTTTTATTGCTATGAGTGCAAGAAAAGACATAAGAACTTATTTCATTGAAGCACTTAAAGAAGTATCTAACTTATATGATACCGGTGCGGATGTATCTCTTTCAAAAGGATTATTTGTAAGGGCGCCTCATGTCGCTTATCCAACTACAATTGATTTTGTAGACAGCAAAAAGTATTTAAGCGGTTTTTCATTATTCAGTAAGCAAAGACCTTTAAATACAATGGAAATCGCCTACTTATATATGAATGTTCAAACGAATGTTATAGGAGCTAAATTAGCCCTTAGTTTTGCTCAAACATCACAAAGCGAAGAAATTCAAAAATGGATGTTCAGAGGAAAAGACATTTCACAAAAACATGTTGATTTATTCACTAAAACTCTAATTGATAATAATATAAATTCTCCGGTTTCATCAGATGTTTCTATAACTGATTCAACGATAGCGCCATTTTCTGACAAATTAATGTTATTTCATATGGACTTATTAAGTACACTGGGAACAGGAAACTATGCAACAGCAGCGGCTGCAAGTCAAAGAAGTGATCTCATACTAAATTACGAACGTCTATCTATTGAAATTGCTCAATATGCGAAGAGCGGTGCTGATATTATGATTCAAAATGGATGGTTAGAACAGCCTCCAGGCACGCTAGACAAAAAGCAGCTTGTAAAAGATAAAAATAGAAATAGCTAAAATAGATACCTCCGCGCAATGGATAAATGTCAAAGAAAGGATCATAGAGGTATAAAAATCAAGTAACTTTATTGTACATAAACACAACTGTCAATAATTATTTCGTTCTCTGTTTTATTATAGCTACTGAATTGTAAAAATAAAAAAGCTAATATAGGTAATCTATATTAGCTCATCGTACAATATTAACTACAGCTTCCACCTGGGGAGTTGCGAACTTTTGAACCTGTCTCTCCCTGAAGGAGATCTCCTCCAGTAGAAACGATAATTTCATTCGTTACTTTATTAGAGATCGTATGCGATACAAGCTGAAGCAGTTCATTTACTTCCACTTGTGATTGCTTAAATTCTTGAATAATCGGAATCTCATCTAATTCCGCTTCAATCTTTGCAAGCTTTTCTTCTGTTAATTTTAATGCTTCTTCTTTTCCGTAATGCTGAAAATTAACAGCCTGCTTTTGCAGTGTTTTAATGCTTGCGATTAATTCGCGAACTTTCTGGTTTTCGTTAATCTGTGCCTCTGCACGTTTGAAAAAGTCCACTTCCTCTGTTTCTGCAATCATTTGCGCAAGCTCGCGGGCTTTTGCAACGATATCGTCTTTCGTATACAATGTCGTCATTTTATTTCACCTCAACCGCTTCTTCGACCATCTCTCCATCAAGCGTCCATGTTTTTGCTTTCTTAATTTTCACTTTTACAATCTTGCCAATAACAGATTTCGGTGCTCTAAAGTTCACTAGCTTGCTTTTCTCTGTGTAACCCGCTAATACGTCAGGATTGTTTTTACTTTCTCCTTCAACGAGCACTTCCACTACTTTTCCTTCGTACTCTTTTAATTTCTGTGCTGAAGTGTCATTAACAAGCTTATTTAAACGCTGCAGGCGTTCCTTTTTCACTTCCATCGGTACATTGTCCTGCATTTTCGCAGCCGGTGTACCTTCACGTGGTGAATAAATAAATGTATAAGCACTATCAAATCCAACTTCACGATATAACGATAACGTTTCTTCAAACTGCTCATCTGTTTCATTTGGGAAACCGACAATAATATCTGTTGTTAATGACGCATTTGGCATCACTTCTTTAATTTTGCGAACTAATTCTAAATAATGCTCGCGACTATATTTACGCGCCATAAGTTTTAATACTTCTGAGCTTCCTGATTGAACCGGCAAGTGAATATGGTCAAGCAGATTCCCGCCTTTTGCCAGCACTTCAATAAGACGATCATCAAAGTCACGCGGATGGCTCGTTGTAAAACGGATTCTCGGAATATCAATTTTACGGATTTCATCCATTAAATCACCGAGACCGTATGTCATATCTTCGAAGTCTTTTCCGTACGCATTTACGTTTTGACCGAGCAGCGTAATCTCCTTATACCCTTGTGCCGCTAGATGGCGTACTTCCTGAATAATATCTTCCGGACGGCGGCTTCTTTCTTTTCCTCGAGTATAAGGCACGATACAGTACGTACAGAACTTATCACAGCCATACATAATGTTAACCCATGCTTTAATGTCGCCTTTACGCACTTTCGGAAGGTTTTCGATAACGTCCCCTTCTTTAGACCATACTTCAACGACCATTTCTTTTGAAAGATATGCTTCGTTTAAAATATTTGGAAGGCGGTGAATATTATGCGTCCCGAAAATCATATCAACGAATGGATGCACTTTTAAAATTCTGTTAACAACAGATTCTTCCTGTGACATACAGCCGCACACACCTAAAAGAAGGTCTGGACGTCCTTTTTTCAATGTTTTTAAATGACCAAGTTCACCAAACACTTTATTTTCCGCATTTTCACGAATCGCACAAGTGTTTAAAAGAATAACATCAGCATCTTCCACACCATCTGTCGGCTCATAACCAAGCGCCATGAAAATACCCGCCATTACTTCTGTGTCATGTTCGTTCATTTGACAGCCGTAAGTACGAATATAAAACTTGCGTCCTTGCCCCATACCGCGGAATTCTTCCGGAATTCCGAAATCATCATATTTCACTTCTTCTTTCCCGCGCTTCTTCGCATCTTTTAATGAAGGCGGCATGTAGACTGCTTGGAAATACTGGCTGTAATCCTTTTCGGATTTTTTGTCCGCTGGATTTACTTGTGAGCTCTCCTGTCTTTGCTTTTCATTCATAAAAAAATCTCCTTTCAAGCTGTCTTTATTTTCTAAGTTGTTTTATTTAAAATGTCTTTTTGAAAAGTTGATATACAACTTAATAGTATATAGATTATGGTAAAAGAACACAATAATTAAACGGGTTTGTTAAGAAAAACGTCAAGGACTGCCTCATCATAAGACAGTCCTTTTGATCATTTAAAATTTACTTATTTGTTATAAATCACTTTTCATTTAAGTCTCTATTAATGAAGAAATACTATTATTATTTTTTATGAACTTAAATATAAATAGGCTTTCAACATTCTAAGCTCATTGTTCCCCTATATGACGCTGGAATTTCTCGATAAACCGAAGCGGATATTCATCCGGCAGTTTACTCACTTCATCCAGTTTTGTCCAATCCTCTTCTGTAAGCGTCCATCCAGTACTTCCTATATTTTCTTCAAATTGTTCAATACTCGATGCTCCAAAAATAGGAGATGTGATTTCTTTCTTGCCCAGAAGCCAATTCAGAGCGACCTGTGCAGGAGTTTTGTTTATTTTCAGTGCAATTTCTTCGACTGCTTCCAATACTTTGAAATTTTGTTCTGTCGCTCTGTTTTCCCAACTCGACTCTCCAATTCCATTGGAAAGTCTCCCGCTTGCCGGCTTTTCATTCCTTTTATACTTTCCGGTTAAAAATCCGCCGCCAAGCGGTGCCCACGGAATAACTCCGACATTCTCTTCTTCACATAATGATAAGACTTCCCGATCCATTTCACGGTTTATTAAGCTGTACTGGGGCTGTACTGATATAAAGCGGGCATATTGATGAAAATCACTGTACGCTAAAGCTTTCATTAATTGCCATGCTAAAAAGTTAGAACAGCCTATGTATCTGACTTTGCCGGAAGTTACGAGATCATCTAATGTTCTTATTACTTCCTCTATCGGTGTTAAATTATCCCATACATGAAGCTGATATAAATCAAGATAATCAGTACCTAGTCTCTCCAGGCTTTCATCAATACCGGCTAAGACCCGCCGGCGCGAATAACCGGAATCATTAGGATACGAACCGACTCTCATCCTTACTTTGGAAGCTAATACTACTTCCTCCCGACGATCTTTAATAGCTTTTCCAACAATTCGCTCTGATTCTCCTCCAACATACACATCAGCAGTGTCAATAAAATTTCCTCCATTATGTAAAAACTGATGGATCATGCGAATGGAATCTTGTTCATTTACTTCTTTACCGAATGTCATGGCACCTAAACAAAGCTCTGATACTAATACTCCGCTTTTCCCCAATGTTTTATATTTCATTTATATCTCCTGTCGTAATTATATTTTTCCCACTTAAAAATTAATCTTTTTCTTCATTCTCGGTCCGAAAACACTAAATCCTTCCTTCTCGTAAAAATTCAAAGTCTTTTCATAATCTATGAAACTATGAAGGGGAAGATATACTTCTAAAGTATTCATCCCCTTTTCTTTGCAATACTGTTCAACAGCATAAATAAGCTGGGAGCCTATTTTCTGATTGCGGAACATCGGGTGTACATAGAGCTCTTGAATGAGCGTATAGGAACCTCCTATATAAATAGCCTCCTGAATGGAGGCAGTAATACAGCCTAAGAAAAAAGCTTCAGGAGAAACCGTTTCAGCAATAAATATGACTCCCCGTGATTGATTTTTTATCAATCTGTTACATACATCTTTCGCTGTATCCGGTAAAACTGCATCACTCCCTCCACTCAACTCTGTTATTAAAGAAGCTATCGCTTCTATAATTCGATTAATGTCTTTATCCTCTGCAGGACGAATAATCATTTCATATGAATCACACATAAAATATTTCCTTCCAAAAGAATATGCTGCTTAAAAACTTCTAAAACTTTTTTCAGTACTTCCTCTTTCTTTCCCTCTCGCTCTTTTCAAACTCTTCCTCAAGTTCTGTCAGCGTTAATTCTTCTAATCCATGGATAGAATAACCTGAATCAATTAATCTTTGAATTAAATACCGTTTTTTCTTATTGATCGCCGCTCTTAATAGTGTTGACATTCCTATCCCTCCTTAATTAATAGATGCTAAAAATTCATTTAATCTTTTCGTCAGTCCCCCATGTCCGAATCTAATAAATTTAAGCCCCTGATTCCCTAATGTAGATTGCACAAAATCTAAAAAAGCTAAAATATATAAACGCCGAAGAATGATTTCCTCAATCCCTTCATAATAAAACCAATTATCAATCGTATTAAATACTCCTTTATTAATTGAAAACCGTTCGCTGCACCATTTGAAAAAAGCTATATCAGGCAAATTAAGATATTTGCTGTTTATTATTTTCCGATTATAAGAAAATGCATGAATAGTCGCCATTTATCTTCTCCTCTCTTTAAAATTGGTATAAAAAAACTCTTAATCAAAGACGAGGTTTAATAGTAAATACCCGACTTTTAATTAAGAGCCTTGGTGGTCCAGTTGGCCATTATTTAATTATATAATATTCCTATTTGTTAACTTGGTTTTAGGTGTAAAAAAACCTTCCTTTTAAATAAAGAAAGCTTTTTTAATATGAAAGAAATTTAAAAGATGGATGAAACCTATTTGCTGATTAGTAATGTCAGCTGCTTTTCCAGTCTTTCTTCCACTTCTTTGTCTAATGAAAATTCATTATTTTCAAGACGCTCCACCTGTTGGTCGATAACATATGCACCATTTAAAATATTTGTTGCGCCTAAAGAATTTAAAACCGGCTTTATCGCATAATCGATGACGAGTAAATGTCCGAATGTGCCTCCGATTACAAGTGGTAAAATTGTTTTATTTACTAAAGCCTTTTGCGGTAATAAGTCAAGATATGTTTTTAAAACACCTGTATAAGCTGCTTTATAAACCGGTGTTAAAATAATAACTAAATCAGCGTTTTCCACCTTTTTATTTGCTTCAATAATCGCTGGGCTGTCAAATTTCGCATAAATTAAATCTTCTGCTGGAATATCACGCACATTAACAATCTCTGTATTAACATTTTTTCCCTCAAGAAAATTTAAAGCAAAAGATAAAATCCCATTTAACCGTGAATGTTCAGACGGCGTACCTATAATAATTGCCACATTAGTCATTGCTGACACTCCTTTTATTTACTGTTTACACGAGGGAGTTTTGCAGTTTTCGCTAATGAAAATCGTTTCTTTTCTGTCTTATCAATTTGTGTAATTTGACCTTCGTGTACGGTAATAATCAATGAACCGTATTCTAAGTTTTTAAGAGCAGAGACGATATAGTTTAATTTCAATTCATCAACTGTTTGCATTCTCATTCTCCTCCAATATAATGATAAATTTTTCTAATTAAATATGCAACTTTAAGCCGCTTTTGAAGCTTTCTCTACATGTTTAAATTTATTAATTGTTAAAAAGATTGCACCGATCCAAAGAATAATAATAGTGCCATAAATATAAGGATAAAGATGTTCATTTCCAACCCAAGTATGTAGCAATGTTCTTGAGTTCGTTAAAACGATAAATCCGCCGACGGAAACTCCCATTAAATGTGCCGGAATAATTCTTACGAGCCAAGCAGCGATTGGAGCTGCAATAATTCCACCAATCATAAGAGCAATTACCCACTGCCATTGAACTGCTTCCCAGCCAAGTGAAATAAAAAATCCTAATGTTGCAGAAACAGCGATTGCAAACTCACTCGTATCAACAGTACCAACTACTTTACGTGCCGTCATTCCATTTTTTGATAAAAGAACGGGTGTCGCGATAGGACCCCAGCCACCGCCTCCAGTTGCATCAAAAAATCCTGCGATAAAACCGAGTGGAATAGACTGTTTTACAGATAAACGCGTTCCTTTTTTTTCTTCACTAGGTTTATAGAGAACTAGAAAACGAATAACAACATATATACCTAATGCTAATAGAAAAATAGAAACATAAGGTTTTACTAATTCACCTGGAATATTGCTTAGGAACGTTGCTCCGATAAATGCTCCAATAGAACCTGGGATAATAAGGCGGTAAACCATCTTTTTATCCACATTTCCAAATTTAATATGTGATACACCTGAAGCAGCGGTCGTCACCACTTCTGATAAATGGACAGAAGCAGAGGCAATTGCCGGACTCATACCAAATGCAAGTAGTAAGGATGTCGATGTTACACCGTAAGCCATACCGAGTGATCCATCAATTAACTGTGCTAAAAAACCAATGAATGCAAAAATAATAAGTTTTTTCATGTCTGTTTACTCCTTTGCGACTCCTATCTGCCTCCTTCACTCAAAAAATCCATTCATAAATTCCTTTAAAGGACTTTCGGTTGTCCGATCAGCAAAACAGAATCATAAGATAATGTTATAGGGTATTCGATTAAGTTATATGTTAATCATATTAATCCGACATGTCAACTATATTTTATATGAATTCTGAAAATTTATTTTTTTTCGTTTCTCTATTTGATTACTGTATATAGCGAGATCATTGACAAATAAGCGCTATTTCCCTAGTCTCCGAAGATATATTCACGATTTGATATATAAATAGTTCCTATCAGATGAGAAGAGTCTAATTCCGGGGGAAAAGCTTGGATAAATAAAAAAGCAGTAAATCCATCAAAGGATTTGCTGCTAATATTTTTAAGCTTGGCTCGCTTTTAACGCTTGATCTAAATCAGCTAAAATATCATCAATTGACTCTGTTCCGACAGATAGACGGATAAGTCCCGGTGTTACCCCTGTAGATGCCTGCTCTTCTTCACTTAACTGCTGATGCGTCGTGCTTGCAGGATGGATAATAAGTGATTTTGAATCACCGACATTTGCTAAATGTGAGAACAGTTTAGAAGAGTGAATTACTTTCTTCCCTGCCTCTATTCCACCTTTTACTTCAAAAGTAAGGATTGCTCCCTGCCCTTTTGGTAAATATTTTTGCGCTAATTTGTAAGATGGATGGCTTTCCAGTCCAGGATAGCTTACAGACTCCACCGCTTCATGTGTTTCTAAGAACTTCGCTACTTTTAATGCATTTTCACTATGGCGCTCAAGTCGTAAATGCAATGTATCTAATCCTTGAATTAAAAGGAATGAGTTAAACGGTGATAATGCCGCACCTAAATCACGGAGCAATTGAACACGCGCTTTAATAATATAAGCAATCGGTCCTACTGCTTCTGTATAAACAAGGCCGTGATAACTTGGATCCGGAGTCGTTAAACCAGGGAATTTACCGCTTTTTGCCCAGTCAAACTTACCGCTGTCAACGATAACACCACCGATTGAGTTACCGTGTCCGCCTATAAATTTCGTTGCAGAGTGAATAACGATATCTGCACCATGTTCGATTGGACGCAGTAAATACGGACTTGGGAAAGTATTATCAACGATTAATGGGATATCATTTTCATGAGCAATTTTTGCAACTGCTTCAATGTCCAGTACATCACCTTTTGGATTACCGATCGTCTCAGCAAAAATTGCTTTCGTCTTATCAGTAATAACTGCTCTAAAGTTTTCTGGATCGCTCGGATCAGCAAATTTCACATTAATTCCGAGCTTTGGAAGAGTATGAGCAAATAAATTGTATGTTCCGCCGTAAAGGCTTGTCGCTGAAACTATTTCATCTCCAGCTTCTGCAATATTTAAAATCGAATATGTAATGGCTGCTTGTCCTGATGCAACACCAAGCGCACCTGCGCCGCCTTCTAACTCAGCAATTCTTTTCTCAAAAACATCTGTTGTCGGGTTCATAATACGTGTATAAATATTACCGAACTCTTTTAAGCCGAAAAGGTTTGCTGCATGGTCTGTATCGTTAAAAGTATAAGAAGTCGTTTGATAAATCGGCACCGCGCGGGCATTTGTCGCAGAATCAACTTCTTGTCCGCCATGCACTGCAATTGTTTCTAAATTATATTTTATTTCATTTGTCATTTTTTATTCCTCCTCTTGAAATATATTACTTTTTTATTCTATCAATAAATAATGATTTAAGTCGATTAAAAAGAAAAGACTTCCATAGTTATACACAAAACTATGGAAGTCTTCGGTAGTCCAATCGACTTCTTTTCACATTTATTTTATTAAGAAGAATTCTAATATGATTATTCCTATTTGTCAACTATGTTTAATTAAGATAACTGAATTCCCTTTTTAATAGTATTCCTCCACCTGCTAATCCCAATAATTAAAAATGATCTCCCCTATTGTATTAGGCTTCCAATAAGCGATCTCTTCCCATTCCGCACTGTTTAATTCATGTTTATTTTTCTCTTCAAGGATTCTACCAATAGGAACATTTAATGAAGCAGTATCCATCACTTGATAAAAAGGAGAAAACCGTTCAAAAAGAACCGGTATATCAACAAATTTCATATTTCCAAATTCAACAGCTGTAGCAAAAGCAAGATAAGGGTAATGTTCATTAAGCAGTATATAGAACTGCATATTAAAAATCTCTACTCTGACATTATAGAAATTCATCGGATATTGAGGGACATTAAAATCGATTACTTTCCCTCCTTTATGAGATACAAAATGAAAACATAGTTGTTTGAATTGTTTTCCATCTACTTGTGGAGGATTATTAGCTTTGGAAGAATAAAAGCCGGTTATCCCATTTGGAAGTCTCATTCTTAATTCACGCCCAGTCAAAAATATTAAAAGTATAATTATTTCGAATAGAAAATGTAATAAGCATTCTTTATCTTTAATAGAGAGAAAAGAAAAAATCCTCCTTTTAACCTGCTCCCACACCAATTAAATAGACGTTCTATTTTGCAGTTCACAAGGAACTTTAATATATGATTCTCCACACAATTTTCTACTATTATATCAGCTTTTAAATGAATACATGTGAATAACTGTCGAATTCTCTCCCACCCTCTCGACACAGAATAGTTTTAAGTTTATACTTAAAAACGATTATATGAGGCTGCTCCAAATACATTTAAATAAAAACGTCAAATAAAAAGAAAGGAGCTGGTTTTTATTTACCATCTTATAAAAAACCAACTATTTAAACTTGATCCTGAACACGCCCATGAGCGTACAATTTCAGCATTACAATTAGCTAAAAAGACTGGAACGACAGGACTGCTTCGCCAGATGTACGGATTTAGTGATAAGCGCCTTGAATCGGAAGTTTTAGGAATAAAGTTTCCGAATCCGGTCGGTCTCGCAGCAGGCTTTGACAAAAATGCGGAAGTTTACCGTCCTCTTGCAGCACTTGGCTTCGGCTTCATTGAAGTAGGAACAATGACTCCAGTTGCACAGCCAGGTAACGACAAGCCCCGTTTATTTCGACTTGTTGATGATAAATCTATCATCAACCGCATGGGCTTTAATAACCACGGTGCTCAAACTGTTGCCGAAAATCTTGCTGATTATGCTAATGCCGGTGTACCGATTGGCGTCAATATTGGGAAGAATAAAACAACTCCAAATGAGAATGCGGCGGATGATTACGAGAAGTGCTTAGATATTTTATATCCTTACGGCCACTACTTTGTCATTAATATCAGCTCCCCAAACACACCTAACCTGCGTGATTTACAAGAAACGGAAAGCTTAGTTCAATTAATAAAGGCTATTCGAAATAAAGCGAAGGATTTAGAGCAAAAAGGCGCAAGCGAAAAACCTATTTTATTGAAAGTTGCGCCGGATATGACAGATGAACATATGCGTGATGTCGTTCAAGTAGCGGTGGCGGAAGGAATATCCGGCATTATCGCGACAAATACTACTTTATCGCGGGACGGACTTATTTCCCCTGTGCATACTAATGAAGCAGGGGGCTTGAGCGGAAGAATCTTAGCTGCCAGATCGACAGAATGGGTAAGAGAAATCTATCAGGAAGTAGGAAGCAAGGTACCGATCATAGGTGTTGGCGGAATCTTCAATGGAGACGATGCTTATGCAAAAATCCGTGCCGGTGCCAGTCTTGTACAAGTATATACTGGAATGATTTACGAAGGTCCGGGAATTGTAAAAGCAATTAATAAACGTTTAGTTCAATTAATGGAACGAGACGGATTTACGAATATTAGTCAGGTTATTGGAGTAGACCGCTAAATAGGAAACAGCCACTTTTTAAATGAAAGTGGTTGTTTTCATTTTTATTTATTAAAGTTAATCTTCCACTTTCACTACAAATTAGTATGCTTCTTCAAAGCACGAAGAGAGTAATTCATAAAATACCAACAGGAAGCAAATATATTCAATTTTTCTATTTTTCTATAAGTATTCCATGTTTTCAAGGCAGATTTCAGCTTATTGCTTGAAAGGGAATTCTCACATTTTCTATACAATGCCAACTCTTCATTTATGCCGTAAGCTGTTATTCCCTTTGCGAGAATCGAGAGCCATAAACCGTAATCTTCAGAGCAATTTCTCGCTGGAAACAGCTGAATATTTCCCGTTTTTCTCTTATCAAGCATTACGGTTAATGTTCCGATAATTGTATTTTTCAACAGATCTTTATATACGATACTCGGCGGCACATGGATTAAAGTAACTTTCCTTTCTCCTTTTTGATCCATCATTTGATACATCGTATAAGAAAAAGCAATATCACGCTCCTCCATAAAAGACAGCTGCCGTTCCAATTTATGGGGTAGCCATAAATCGTCACTGTCTAGAAATGCAAGAAAATCTCCTTTCGCCTCATTAATAGCAACGTTGCGGGCATTTGCCGGCCCCCCGTTTTGTGGCAGTTCGATTAATTTAATCCTTTTATCATTCTCCATTTCTTTTCTCACTATTTCCCTTGTATGATCAGAAGAGCAGTCATCAACAATAATCATTTCCCAATTACTGAAAGTTTGAGCCTTTACTGAATCAATCGTTTCACTAATAAATTCAGAAGCATTATATGCCGGGGTAATAATCGATACTAAGCTTTTAAACACAAAGACTCCCCCTTTGGAATAGTTGCTCACAGGAAACGGTCTTTCAGAAGCAATTTACATATTCCTGCAGCGTCTTATTAACCATTTCTTGCAAAGAAAAATCTCTCTCCACTTTTTGCCGGGCTTCCTCTATCATTTGCCGTTTCTTTTCTTCATCAGATTTGATCATTAAGATTTTTTCGCAAAAAGCATCTACACAATGATTAGAAATAAGGAATCCTGTTTTATTGTCAATCACTACCTCTCCTATTCCCCCTCTATCAATGGAAATGATAGGTGTTCCAACAGCCATCCCCTCTAATATCGACATTGGAAATACTTCCCGATGAGATGTGAAGAGTAAAATGTCCATCGCCTTTATAAACTTCTCAGGATTCTGGACAGCTCCTAATAATTTCACATTACCGGCCATTTTCAGTGCATCAATTTTATTTTGAATATTATTCCGCTCCGGTCCTTCACCGGCTATATAAAACGATAAATCGGGGACACCTCTTAGTTCATAAGCAATATCAAGGAACAATTCATGATTTTTTTCCTCTGACAATCTCGCCAGTATACCTATTTTCGTTATTTCAGCCGTTTCTTTGTTATGAAACGTGAATTGTTGCATATCCACTCCATTGTAAACAGTCATAATTTTGGCAGGATTTACGCCCAGTGAAACGAGGCTTTCTCTTCCGAAATTACTAACTGCTATTATCCGGTCAACGTGATTATTCAGTAATTTTATAAACAAAGACTCATATTTTTCTTCCAACATTGTTACATTGTGCTTCGTATAAATAATCTTAAATTCCATGCCCGTAATTTTCTGTAAAAGCACAGAGTACAGCACCATCCTGAGACTGTTTGCGTGGATTAAGCTAATTTTATTAGCAATTACTACTTTCCTTATTTTGAGCACATTACCCAAATGATTTTTTCTCATCATCGGGATAAATTTATTTTCATTTTTTATTTTTGAAAATAACTCTCCCGGCCCTGCCGCCGTATAAAATGTCAGATCCGGATGCTGAAGTTCATTTTCCAGTTTACAGAAATAATTTTCCGCTCCGCCTGTAATCAATTTATCTGTTAGAAGCAGCACATTCATTTATGCACCTTCCCTTCTCTTTTAGGCTGTTTATAAAGGTATGTCGCTAGAACAGCGAGGTATAAAAAGAAGATGTCATTAATAATGACTGTGAGCATAGACATTTGCACAATAAATCCGATAAACGTTAAGAGTAAATACTGATGATGTTTATGAATATTGCTTCGGAGAATTTCAAAAATAACTAAAAAGATAAAAAGACAAAATAAGAAAATCCCCACAAGTCCCGACTCTGATAAAATATCAAGAAACGTATTATGGACAGTTAACCGGTCTCCATAATGAAACTCATTATATTCGAAAAAATTAAAAGCACCCATTCCGAGAATAAAATTTGAAGAAAAAGCTTCCCATGAACGTCCCCATAATTCGAACCGTCCACTCCCACCATCATTTAAAAAGTCATTAGCCCTGGATGATAAAATATGAAAAATATCAAACTTCAGCTTGTTAATAACGAAATATCCAATAATAGAAAGCGATCCGATTAATCCTGCCGCAAGCTTCATTTGCCTTATAGGATTATTCATCAGCATGTACATGACGAGAAGGAAAAGAATGACGAGTAAGCCTCCTCGGGAAAATGTTAAGAGATTAGTAATAAGGCAAAGTACTAGGCCAATCTGATTTTTCAATGAATGACGATTGCAAAGATAATAAGCAAAAAAGAGTGTATTATAGAATACATAGAAATTAGGATCTTGCAGCAGTCCGATCAAACGAGGGTAATCCCGATCGATTAATACACCGAATTCGGTTATTCTGTCTCCTGTAAACACAAAGCCAAGACTTTTAAGTCCGGTAAAATAAAGAACAATGCTCACTATATTGAAGATAATTCCTGCATTTGAGAGTAGTTTTTCAATAATCGGAATAGTGGAATGTACTAAAATGGATTTCATTATAAAGTAGCATGTAATGTAGAGAATAATACCGAATATAATCCGGATGCTTGATTGAGGATATAGTGAAAAAGCACCAGTGTAACTGTACAATAAATAAAATAGGAGCATGACGATTTCAAAGAGTTGCAATTTCGGAAAGCAGAAAGAGTAAATATGAATAATAAAAAAAGCGAATAATAAAATCATATACGGCTTCAAAGCAAAACCGATATAAATATTATATTTATTGCCCAAAGTTATAAATATAAAGAGGATGAATAATAGATATTCATATTTTGGTGTTTTAGCAGCGAGACTAGAGTCCATCTTCAGCCTCCTTCGCTTTCCTTACTCTCCACTTTTGATAGTATTTGCTTGATCTTACATAATTTTTTATTTTCCCGCTTACCTCTTTATCAATGATTATGAGTGTGATTAATAAAAGAAAATGTAATGATACGGCAAGGAAAGATAGAGAATAGAAAAAATAATCGATACATAAAAGGGAGACTGTAAAAAACAGTAGATATGGTCCTGCAGCTTTTTTAAAAATTTTCCATCGGTTCGGGATAAACATTATAAATCCAAGGAATGTAATACATTCAATAAAAATCCCGGCATAGGCAGCACCTGTTATCCCAAATCTTGCGCTCATGGTAAAATAAAGAATAATACCGCTTATAACAGCAATGCACTGAACGACTGTTCGATGCGTTTGCATCGCCCTTGTCGTTAATCCATCAGCGAGTGCGATATTAAATGCCTGAAGAGTGAGCAAAATCGACAATATTTTTAAAAGCTCTGAAGCTCGTATCCATTCCTCGCCAAATAGTATTGTTATAATCGTTTCTGACATATAATAGAAAGGTATTGTCATTGCCATACCGACGAGAGACATAATTTTTATTAAACTGATGTTTAACTGAAGATGGTCTTCTAATTGATTGTTGTTATAATACCGGAACAGTACCGGGCAATACGCACCAGCAACGATAAAAGGAATTTGCTGTAATGCCTGGGGTATACGGTATGCTACAGCGAAAAATCCAACCTCTTTAAAAGTCAATGTTTTTTCCAGTACGAGAGGTCCTAAATGCGGGAGTATAACAAACAGCAAACCGCCGATCGCAAAAGAACTTAACTTTTCCAATAACCCCCGATGAAATCTTCCTTTTAATGTAAGACTAATATTCCTTCTTACTAGATAAAGACCGATCAGCCCCGACAGAAAATACGAGAAGCCATATAAAAAGCAAACGACAAAGGGATTTAACGAAAAGAGCATTCCTGCTAATATATTGAGTACGAGCAGAACGGCGGAAACCATTCTGATCATCCCGCAATACTGCATTTTTTCAATCAGCTGAAAAAAAGTAGTGCCGATACTTTGCAAAGCGAGTCCAGTAACCATTGGGATACTTAAATAATAAGCGGTTCTCATTAATTCTTGATCATCGGAATGCAGTAAATGAAGAAGTATAAAACCAAAGAGAAATGTCCCTGTAAGCAATACTGCCCTCACCTTTATGTACGAGGACATAATAATGGAAACATCCGCTTCTCTTTTTGACCCTTCCCTCAATACAATTTCACTTAATCCAGCATCAGTGAAGTAACCCATAATCATTACCGAAGCGAGTGCTACACTGAACATCCCGTAATGATGCGATTGCAGATAATAAGCCAGACATATGAGTGCTGCTGCATTCAATGCACTGGACAGAGCTGTGCTGTAAAATAAATGAACAATATTTTTCGCAATGGAATTCCTGACTGTTTTTTGCATGAACAAGCCACCTTAATCTTCTTAACCAGTCTGGTAAATGACTCCTAAAATCCGCTTTTCCGCTCTCTCTAAGAATTGTTTTGTTAGGAGCGTATCTTCTTTTTTTGTGTCATTCTCCCGCAGTACTAAAATAACGCCATTACACTCGTCTGCGAGAATTTGAGAATGAGAGGCTGAAAGAAATGCAGGAGCTTCTATAATAATGACATCATATACCCATCCCCATTGGCTCATCGCATGTTTAATTTTGCTTGACTGCCATACTTCGAGCGGATTTACGAAAGGTGATCCTGCCGGTAAAAGGAATAGTCCCGGTATAAATGTTTCCCTTGCATGCAGTTGAACTTCCTCATTATGAACAATAACGTTCGCAAGCCCGGTTTTATTTTCAATATCAAACCATCTGTGCAGTGACGGTCTCCTTAAATTCGCATCCACTAATAGAACCCTTTTTTTCTGTTCAGCGAAAGATATTGCCAATTTCGCTGAAATTAAAGACTTCTGTTCCTCAATGTTAGGAGATGTGACCATCAGTAAGGTCGGGTAGTCACTAAGTGTATTTTCAATGTTTGTCCTAATCATTCTAATCTGTTCCGTACTTACATAATCATCAGTGAGTTTTATTTTCCTAAGCATCCGCTTTTCTTTCCTTCTATTTTTAGGCACCCATTTCACCCCTGTTTTTCTCTCTAATAACTTCTTTCTCCCATTGGCTGTCTCTTTTCTTTGCTTTTAAGTTAATATAGCCAAGAATCGGCAAACTGAGCATATTGTCCACTTCTTTTGGATTTTTTATCGAATCATCCAAATGCTCTCTAACCATGGCTAAGCTGATACTTATAAATAAACCAACAGTAAGACCAATTGCCATATTGAGGAGCGGGCTGTCAATTCTTTTTGGGGAGACTTCTCCTTCAATATCATTCAATACTTGAATACTTCCTACTTTTAATGATTGGTTTAATTTCTTTACGGATGTAACTGCGATACTGTGAGCAAGCTCCTTTGTCAAATCAGGATCACTGTCCCGGATGACAATATTAATAATCTGCGAATTATTATTATTTTTAATCGCTATATTTTCCTCCAGCTTATCCCCCTTTATGTTAAATTCTTTCTTTACTGAGTTAAGAACAATCGGACTCGTTATAAAGTCGATTGAGGATGCGAGAAGCATATTAATTCGCTGTACCTCTTCATATCCTCCCTCTTCTTTTTTCGTATTATCAACGAGAATATATTCTGTTGCTTCATAAGTGGGCTTTATAATATATATTGTTGCGAACACTGTAACAACAAATATGCAAGCAGTCGTCAAAATAATAAGGAGCATTCTCTTTTTCAATATTGAAAGAAACCTTTTTAAATCGATTCGATCTTCCATTTAACCCTCCTATAGCAACTGTTTAGATTTTGTACAGCTGAACAATTGAAAACTACATTTTGACTGCTTATATTTGCTGAACAGCGGAACTGGAAGCCCGTTTATTTCTCTATCCTTTGATACAATTAAATGCTCCCCTAAAGGTCACCCGTATGAAGACGGATAGGCTGTTTCTCTCCAATATTCTTCTTAATAATGCATAAACTGATATATCCATCTGATAATACACTTTATTCGGGTCTTCCCTCCTATTCTTTTATGTAAGGCTTAACTCATGTTTTCATTGTATGTCCACAAGCCTCGAATATTCCTTCTCCATACACTGTTTTTTTGCAGAGATTCCTCAAAGAAGACAGCCACTTTTAATTTTTTCGATATATTTCTCGATATATACAATTGTATGTTTAATATTAGCCCCTTAAGGTTAATGTATTGATAGAAGAAATTCTCAATGAACAATGGAAAGGGTGGAATATATTATGCATGAAAATCAAGATTTACACCAAAGTGGACAAGAAGTATCAGAATCGGGTAAATATGTTTGTGCGGCGGGGGAATTAACAGAACTTCAAAAAGGGGACCACTTCCCGGATTGTCCAGAAAGTCAGGGACTAACTACATGGAGACATGTTGACCATGAGCACCTGACGGGGAATAAAGTAGAAGAAACCGGAAGTTATGTAAATGAAGTCGGTACCCAAGTTAACTTAAAAGAAGGAGACATTTTCCCCGAGTCTCCAAAAAATAATAAACCGACTGCTTGGAGACATATCGAAAATAATCAAAGCTCATAAACATCTATATAATAGACATGTTATCGCTTAATACGGGACATTGAGAGCCTTGCCACATGAAAATGTGTAGCAAGGCTCTCATTTTTCACTATAAACGAAACGTCTTTCTTATATCTGAGATCCGTTTCTACATATTCAGAATAAGATTATTAGATTCAATATGTATCTGTTCCCAAAATGTTAGCTATCTCGCTATATCCAAGCCGTTTAGCCGTTTCAATAGGAGTTTCCCTTAATTTCTCATTATTCGGCCTGCTGTATAATGTCGCTCTGGCATGTAAGTCAGGATCATACTTGATTAATATTTTTACAACTTCGATAAAGCCTCTTTCACATGCAAGATGTAATGGCGTTTTTTGTCCAGCCCGATACTATTAATATTCGCTCCTCTTTCCAGAAGCAGCTCTGCCATTTCCGACTGATTACGGTCGCAGGCAAGAGCAAGCGCACTTCTTTTATAATTTTCCAGTAACTCCATATCAATCCCGTTCTCTATTAGAGCAGTAACCCCTTCAAGATTATTACTCTCTACCGCGTAGTGCAGGGCTGAATATTTCATACTCGTAACAGCATTTATATTGATTACCCGGTCTAATACATATTCTACTATTTCCTTATTACCGGATTGACTTATCAAATGAAGCGGAGTTACTTTTCTAGCCATTACTTCATTTACGTCTTCTCCTTTGCTAATCAAATATTTTACTGTTTCAGCGTCTCCTTTACTGCAGGCGAGAGCAAAAGGGGTATCCCCCTGATATTTAATCTTAAGATCTGCTCCAGCTCCAACTAATAATTTTACAATTTCAGCATCCCCATCTAGACAAGCAATATGGAGCGGAGTCTTTCTATTAGGATCTTTTTTATTTAATTTCGACTGTTTAATATTTATTAACTGCTCCTTTATTGCACTAATATCTTTCTTATAACAGGCATAATTTAAAGTTTTCTTAAATTTCTCTGCTTTGATAGCACTTTGCAGCAGTGATTTATCAAAATCAGAAGCAGGTTCAATATTGTAATGAGCATATTCAAGCCAGCGTAAAGCTGAACTACATTCTAATGTAGGATTTAAATCATCATAAAAATCAATTTCATAAGAACTGTCCTTTTTGACAGCTAAGACAAAAGCTGTCCATTCTGCTTCATCACTGTCACGCACTCCTTGAATGTTATCCATAACTTTGTCAGATGGAAGTTCTAATGAACCAAGCTCCACAGCTCTAGAAAATTCATAATAAAAATAATCATATGTAGTGACAACACCATTACAAAATGCAAATAACAGCGACTTATCCGCATTTTTCGGTATATTTTCCAATATAATCTGAACAAGTGATTGTAAATATCGATTTTCCACGTGCTGTTCCTCCGTCTATATATTTTATGAATACTTCATCTTTATCATATTTTGACATACAATACAGTTTATCGAATGTGCCAAAATATATAAAAATACAAATAAAAGAGGGAACTTAAAATCCCCTCTACTCTCTTTCATATACTATGCTACTTATCAAATTCCATTTTCCAGCTAAAATAATCGTTATCCGCATTTTTCTCGTATTTTAATTTCGCATCAAACTTATTCCCTTTTTTACTCGTTAAACCTTTTACCGGTGCAACCCCGTTTTTCAATAAAGATTTTACCATTGTCTTAGTCGGCTTTTTCTTCATCGTTGCTAAGAATTTATCATTTTTCCAAATGACAAATTTACATCCGCTTTTCCAATTACTGCAGCCAAAACCTTTTTGTCCTTCGATGACCCCATGACCGCATACAGGACATTTCCCTAAAACTTCATTCGTTTTCTTTTCACGGGAAACTTCATGAATAACGATATCTTCTTCCTCTTTGATCGTATGGACTGCTTTCGTCGTAAAGTTGAAAATGAAGTGAAGAAATTTCTCACGGCTGAATGTTTGTTTCTCAATATCTGACAGGGCTTTCTCCAGTCTTCCGGTAAACTGTAAATCAAATAATTCTTTTACCGGAAAAGTTTCTACGAGCTTTCTTCCTAGTTCCGTACAAACGAGATTTTTATTTTCCATTTGAATATAACCGACATCTTTTAATTTTTTAATCGTTTCCGCTCTCGTTGCAGGTGTCCCGATGCTGTAGCCGGCTAACACTTCTGTGAGCATTTCCTCACTCTCTTCTTCCCCCCGGGATTTCCCGCACGTTTCCATTACTCTAAGCAATGTCTTCTCCGTATGCTGCTTCGGTGGTTTCGTCACATGGGAAGTGAGTTTATGATCGATAACTGAGACCGTATCATTCACATTTACAAATGGTAGAAGAACATCTTTTGATTCTATTTTCTCTACTTTTTTCCATCCTTCTACGAGCTGTACCTTCCCTTTTGAAAGGAAAATTCCTTTAATCACCGGGTCATTCACTTTCGTTGTAATTTTCGTCTCCTCATGTTCAGCAATCGGCATAAACTGCATAATAAAGCGGTTTTTAATTGCGGTATAAACGATTTCTTCATCTTTCGTTAACGATTTAGGAATTAAATAAGTCGGTGTAATCGCACTGTGACTTTCCACTTTTGCATTGTCAAAAAGCCGCTTCGTCTTCATAAATTTAATCTCATTTTCATATGGCAAACCTTTTTTCAAAGTTTCCAGCACTTTTGACACTTTGCCAACGAGACTTTCTTCTAAAACGACACTAGCGGTACGCGGGTACGTAATGTATTTTTTCTCGTAAAGCGACTGAGCGACTTTCAGCACTTTATCTGATGTCCATCCTCTGTACTTACTAGTTACATAACCTTGTAAATTGGAAAGGTTAAATAAATATGGTGGATATTCTTTTTTCTTTGCCACTTGTTTATCTATAACTGTTGCTGTTTTATTCGCTAAAGCTTTTTCGATTTCCTCAAGCATTTCTTTCTTTTTAAATTTATCTTCCCCGTCTTCAGAATATATTCCTTCATATTCTTTTTCATCCTTTGTCTTAAATACAGCAGCAAGCTTAAAATAATCTTCCGGTACAAAGTTTTCAATTTCTTTATCACGATCATAAATAATTTTCAATGTTGGGAGAAGCACCCTTCCAATATTCAACGCCTGCCCGGACCCTTTTTGATATTTCAATGTCGCAACAGATGTTAAATTAATTCCGATCACCCAATCCGCCCACTGCCTGCCGATTCCCGCATCTTGAAGCGGTCTCATCTCTGTGTTCGGCTTCATATTTTGCAGCCCTCTCAACACCTCATCAGCTGTCCATTCATTTAATAGAAGGCGGTACACCTGCTTATTTGTTTTTAGCTGATAAATAATCGTATCACCGATAATCTGTCCTTCCCGGTCATAATCACAGGCGGAAATAATCGCTTCAACATCGGGTCGCTTTATTAAACCGTAAATAATTTTCAGCTGTTTTTTCGCTCCCAAATCTTCCTTATCCCGGTTACGGGGATCACTTTTCACTTTATAGCGGAAGCTCTCCGGAATAAACGGGAAATTTTCCATCTTCCATTTCGTCATCTTCCCGTCATAATCTTTCGCATCATAGAGCTGTAATAAATGGCCGAAAGCCCATGTAATATAATAGCCGTTCCCTTCAAAATAACCATCCTGCCGATTTTTTATTTTGAGGGCATCTGCGATATTTTTTGCGACAGACGGTTTTTCCGTTATGATTAATTTCATTTTATGATCACCCTATATGTAATATTTCCAACTCAAATTTACTAGTGTTATCATTTTATCATATACAAGTATAAATGGACTAAAGGGTGCTCTATAGATATTTATGATAGCATTAGTAGTTTGGAGAAGTTTAGATTAACAAGGATTATCTATAATGATTATAGAATTAATAGAATATGAAAATATTTAGGGGGACAATTGATGATTAATAAAATTGGTCAAATTATGTTGTATGTGAATAACCAAGATGAAGCAGTGAATTTTTGGACAGAAAAAGTAGGATTTAGCGTAATTTCTGAAGAAAATAACGGTCAAGGAATGAGATGGATTGAAATCGCTCCAACAGGGGAGACAGAAACAAGCATCATTCTGCACAATAAAGAATTCGTTGCTAAAATGTCACCTGGATTAAATCTCGGTACACCTTCTTTAATGTTTTTTTCGGAAAATCTCGATGATTTATACAGCAATTTATCAAATAAAAATATCAAAGTCGGAGAAATTGTAAATATGCCTTCTGGCAGAGTATTTAACTTTGCAGATAACGAAGAAAATTACTTTGCTGTTATGGAAAAGAAATAAATTTCCAATAAATATTATTGTCGGCTGACCGAACTAGTCAGCCGTCTTTTTAATTATCGGGAGACATTTTCCCAATAAATCTATTTCTAATAGGTCCCTTCAAAGTATTTGAAGAGACAATGTACCTAATTGACAAAAACAACATTTCACACGGAATTTTATATTTGCCTCTGAATAAGGGCTTTTTGAGTTGTTTATAATGTTTTTGTTTAGGAGATAGTTACTATCACGTAGTGAGTGAAAAGAGGATTTATAAAGATCTATAGAAAGTAAATTAACTAATGATCCCTCTTAAAAGTTTGTTTAAACCTGGCTTAGAAATTCTTGTAAGCTGCTGCGTAAGCATCAAAAAGGTCAAATGCAGCTGGCTTATTTTTTTTATTTTTGTTTGTTAATTTTACTACCTTGTCATTTTTTTTAAAGAAAAAGATTGTTCTTAACATGAAGATTCCTCCTGGATGTTTGTTTAATTTGTGTATAAACTTCTGTTATTTAGAGTCTTTATTATCATTAATTTTAGCTATTTTGACAAAGTCCGAATTCAGTTATGAAAACGAAAACAAATGAAATGAAAGCCATTATCATCATAAGTTTTCTTATAAATTCTCCCTTTTTCTCTATTTTTCATAGCAAGTTAATCTTCTTTCTAATGAGCATAAAGCACATTTTATCGGCAATAAAAAAAGAGATCTTTTATTTAAGATCTTTTTAAAAATTCAATTAACTGTAACTTTAAATAAACCTTTAATCGAAATAATGCTATATCAAAAAAAAATCAGACAGCTGCTCATGCTGCCTGATTTTTCATCAGTTAATATAGGACATATCATTTTCATTATATTGAACTGTATAACCGCCGCCAATATCAAGTTTATCTCCATCAATTCCATACACAGGGTAATTAGCTCCCTTTTTAAGTGTACTGTAAGGAGTTCCATCTGGACTGTACATAGTAATATCTGCTGAGAGCTCAAGACGGCCCAAGTGATAAACCGGATTATCTGACTTTTCTACATAATAACCTCCGCCTACCTGATAAACATTTTCATCGTAATCATAGACCATAAGTGCTTCACCTGGTGTAACGATCCGGAAAATAGTCCCGTCAGGCTTATACATAACGGTTTTAGAATCTTTAATAAGAATTCTCCCTATGTACATACTCATTTTACCGCTGCTCGCTTCTACAAGATATCCTTCACCAACATCGTAGCTATTACCTGTAACTCCATAAACTCCGAATTTTTCACCCTTTTTAATCGTTCTATACTCTGACCCATCCGGGGCAAACATCGGAACATTGGATTTTATTGTAAGTTTAGCAACAGGAAGCTTGTGATTAACCGGTAACTCTACATGTGGAATAGTAAGAGTCGTTTCTGCTATATTAGAATCGTACATATTAGAATGATATTGGAGAATCTTCTCTCCATATCCTCTTCCAGGTACCGCCCATCTTCCATTCAAGTCTGTCCATAGAGGTGCAATTCCGCGTTTCACAAAATGAAACCTTGGATCTGCAAGCTCAGTATTCAATGGTTCCTTGCTGGCATATGCCTTTAAATGCTGAATCTGTGCGCGAACTCCTTCTTCAGGTGTTGCAAAAAAAGCACCTTTCACTCCTCCGCCAGTCGTTCCGATTCCTGAATAGTTATTTTGTTCAGGTATAACATCTCCACCATATCTAAAAAAACCAGTCTCATGGATCGCTTGAGCAAATGCAATATCACCACGGACTCCTTCTATTCTTCCAATTTCAAGGTATAGTTCAGCAAGCTGATAGATTGATATATCTGTAAGTTTCGGGTCTGATTCATTCTGAAGAACATAATCGCCCATTTGCTTTGCCGTCAGGTCAGAAGATCCCATGATCGTCGGGGATTCTGCCTTAGCAGGAGAACTTGGAAGTAAAAAAAGCAAAACGATCCCAAGAATTAAGGGATAAGGACGGATGCCTTTTAACATAGTAATCTAACTCCTTTTTCCATTTTGTAAACAACATGTCATATTATAGCAAATAATAGATAAATAGATACCTATTTATCGTAAAATATCAAAAAAAATTGTAATTGATATATAAAAGTGAGTTCATTCAGAATGAGATGTTTATGATCTGGAAGGGCCAAGGATTGTGCTTTACTACTTATCTTTATATAGATTTTGGATAAAGTTTGAGCAAAAATACTTCTCAAACACGTACATATGAACAAAATAAAAAAGAATCTATTTTGAAAAGCTTAATCAAAATAGATTCTTTCTTTCGTTTAATATAAATATAAATGACGGGAATTAATTAAAATGCTGCTTCTTTACTAACCTTTAAATTCATCCCCTTACCTCCTTTCCTTTTTAATAGACTCACTGTGATTTAACTTTTTTAAAAGCGTTAATTCTATTTTTAATTAAGTAAAAATAAAATTATGCTAGAATAATAGACGCTGTTCTCTCTATCATATGTTCTCTTTATTTTTTGGATGTATGCTTCTTAATTACTGGAAGTATTTCTGTTGCAATCAGCTCAATATTTTTCGCAATTTTATCGAATGGTACACCACCAAAGTCAATTTGTGCCATGAATCTCTGCTGACCGTATAGTTCATATTGATAGATCATTTTTTCAATAATTTGCTGTGGACTGCCTATCATTAATGCATCTCGATAGTCAGTTGCTTGTTCAAATTGCTGTTTTGGATAGCCGCCACCTCTTAAAGCCTGCATGCCTGAATTCGCATGTGGATAATATTCACTAACTGCATCCTGTGAATTTTCTGCCGTGTAAAATAAACTTGTTGTAGCAATTGGTAATGCTGTTGGATCAAAACCATTTTGCTCTGCTGCCTGACGATAAGCGTCTACAGATACCTTAAAGCTGCTCGCTGGTCCTCCAAGTGTCGTGAGCATCATTGGCACACCTGCATGTCCTGCTTTAATAGCACTTGCTGGTGGACCACCTACAGCACGCCAAATGGGCATATGGCCATGGAGAGGCTGTGGAAGAATATACGCATTTTCCAATGGTGCACGGAACTCCCCTTCCCATGTTACCCTTTCTTCGGTATTTAACTTCATTAGAAGCTCCATCTTCTCTTCAAATAATTCTTCATAATAACGGACATCATATCCAAGTAAGCTATACGCTCCAACACGTGAGCCACGCCCAGCAACAATTTCAGCTCGACCTTTTGAAATTAAATCAAGTGTTGCAAAATCTTCATACACACGAACGGGGTCTGACGTACTTAACACCGTTGCCGAGCTGGCAATTTTAATATTTTTTGTTGCTTGTGCAATAGCGCCTAAAATAACTGTATGCGCTTGTGTTGTAAAATGCGTTTGATGACTTTCCCCCACAGCAAATACATCTAGTCCCGCCTCATCTGCCAGCTTACTTGCCTCAATTAACTCATGAATACGTTGTTCGGCACTAATACGACTTCCTGTTAATGGGTTTAGTAAATGATCACCAATCGAATATAAACCGAATTCAATCCCTTTATTTTTATCAATACGATATTGCTCCATTTCTATACTCTCCTTTTTAATCGATAGGCTTTAAATTCGCTTCAATTTCTGCACGTTTTTCTTCTAAAAATGGTGGTAAATCTAATTTTCCACCTAAAGCTTCTACTGTTGAATCTGCTGTAAACCCAGGTCCATCTGTCGCAATCTCAAATAAAATGCCATTCGATTCACGAAAATATAAGCTTTGGAAGTAAAAACGGTCAACAATACCTGATGACTGGAAGCCACGCTCTTTCACTACTTCATCCCAATAACGTAACTCTTCCTCATTTTTCACACGAATCGCCAAATGATGAATACTTCCTCGACCCGGTTTTTCACTTGGTCCCTCCTGCTGCTTCACTACAATTTCACCGAATGCCTGCCCTGCAATAGACTGGTAAATGGCTTCATTTTCTGAACGAACCAATTCTACATAACCAAACATGTCCTTTAAAGTTCTAGCCGTTCGTTCCAAATAGCGCACTGTTATTTCCACAGCCCCCATGCCTAAAATGCGATGCTCTTGCTCCACTAAAGAATCTTCCCAAGCTGACCAATATTCTGGTATCTCTTCGCCATTATTATTTAGTAAAATAAGACGCAATCCTTCCACATCCTCAAATGGAAGTGCTGCTCGTCCTGCATACGTTGTAATTTCTCCGTGCTTAACATCAAATGTTTCAAATCGCTTTTTCCAATACTCTAAACTTTCAAATGATGGTACAAGTAAGCCAATTTGAGTAATGGCATTTGTCCCACGAACTGTTCTTCCAACGATCGGCATTTCAAAAAATGATAGCTCTGTACCTGCGCTTCCCGTTAAATCTCCGTAAAATAAGTGATACATAGAAGGATCATCTTGATTCACAGTCTTTTTAACCCGTCTCAAACCTAACACTTTTTGATAAAATTGATTATTTATTTGAGCATTTTTTGTAATCATCGAAATATGGTGATGTCCAGGAATTTTATACATAGTGATTTCTCCTTTTTAAACTTGATTAGTCAAGTGATAATGTAAAAAAATTACTCAGGCGGTAATTCTTTTTTTTGGCTATTTTTATGAACACGTGTCATCAACATGTATAATGTTTTCATTTCTTCCTCATTTAATACATCGTCAAAAAATGACGATTGAAACGCAAGCTGAGCTGGCATCGCCTCTTCTAAAATCACTTCACCCTTCTTAGTAAGGCTAATCGTTTTCGTTTTCCAATCTTGCTTGCGCACAATATAGTTTTCTTTCTCAAGTCGTGCAAGCATACGGGAAATACCACCTTGCGTGACTGTTACTTTTTCAGCTAACTCAATTTGAGTGAGTGGCTGATATACATGAATTTGCATGAGGACATCAAATTGTGCTGTTGTTAAATCAAAACGCTTTAAAAAATCATTTGACATCTGGTTACTATGGTTCGTAAAACGCATTAAACGTAACCATATTAAAGACCCCATCGTATTATTGCGCATTCCATTTCCTCCCCAATCACTAACCTCAACATCACTTTACCAGTCAATTGAAAATAAATCAAGTTAAAAATCTCGAATTCAAGATTTTATTTTTTAACAATACTTTCCCTTTAATGAAACAATAAATAAACTTCTATCTTAAGGACAGCATTCCATTACTATTGCTTTAAATTGAAACAGCAATCATGAATTTTTCTTCTTTATAATTATTAAATCTCGTGTGTAACATATTTAATTTCTTTCCCATTCTAACAAGAAAGGTCCCTATCCTGCTAAAAGATAACAAAACCTGTTTCAGATAAATATCTAAAACAGGTTTGAATACGACTCTTTCTTATAAACATAGTTATTAACATTAGATTTTTATGTATGAAAATTAATTAAACTAAATATTATTATTCTATTTAGTTAGCATAAATACTGGTTAAAACAGGATACTTCCTGAAGAAAAATGATTTTATTACTCATTGCTTTCATAAATCCTCGAACTGCTTCCCCAAGGATGATATCCGTCACCGATATAGGTAAATCCATATTTTTCGTAGTATCCAATGTGATCCGTACAAAGGAAAACTTTATTAAACCCTGCTTTTTCAGCATCAGCTTTAGCACGTAAAAGCAGCTCTTTCCCTAAAGACTTACCGCGATAATTCTCTTCAATATAAAGAGCACATATCCAAGGCCATAAATCCATCCGGCTAATAAAGTCATTACTTATAAGACCGGCACAACCGATAATCTCACCCGCTTCCTCCATTAAGTACCAAATAGGAAGCGGACTATCAGTCGTGACACTATGGATAATACAATTCTCGTATACTTTCATACTATTCTCATTTGCCCATATGCTCTGAATATATTTAATTGCTTTTTCCTTATACTCTGGCTGTTCTCTAACACTAATAATTCGCATAATAAATTTCCTTCCGTTTTAAAAGTTTATTTTAAATTGATACATAATCCTGACGTCATGAATCTATTCCTCTTAAAATCAAATTTTTCAAGAAGTTGTTTTCACTTTATTGATCATATTTTTTCGAAATCACTTAATTATTTTTGCTATTCTTTTACCTGGTTTTCTTGTGTAATTGTATATTTCCCCAATCAAATTGTACTTAATTTCTTTACTCCTCTCATCTCGCCCTTCCTCTTCTAAACTTCACTCAACTAATATAAAATTCTATAAAAAGCGACATATCCCTTTCTCAATTAATCTTTGGTTAACATAATGGATCTTATAAATATTAAAGAGGAAAGAAGAATTATAATAACGTTTGATTATTAAAATTGAATAATCTATAGGAGAATGAGTAATTAAACACCTCGGATTTGCATAAAGTTAAGGGTATGAAAATTTATGAAGGGAGGTAATATTTTGCAATCTCAAAATTTTCATGCTGAAGAAGCCGATTTTTCACAAGACGAATATAATTCAGCTGAAAGACAGCCACTATACTATCCAAGACCACCATATCACCATTATCCATATTATCCATACTACCCGCCTTATTATCACTATCCTCATTATCCATATTATCCACCTTACTATCATCCTTATCCTCATTATCCTGGTTATGGATATGGTGGAGGATACGGCTACTAATATTAAAAGTACTTAGATTAGAAAAAGAATGTCAGGTTGTTGAAAAAAGACAACCTGATTATTTTATTTAACACGTGAATTTTTTGAAAGCTTATGAAAATTTTAAATGAATCATGTATTCAATAAAGATGATAAGAAATAAATTCATATTAATACGTTATATAAAGTCAGGTAACATAATGAACATTTTAAACAGAAAAAAAGATCTTTTAAATTAAAGATCTTTTTTAATTATTTACTGAGTTAAATTACCCGTTAGCTGAAAAAATTTGTTGTCTGCTATTCTTGAGTGTCTTCGTCACTTTTGTATTCTAAAATATCTCCGGGCTGACATTCTAAAGCCTTACAAATCGCTTCTAAAGTTGATAATCGAATCGCTTTTGCCTTTCCATTCTTCAATATAGAAAGATTTGCCATCGTAATTCCAACTCTCTCCGAAAGTTCTGTTACACTCATTTTCCTTTTAGCCAACATCACATCAATATTGATTATAATCGTCATCTTATTCACCTCAGACTATTAAGTCATTTTCTGACTTTATATCGATGGCTTCTTGTAAAAGCTTTTGGAGAACAGCAGCAAAGACTGCTATAACCATTGAAGCAAAAATCAGGACCATTCCGATTATTATGATACCTGGAGCATCGTCTGCCTCCGCCACAAGATAGAAAAGCGGCAATCCGAGAACAAAGATGCTGCTGATTGTAATTGCACATTTTTTAATATTGTTTAAAGCCTTTACAGATAGTTCCGAGAATGCACTGTTCTTATCGATATAGCTTAAAAGTTTAAAAGCTTGATACAGTGCAAAGTAAAATGGTATCGCCGCTGCATAAAAATCGATGAAAACAAGATACTTTATATAAGCAATCTCTGGATACAACTCTGCTGCAAACTTCGCTATCTCCGGTACCAAAAAGATGCACAAAGCAAGAATTGGGATTCCAATAAGAATAACAGCTATTTTTAAAAACAATGTTGTTCCACGTTTCATAAGTTTCATAAAAAGCACCTCTCTTAATTATTGTTAAATCAATCTTAACATATTTTTATCGTTTTACAATAAAAAAATATTGTTTTTTATTATATTATTATTGTTAAATAAATATCCTTTTAATTTTAAAGAAAAATAAAAAGCATCCCTCATTACAAAGAAATGCTCTATAACTTTAAACTATTCAATTTATAACTCGTTCAACTAACCGCTTACTTCAGTTCGAGATAAACTAAGAAAGTGGGTTAACTCCTTCTCTTGGGTCAACATCTTGATCAGCTCAATATAACTATCATGAAGCTATCCAATTCTTTAAAAAATATTCCAATATTTTTATTATTCTTAACTTCTATGCAATCGAATAGATAACAACTATCTTGATAATTCTCTACCCTTTTGAGAAAACAGCCCATGTAAAAAGAAAGATCTGCAAAGCGGATTTAAAGTATTTCTAATCGCCCATTCTCAAAAGAAATCTGTCGTGTATAACTGTCCTTTGGAAATATAAACGTCCAAGGCATACTCACTTGGGATGAGATAACAAGTGCAGGTAAAGTGAATGCCTTATCTGCAATGACATCTCCCTGAATACTGTAAACTAATCTTGCTTTATTAAAAATAAGCGAATGGTCCGTAAAGTTATGGACCAGTACAGATACGAGCAGGTCCTCTTGATGGTTGATTGCTTCTCGAATAGGATAGCAAAGAATATCAGCACTGTTTAGATATTTTGTTTCACTAAAGATTCTTTCTATATTTTGTCGGTCCTGAGCAGATAATGCTTTGTCCCAAGACGCTTCAAATTGTAATTGCTGCATAACTAAAACCACCTCTTGAAGGCTAAGTTTAACATAAGCGAAAGAAAGACTGGATTAAACTAATCTGCCTCGTTACTTCAATAAGAGATTAAAAGTCCCCTAGATAATTAATTTATATCACTCTAGTTATCATACTTTACATTTTACACATTAAACTCGTTCATCGGTCAAAAGTTACGATTTTAGAATCCTAAATCTCTTACACTAAAGAGGATATAAGAATAAGAAGTGAAATATCTATTCAGAAAATATTAGATTACCTTAAAAAGTGGAACCCTAATGACCTAAAAACATATCTATTAATAATTCTTTGAATCGCATCTTTTCTCTGTAGTAAGTCACTTATAGAATTTAGATGTAAGAAAGAAGAAATCATATGCCACATAAAATCATTTTAACTAACAAAGCAGCAAATCCATATTGGTAAAAAAATACTTGTATTGTTAGATTTTCATTATTACTTTATAATTCTCTAGAAAAAATAAAACTGTGAAGAAAAGGTGAACAACATGAAAAAACTAGGAGTACTTTTACTTTCATTCTCATTATTAATTGGTTTATTTCCGCAGTTAACACTAGCTGCTCCAAACACGAAGTTTGAACAAGAACTTACCCAATATTTAAAAGAGATCAGCAAGGTAAGAGGATTTGAAGTAACAAAACAAGATATAGAAGCATCCCTTGCTGCTTACGATGAAACTATTGAAAACTTTACATCTGTTAAAGAGATTCGTAATTTCTTAGATGAAGTCATTAAAAGTGATTTAAGTAACCTTAATTATATTTATGAAGAATATGAATTGAATAAGGAAAGTCTTGATCAATTATTAGAAGAACATGGAGAAAGTGTTAATGATTATATTTTCCTTGATGATCTCGATTCAGCTGTTTCTTTCTATATAGAAGACAAGCCTTTTGAACGTGATCCAAACTTTGACCAAGATTTTGTAGATTATTTAGCCGAAGTAAGCAAGATTAGAGGATTTGAAGTAAAAAAGGAAGATATAGAAGCAGTCCTTGCTATTTATGAGACTAATACTGAAGAATTTGAAACAGTTGAAGATTTAAAAGACTTCTTAGGTGAAGTTATTAAAGCTGACTTAAGCAATTTAGATTATTTTAAAGAATCTTATGGAATGGATCAGTCAGCTGTATTCGAACTGTTAAAGGAAAACGGGAAAAATATTAATGATTATGTGTATATGGATGAATTGGAAGAAATGATTTGGTCTTCAGGAGTGTTCCCTGGACTGGATGAAGAAATAGCTGATGAACTCCTTGCTATTTTTCAACAAGAAATTGATCTGACGGACGAGGAGCTTGAGCGCCTCATGGAGCATTTCATGTCATTAGAGGAAGAACTCTCTAACCCTGCAACAATTGAAAGACTTGAAACATTAGGTAACCGTATGATGGCTTTCGAGGACTTTGATATGGCTGCTGAGCTTACAGCAGAACAAGTTGGCGAGTTAGCATCTATCTACGAAGAATTACTTTCTATTTTCAAATTAAAAGCATCTTATAGTCTTGTTAAAGAAGGATCGGAAACACCGATATCATTAATGGACTTAATGAACTTAACAGAACTTAAAGGGGCTAACTTGAAAGTAAAATTATATAATACTGACGGGGAATTTTTAGCTGACTTCATTATAACAGGTGAAATGGTCGATTCGGAAACTGTTGTGGACACAGGAAAACAAATTAAAGACTCTGCAGACAATATAACAAAAACAGTTGAACGACCATCAACAGCTAAATCAGAAAAACAAAAAAATCTTATCCAGAAAAAATCGGAACAAAAAACTGTAAAAGGTGCGAAACTTCCAAAGACTGCTTCTGATTATATTCCGAATGCCCTATTGGGACTTTTCATTTTACTTGCCGGGATTTTCATGTATCGAAAAGTAAGGAATGCATAAAGTGAAATTATTAAAAATGAACAGAAAAAAAGGAGTTATTTTTCTTTCGTTAGCGATCATCATGATTTTATTCGGGTTATGGTTTTCTACCACAAATGTATATAAGTTTGCAAAAGGATATTTTGCATACAATACTCAGCCAGAGAATAGCCAAGTAGAAGAAAAGACAAAATCAACAAAAAAAGAAATAAAAGAAGACAAAGAGTTATACCCTACCCGTCCTAAAATCGGTGAAGAAATAGGTGAACTGTATATTCCAAAGTTAAAGGCAACACTTCCTATCTATCATGGAACGGATGAGGATGAATTGGAAAAGGGAGTTGGACATTTCGCTGAAAGTGTACTACCAGGTGAGAAGGACAACTCCGTCCTTTCGGGTCATCGAGATACTGTATTTCGAAAACTCGGTGAGGTAGGCGAAGGAGACTCGTTAATCGTTCGAACGTCAGCAGGAGAATTTAAATACAAAGTGAACAAAGTCCGAATTGTTGATGAAGATGACCGAACCGTTATTGTTCCAAAGCCAAGAGCAACACTAACTGTTAGTACATGCTATCCCTTTGAATATATTGGGTCAGCACCTGAACGGTATATACTCGTTGCCTACTTGGCTTCAAAAACATTAAATTGATTAAAAGGTTTGAACAAAGTATTATTCATTGATAAACAGTAAGAACCTATAACGAACAAGTGTTAAATGACAATATATCTGATTTATTGTTTATGCAGGATTTTCTACATTGTTGATAAATCAATATTTACATTAAAATACTCCTGATATTGTTTAAAAAGTAGGGGTTATGCAAACTCTTACTCCAATTCATTAAGCAGAGCGCATTTCTTTCTTCAGAAATGCGCCCTTTTTAATTAAATAAGACAGATTTTACACTTGGAAAAGACTACCCCAAACTCATCTCATATTCAAAATTTCAATATAAAATATCCGTTTTAAGTTTTGAAATGGCCTTGTTTTTTCCGGCCCCTATAAAAGAAATCCTCCTGATACATCCAAAATTTGTCCCGTTATCCAACGACTATCAGAGGAAGCAAGGAATGCTACTGCATCTGCAATATCTTCCACCTTCCCCAACCGCTTGAACACAGAAGAGTCAGTAGCAAAATTTCGTATTTCTGGATCATCCAGCAACTTAGCATTGATATCCGTCTGCGTATATCCCGGCATAATCGTATTAACTGTTATACCTCTTTCTCCAAGATGTTTAGCTAAAGGAAGAGTCATAGTGTTAAGTGCCCCTTTACTTAAACCATATGCAATTGATCCAGTTAAACCAATTCGTACTTCAGCTGATGAAATGTTAATAATACGAGCTTGTTCTCGTAGACGCGGTAATGCTTGCTGGATTAAGAAGAACGGTGCTTTAATATTGACAGCAATAATTTCATCAAAAGCTTCTTCTGTCGTATCTTCAATAGTTCCCTGTGTACCTATACCTGCATTGTTTACTAGAATATCAATTGCTGATGTACCAACTCTTAATTGCAGTTCATTATCTAATTGTTCTATTAGTTTTTTGACACCACTGATCGAATTGAGTTCAGCTTCAACTGTGAAGGCTTTTCCTCCATTAGATTCAATCTCTCTAATCGTTTGATCTGCTGCAGTTTTATTTCTACCAAAGTGAATGGCGACTAATGCACCATCTTGTGCCAACCTCTTTGCGATAGAACGACCTATTCCACGACTTGCTCCTGTTACTAACGCTACTTTCCCATCAAGATGCTTCATTTTTTTCATCCTTTTCGATTTGTTTATTCATCGTCATGTTTTATCGTATAGATGTATATTTATATTTTTATTTAAAATTTAGGATTTTTAAATACATATTTATAAATAAATTCCTTATTAAACTTATGATATTATAGGTATAAATCGTCATTTACTTTATAAAACAAAATAAGGAGGTTAGGTATGAAAAATACAGTAAAATTAGATGAAATAGATCATAAAATCATGAATTTGTTGTATGAAAACGCGAGAATCCCCGTTACAGAAATAGGACGGGTTATATCGATGACGCAGCCTGCTGTTAAAGAACGGATTAACAAGCTTGAAGAACAAGGGGTTATAGCTGCTTACAGGACGAGATTTGAGCCTTCCAAAATTAATAAAAACATTCAGGCATTCATTATGTTTAAAACAAGCCAATGTTCTGATTTTGTACAATTTTGTAAATCTGCTTCTGAAGTAACGGACTTATATCGGATTAGCGGGGAATTTAATTATTTGATGAAAGTAATGATCGATTCGATGGATTCTCTTGCTACTTTTTTAGATTCTTTAATGAAATTTGGATTATCGTCTCCTTTAATCGTTTTAAAGAACGAATTCGAAGAGAAGATATCGTTCTGATAAGAGATTACAAAAATCCTAAGGGTCAATCTCTAATGATAAACAAGTAAGTGTGGCTTTGAAATAAAGTTCGATCATTTATAAAAAGTCTGATCATTTATAATGAATTTCGATCAAAAATCCTGTATTGAAATGCGGGATTTTTTCTTGTTTCGCAATCGGGCGAGATTGTGGAATGACACTTTAAATTGAATGATGAAGGTGTAAAGAAATGTACTTAAGCTAACGACACAGTTTTATTTAGTAAGGATTTTCTCTTTATTTTAGCGAATTATTAATATTGAAAGTATTCTTAAAAATAAGAAGTTGATTTGTTTTGTATAATTTAACTGGAAAGGAAGAGAAATACGTTATGGATATTACACCACAAGAAGAATCCATGATTAAGGCTTTTCGTGAGACCAACTTACCTCCTTTATTTGTGCTCATACGAGTCAAAAATGATATTGCAAATGACATTGTTAAAGCATTAGAAAAATACATCGGCTCACTATGGGAGAACTATCATGAAGAGAAGAAATTATAAGCTAAAGAAAGCCCTTAGCGTTGAAAATTAAAGATAGAAAACAATCAAACTTTTTTTATAAAATCGAAACTTAAATCTGCTGCAAAAGATCTATTTTGATCAATCTTTTTTCAAAATAGTTTCTTTTTATTTATCGCATGATGCTGGTTTGTGAGATATTTTTGATCAAACTTTATTTTAAAGCAACAAACGTTGTTTAAAAAATAGAATAAAAGTCCGTCACCACTCCATTTTTTATTAATAAAAATATTTCGATATTTGGTTAGTTAAGAAAAGGGCAGGAAAATTATCAAAAGGGGATTTATATTTATGGCTGTTCACGAATTTGGCGTAATTAATGAAATCAATGATCAAAAAACCTACGAGGGTTACACTCCAGATGTACATAACTGTATTTCTGTTGATGATGATATTCTTGAAAATTTGCTTAAACCCTTATCGACAATGAAAACATATTTTCATTCGTTAAATCGTCCCGAATATGGTTTAGCATATTGTGGGATTACGATTATTCCACCTGAATCATTATCTCAATTCTTAGATGTGATTATATCTGCCAAAGATATGAAGCAATCTATTGATCTTAACGAATTAGCTAAAAAAATTATTCAAGCAAAAGAAGAGAATAAATATATGATTCACTTTGGCATTTAAATAGGGGCTATTATTAACAATTCTCCTTCCATAATTAAATAACTTTATTATTCCTAAAGACCATAGAATTGAAGTTTTTAAATATCTTTAATAACCATCTATAAAAGTAATTGATAGATGGTTATTGTATTTCTAAGAAAGTACATTGGCTTCGGTTTAACTTGAACTTTCACAAACTTATCGGTCTGTAATTTAATGCTTTTTCTACTATTTCTCTTGCAGTAAGTTCTTCCTCGTTCCAAAAGATTAAATCACTGGGAGCTGGATGAGGTACATTTTTTTCTAGAAGTTCAATCTTTTTATTTATTTCATGTTCCTCTAATTTTGGATTAACAATGTCTTCAACAAGTATTACTAATTGTTCTTTGCTTAATGTATCATTCAAATTGAACACTTCCCCCTCTCATTTTCATTCTTTTAAATAAGAATTAGAAGTTTTATATTATTGATCAACGCCTAAAATAAACCGATTTTTAACATTTATAAAGCTCACGGCTCCAGTTAAAATAATTTACTTCAGGCAGTAAAAAGAATCTCTAATTAGAGATCCTCTGTTTTTAATAATAATATTTTATTTTGATCAATTAGATCATTTTACAATCAATCCACTGAAAACCATTAAGAAATTAAGAGCTATATGCCATATTATAGATGGAATGATACTTTTAGATTTGACAGTAATAGCACCATAAAAGAAACCGCCGAATGAAAAAGCGATACAAACAGACCATGGAAAACCGAGTGAATAATGCTGCAAACCAAATCCTAAACTGGTAAGGATAATTGCCCATGTTTCACCTATTTGCTCTGAAAAACGACTCAGCAGAGCCCCTCTCCATACAAACTCTTCAAGAATGGCATTTGTAAACGAAAAAATCACAGCTATAATAAAAAACTCCTGTATAAATGACCATCCATTTGAAACTATAAACGGCAGCATTGCAATAATATTGATTATGAGTGCAATCGGCAGAAAAAACTTTAATTTTACATGATGAGCCCCTGATAAAATAAAAGGAAACTGAATGATGTTATCCCAATTTGGTTTCTTTAAATAATGGATAAATGAACTTTTATAAACCAACGATAATAACAATAATGGAATGAGAATTAAAACTAATGACAGTCTATCCAATAAAATATGTATTTCTCTCCAGTGAATGCCTTCAAGTAAATATGTAGTCACATATAAGTATGCATAAAAACCAAAGCCAAACAACCCACTCGTCATAATAAATAATCGACCTGATTGATCTGATCTTATGTATAGAAGTGCAGCAATAATACACCAAATACTTAAAAATAAATAATTATTCGTTTGAATCAAAATAAGCAAAGATATAAACAAACATGAATGAATAATATTTCTGAATAATAGCTGATTAATAATCCACCCTCCATTTGAATTTTATACATAATTGAGTCTTAAAATTTATCCAATGGCAAGATTACCATAAGTAAATATTACCATTTTTAATATATAAATAATATATTGAAATTTTTTAAGTTGAGTTAACATAAGCAACATTATAGGTACTAAAAAAGAATCTATAAAATAAGATCCTTTTAGCTTTCTATTGAATCAAGGTACCCTTTAATTTAAGGATAAACATTCACAATCTCTTCAAATTTGAGGGTTTCCTATCGTATTATGACTTATTTGAGTTAGATAATTCATCCTGGCGATCATACTGTCAATTTCAATCTCAAAATTGACAATCCAAGGACTCGGATATATCGCTTATTCTCATAACAGAAGAATAAAACAAAAATAGGCAGGTATGAATCCAGTTCAATACCGAATCCATACCTGCCTATTAATTACTTAATCAAAACTCGAACTTTTGGAGTTCACCTTAATTGAACAGCATCCTTTTTTTCAAAACGGCAGGTTATTTCTTTAAAGGTTTTTATATAATTGATTGATATAAAGTTCGAAATTCGGACCCAGGTTTTCATTGTTTTCACCGATGATTTTACCTTCATATAGCGATTCCCCTGTACGCAAATCACCGATAAATATCGAATGGCCGTCAGAAACATGATTCACTATATACAGTTTCCCATTTTTAAGCTGGAAAAACGGCTCGTCTTCCTCACTCGCAGGGTTCGTAAAACTAAAGTTTTCAGGACTTTCCCATTGTTCCTTTTCAATATTATAACGATTCAGTTCCAAACCAGTGTCTGAAGGAACAGGAATAAATATATCATTCTCATGAATGACCATCATGTCAATATATGGTTTTAATTCAACAGGAACTGTCCATTCCTCCACTTGATTGGTGATGTTGCTATAAAGATACACTTGGCTGGAGATTTGTTCAGGTTCAGCAGATACATGATCCCCCCTTTGATCCTTATATTTTTCTACCATATATAAGTAATAGTTTTCAGTTTGAATTATTTCGGAATCATTAAATATACGGATACTGGATATCATTCCCTCTTCCAGCTCTTCTTTTGCAATAATTGAGTCATGTTCTAATTCCTTTTTGTTTTCATCAATCGTATAAATGCGAAGTTCCTCTCCTCCATTAATGAGATAGCCACTTACGAAAATTTTTATTTTTCCGTTTTCTGCGTATACATTATTCACGTTCTCCCAATCGTAGCTGGCATGGACTGGCGTATTGATTTCAAAAGATGACTGTTTATTTGTTTTTTTATCCAGAATATGAATCTTAAGAGTTAAAGGAATTCCCTGAATCACTCGCCCATCATTGGGAATATTAGTGTAAATCAAACGCTCTTCATCTTCAAAATAATAAGTTGGATTCAATTTTTTGCCGCGCATAAAATTACGATGTTCTTTAATATATTTTTGAAACATCAAATTTCCATAAGTATTTGAATTGATCAATGTTTCAATAAAAGACTGGTTCATCGTATCAGTCGTACCATTCTTTGAAATATCCAGCCAACGATGAATATCGCCATTCTTATAGGCCACACTTAAGGAAACATTTTCCATTTCTTCTTCATTTCCGCTGATAGTTTCTATTCTAAAGGACAATTCGGTGTCATTAGCCATTGCTGTCTGGATATAGAAAGCACCAATTGTAATAATTATAACTAAACCGATCAATATGGTTTTCCAATATTTTTTCAATATAATTCCCCCCCTCAGACCCTAATTTTACGTTTTAGCAAATGATTTGCTATCCAAACTGCACTTACTAAAACAATGACACCTGCCACCAATTCCATTACAAAGATTTCAATTGGGTAAAAATAGTTCCTTGCAAAAAAGATACTCAATAATACCGGTGCAAAAAAGACAAGGAAGGAAAGAATTCCATAAACAATTGCGAAGAAAATTCCTTTTAAACGGTAACTCCGCTCCAATAAAATGGCGGTGAATAAGACCGATACAAAAATCAGACCGGTTCCATAAACAAGGATAAATTCAATAATTGTATTTGGATAAAACCAGTTCATTATATTGAGATTAAAAATCTCATGAAATGGCAAATCGGTTCGAAAGTCGGCAGGCACAATACTTTTTAATATTTGAATTTCAATTGGAATCAATAAGATTTGCAAGGCAATAAACCCGATTACAAAAAACATGATAGCCGTCAGTTTTGCGAAATATATATTAATCCGTTCGACCGGCAACATTAACAATCTATAAATGAAAGTATTTTTCCCAAACCAGTCCCGATACCAAATAAAGAAAACATAAATCATCAAAGTTGTGATACAAAGAGCGATTGGCAGCAAAAACCACCCAGAAAAAACGAGTTGGTAAAAAGACAAGGTCCCGAATTGCTCAATGAATTGACTCTTTGGCATTAGATTTTCATTAATCATCTGATTTGCCTCATTCATATATCCTTTTGAGACGGCAAATGAACCAATGACTTGGGAGAGAATTGTGATCCCGATTAAAATCAAATATATATTGAAAAATCGATTCACTTCAAAATTAACGAGTTTTAAATAACTTTTCATCCCAAATACACCTCCCGCATCACATCGACGACCGATTTTCCTTCATTCTCACGTACTTCTTCCACACTGAATTCCTTTAGTACTTCACCGTTATCAAGGATTACTGCCTTGTCAATCAAATATTCAATATCATTAATTTCATGAGTTGTGATAATCACGCCTCGGTCTTCAATCAAATGACTTGTAAACACATCCGCAATCTGCTCACGGCTAAAAATATCGATCCCGGAGAATGGTTCATCCATCAGCAAGTAATTCACATCCAGTGCCAAACCTAATAACAGATTGACTTTAGCCGTATTTCCCTTTGATAAATCGGAAATACGTTCTGAAGCATTCAACTTAAAAAATTGCAGAAGTTCCTTTGCTCTTTCCGGGTTCCAGCTTTTATAAAAATCCGCCATGAACGTAAAGGCATCATCAATCTTCATTTGCGGCAACATCGTGATGGTATCGGGAATAAAGGTAATTTTTTCAAAGCTTTCTTTACCGATTTTTTCACCGTCAATTAAAATTTCACCACTATCAATCGGAGTAAGTGCCATAACAGCTTTCATAATTGTCGTCTTTCCGACCCCGTTTATACCGATCAGACAAGTAATTTCACCTTTTTCAGCAGTAAAGGAAACACCTTTTAAAACCTGTTTCTTACCGTATTTTTTCTTGATATTTCTCACTTCAATCATTCCGATCCCTCCTCTTCTTCGTTTTCCGTATCATACTTTTTCTTGACTAGTTCCAACACTTCGGAAAGCGGCACATTGATCGTTTTGATGGAACCAATAAAATTGTCAACTGCTTCGACAATCAATTCCTCACGAACTCTGTTAAGGACCACTTCATCTTTCGTAATGCGGCTCGGCATATTCCCCTCGGTAAAAATCAATCCTTGTTCCCCCATTTCCTTATAAGCTCGTTGTACGGTATTTGGATTAATCTTCAGCTGATTAGCCAATTCCCTTCTTGATGGAATCTCCTGGCCCGGTTCAAAATAGCCCATGGCGATTTTTTCTTTAAAAAGCCGGATGACCTGTACATAAACCGGATCCCTAGTATTAAACTTTACATTCAATCGACCCAACTCCCAGAAAATCATTTTGTGTATTAACTATTTAATACAGATTAAGCATAGTAGGCTATGTACAGTGTATAAAAGACTTTGATACAGAACTTCCCAATAAACTGTTGCAGTGAGTACCGATAAAACATCGAGCCATTGCACTGGCTAATCTGTTTATTGTATTAAACATTTAATACACTACCCACAAAAACATGTATTAAGTAGTTAATACACTCTTCGGAATGTATTATATGCTTAATACACATTTCATGTCAACATATATTCAATAATTCTAATTAATAACTCAATGCCTTTCACCTCCTCGACTCGCAAATGTTCGTCTGTGAGGTCTCTCACCTTACGCTTTGCCTGTAGGAGTCACCGCCGATTTGATGAAAAACAACAATGAAGTTAAACACAGCCTTTTATTTAATTTTATAGTGTCAATTTTACCAGTTTCACTTAAAGTTTTAGCCGCTTTTCTTCTATCATTCTTTTACTAATCTACCCCTTTCTTATTAGATGAAGAGTGTTTCTATGTACATATAAAGCTGAAGGCTCTTATTCAGGAAAAGGATTTGAAAGAAAGCAATAAGAAAAGACAGCCTCCTCTTAAGCCGCTGTCTTTTTTATATTCTATCCCCTCACTTATTTGTTAGCAGCTCTGGAATAATAATAGTAATTATGCCGCTCATAACAGTTGGAATTATTGATTTACATGTATATTTAAAGTAATAAGGTTCGTTTTATACCTTTCTAATCGTGAAAAATTTCCTTAAAAGCCAAGGTCCCTGGGCGAATCCAAGTGTTAATTGCCAAGCACCTATCGCCTGTAAACCAAACTCGCGTACTAATATCATTTTTGCACTCATGCTTCTGCTGTCTTCAAACCATACCTCATGTGTTTTTCCCTGTTCATCTCTATATTGAAAAAACGGTGATTCATATTCCTCTGAATATTGTATAGGTGACTGATACCGCATAGCTGTTTCAACTGCTTTCTGATTTGATATACCAGGTGCCACTGTACCTGGTATGTATGGAATTAACCAATCATACCCGTATAAAGGAACCCCGAGTATAATTTTCCTTCGTGGAACACTCTTTATAGCAAATTGTATCGTTTTTCTCACTTCAGTAATTGGTGCTACAGGTCCTGGCTCGCTGCCGGAATGATACCAATCATATGCCATAATAAACATATAATTAACAACGGCTCCAATTCCTCCATAATCATACCCTCTTAACCAAGGAATATCCTCACTCGTTTTTGCCGGAACAGCTATTGTTAAAACATAGCCTCTTGGTCTTAAACGGTCTCTCAATTGACGTAAAAATCCGGTGAACAAGTCCCTATCTTCAGCTCTCACACGTTCAAAATCAATATTTACTCCGCCATATCCCTTTCTGGATACTAAATAAAAGATATTATTAACAAGATTTGTCCTTGCTGTTGGATTATTCAGGACTTGGTGAGCAAGTTCTGAACTAAAGCCTTCTGATGTTAGATTAGTAATGGTAACGAGCGGAGTAACCCTGTTCCTCCAAGTCGTTTCAATCGCTGTTAGATCATTTAGATCGTTTACTATATCTCCATTGGTACCAAAATGATATTCAAAAAGGGAAATAGAAGATGAATAAGGTGCGAAATCATTAATCAATGTTCGATCCAATTCCGGAGTCCGGACAACATAATAACTCAACGTACCTGCAACATAGTTCGAAATATTAGGAATCCTTATTTTCATTCCAGGCTTTAAAACGTCGAGATTAAGGGAAGGATTAGCTGTTCTTAATTGTTCTAAGGGAACATAGGCCTTTTTGGCAATACTAGTGAGTGTGTCCCCAGGCTGAACAGTATATACGTAAAGAGCAATAAGCAGAGCTTGACCCGGAACAATATTTGTTTGCTCCAAGCCATTGACCATACGAAGCTGACTAATAGAATAATCATACCTGTTGCTTATTGAAAATAAAGTATCACCAGGTTGAACTATATGGATAAACATAATTACGCCCCCATTTACTTTTTATCAATGCATCTGACAGAAAAAAATTAAATTTTTAAATAGATATATAAAATAATATTAATGTGTCTGCCAATAAATGATGATATTTCAATAAGAATAAGGGCGATATACATTTTATACAGCTTCTGTTAACATAACTGATATTTTAAACTATAAAAAAAGATCTTTTTAGCTGTTTATTCAATTAACGTACTTATTAGTGAAAATTCCATTAAGAAATTAATGTGATGATCAAATATATTGCTGTTCCCCACATAATAAGAGCAGATACTTTGTTTAAAATGATAATAAATCTTCCCGAGTTATCTAACCTTCCAACTTGTCTTCCAACTAATGAGAGAGAAAAAAACCATATCCAAGACGTTATAATACAAGCTAAAGTAAATCCAATCTTCTCTGTATCTGAGTATGATATTGAACTTGTTCCGATTACTCCGATCGTATCCATAATGGCGTGAGGATTTAATAAAGAAACCGAAGCGGCAAAAACAATTTGTTTTTTTGGAGTAAGAGCTTTTTCACTCGATGATGTTGTGGCAGGCTTGCTTTTCCAAGTCGTATATCCCATATACACTAAAAAAATAATTCCACCCGTTAATAGGACAATTTTTATCCAGTAAACACCTAAAACAATGACTGATACACCTAAAACAGCTAAAGTTATAAGAATGGTATCGCAAATGGATGCCGTAATGACAACTGGTAAAGTTCTGCTGAATTTTCGTTGAGTTGCACCTTGATTAAAAATAAAAACATTCTGAACACCTAATGGAAGAATCAATCCAAAGGCTAAAATAAAACCATGAATAACAGCACTTATCATATAAAACCTACAATCCTTTCTAATCTCCTAACTGCTACTAAATTATAATACAACTTCATGAACAATGAAGATTTCTTATTCCAGTAAAATATCTTTTTATTGGATAATACCAGGTTAATATAAAATATTCTTATAGAAAATAAAAAAGATTTTCGAATGAAAGATCTTCTTACTTGTTTATTTAACGCAACAGTTAATTAAATAAGCTTCATCCGCTATACAATCAGGGCACCTTTACCTCTGCAACATAGTACATACCGATGATGTTCTTTTTTAAATAGATATACGGAATCGGCATTTTTGTTTCTCGATCTATCCAAGTTTCTACCTGATATGCCATTTCACCATTATTTAATTTTCCATTATAATCAATATGAGCAGTTATACTGACAATAGGATAACCTTGGAGAAGTATATAACTTCTTATCGTAAGAACTGGGGAAACATATAACATGATAATGATTCCAAGAGCAATCGCTGCTCCAATTACTTTTGTTTTTTTGTTCATACCCATCTACCTTTACTTTTCTTTACTACACATTTTATAGACACTACACAAATTCCCAGATTTACACATATTTTCGTTTAAATAACGTTTTAAAATATCTAATACAATACTTTACATAATTCAGATTTTAGCCAGTATAAAAGGACCTTCGATTGAAGCTCCTTTTATACTGGCTTATGGTCCAAATTCCATTTGACCGGTAAATAATAAGATAATTATGATTAACCAGAAGATAAAGAAAGAGGATGATAGAATTAAAGATATAACAGGAATTATATTTTTCTCTGTTTTCTTCACTATACCAGTCAGAGATAATATGATGCCGACACCTGTAAGTGAAAACGTTATATAGTCTCCAATCGAACTGCCAATGTTTGCAATTCTTGTTGGTGTTACAAAAACAATAAAAAAGCAAATAACTCCAATTGCAAGAGAAATAAAACTGATGATGCCATGTTTCTTTTGAGCAATCACTTTGTCTTTCAAATAAGAACAACCTTCCCACTTAAATTATAACTCTTAAATACTATCTAATATCAGTTTATTGTAACATAGCTCAAATTTGATAATATTTAATAAATATTCAAAGAATTAAATGCGTAATAAGCTAGCTAACATTATCGACATTTTAAGCTCAGTTATTATTGAATATTACGTGTAATAACATCTCCTTTTTGAGGCATAGATTCTCCATTAATGTCTTCAAAAAATAACGGCAATCCTTCTGCCAAGATCGGATATATAACTTTAGTTGGATCTTGTTTTTGATGATGAATATGTAAATGAGGTTCCGAAGTTGAACCGCTGTTTCCTACTCGTCCAATTACATCTCCTTGATTTACATGATCTCCCACTTTTACAGAAACACTATCTTTTTTTAAATGGTTTAACAATAAATATGTTCCAGTTTCATCTATTTTAATATAAGCATAGTTTCCTTCCATTGAAGTAAACTGTTCTGAACCTGGTACAATATCTTCTTCCTTATCATAAGCAGCAATTACTGTTCCAGAAACAGGGGAATAAACTTCTTTGTTCCAAATTCCATAATCTTCGTTATTGCTACTTCCAATATCGTATGGTTCTATAACTAAATCATATGCCCATCTTTCTGATGCCCATATAACATGGGGAAGATTATTTTCAACAGTATCGCCGCCCCATCCTACAACTGTTTGTTCAATGAAAGGCCATTCCACAGTAACAGCTGGTTTAGCATGCTAAAGATCATTTGGATATGCAAGAATAATAATATTCATTGTCATTAATAAAGGAAAAACTAATACTATGTTGACAATTAAATTCACACATAATTTCATCATGTTTTTCTTTCTGATTATAAAAACAATGAATAGGATAATATTTATTATTATCCCTAATAATCCTACAATCGGTAAAATCATCTTAAGGAATGTCCATGCATATACACTAAATAATCCACTGATGAAAAACAAACTAATCCATAATAAAAAGATAATTCCTATCAATATACTATTTGTAAATCCTATATTTCTCATTAACCGCATCAATTTAAAGCCTCGCCTCCCATTTGCTAAACTCTGCTAACCGATTTAAATTATTTCTTCTGTAATTAATTAAAAATGAAAAGTATAATTTCTTAATTTCCTCATCCTTAGTTATATAACTTTATTAGTGCTTAAATTTTATTCATTTATTTTCACAATCTCTCGGTAAAGAGAATCCTTTTCCTATAATATCGGAAGCATTTAAAAATATAACAAAAGAGTCTATATCGTGACTCTGTATTAATCCCTTTAAATAAACGGCTTCCGATTGTTCCACCACACTGAGTAACAGCACTTTTTTCCGATTCGAAAATCCTCCTTCTGACCATACTTTAGTAAAACCTCTATTAACTTCATTTCGAATTAAACTTGTTACTTGCTGCTCATTTTCTGTAATAATTAATACAAGTTTAGTAGCAGAGGAACGAAGCTGTATAAAATCTATCGATTTACTTGCTATAAAAGTTGAAATCATGGCATAAAGAGCAAGCTCTAAATCAAAAATAATAATTGCCACAACGACGACACAGCCATCAATTATTAGCTGTGCAAAACCGCTTGATAATCCTGTGTATTTTTTAATAAGCTGGCCGATAATAGTTGTACCGCCAGTGGAACCTTTTCCTCGAAAGACTAAACCAAGACCGATACCGCATAATATTCCCCCGTATATGGAAGAAAGCAAAGGATCTTTCACAGTAAAGGGTAAGTAAGATGTTATCCAAACAGATAAAGGAAGAAACGTAGTTCCAACAAATGTTTTCACACTGAAATCTCTCCCAAGGAAGTAGTATCCGAGAAAAAAAACAGGAATGTTAATACTCCATTGAACAAAAGCAGGATTCCAGCCATACAGACTGTAAAGTATCGTACTTATTCCGGAGACCCCTCCTGCTGCTAAAAGAGCTGGTAATAAAAAGATATTAAACCCCAATCCAACAAAAAAAGTACCAAATATAATCAAACTATAAAACCTTAATTCTTTTCTTATATCCATATATGTTCTCTCTTTCACTATAATAAAATGAAATAATTTTATATCTTTATTAATAATAGCAAATATATAATATATTAATTGGCTTTTAAAACAACAATTTAAAATATTTAGTTATTTTTACGAATAAAGTAAAAAGGCATAAGCCCGGTTCCATACCGAATTCATGCCTTGAGAGCCGCTTAAAATTTTCTACGGGTACTTTATCTCATCTCCAAGTACTGACTTTGGAAAATACACATTCTTATAACACTGTGATAGCTGCCGTCAACGAAAAATTCATCCTGCAGTTCCCCTTCAATTGAAAAGCCGGCTTTTTTATAAATATGAATTGCTTTTTCATTTCTCTTATCAACTACTAAATAAAGCTTATGCATATTTAATACACAAAAGGCGTAATCCATTGCTAAGCGAGTTGCTTCAGCCGCATAGCCCTGACCTTGATATCTCGGATCAATAATAATTTGGAATTCCGCTCTGCGGTGAATATAATCTATTTCCACTAACTCCACCATTCCGAGCATTTCTTCATTTCTTTCTACTATAAAACGGCGCTCACTCTGGTCGTGAATATGCTTATCATATAAATCCCGCAGCTCTACAAAAGCCTCATACGGCTCTTCAAACCAATAAGACATAATATTAGCATCATTATTAATCTCATGAATAAACTTCAAATCTTCTCGTTCTAAAGGACGCAATCTAAGTTCCTTGCTCATCTTCTCAAACCTCCAAAAGTATAAATGTTTTATCCTTATTGTAAAGATTGTTCTATAGTAGAAACAATTTCTTTCAGCTGAATATTATAAACACCGCCCCCTGCATCTCTCCAGACCTTGATACCTTCCAGTCCTGCTTCTCTTACGGAAGTTTCCCCCAGATAAACTTGGACACTGTCCCTTATACTTTTCTCACATACTGGCACATGTCCAATTTCTGTTAAAATTTGTCCTTCTGATGTCTGTATTCTTACTCCTGTTATTTGAATATGGACAGCTGTTGTATCGAGAAAAGGTTCCTTCTCTAATACTACAATGCACGGGTTAGGATCATCTTCTCTTCCGTCAAACGACCATACTTGCCCGGCCTGAAATGATTCCATTATCGTCACTTCCTCTAAATAAAATTAATTATAACGTTTTTTATTCCCTATAAGATACCGTTAAACCTTTTTTCTCTTTTATAACATGGCAATAAAAAAAAGAATCTCTAATTACAAGATTCTCTTTTTTCCATGAAATGAATGCTTCATAATGAAAAACTATATTTAATTAACCAGTTAATTCCTTTTCAAAAAAAGTTACTACATCAGCCCACCCTTCTTCAAATTGCGAAACATATACTGATTGATGCACATAATTTCTGTACGCATCTAATTTAAATTCAACATCCTTATCCAACCAGTTACAATAACGTTTTTTAGCTTCTTCCAATGATACATTTATTTTAAAAACACATTTTCTCATTCTGATTTCCCTATTTAACCATCTAATCGATCAAATAATAGACTAGATATCCATTTTACCCTTTTATCCCAGCCTTAACGAGCAGTAA
>NZ_BCVG01000015.1 GCF_001591625.1 Metabacillus fastidiosus NBRC 101226
CGTAAAGGTCCTGTCAATAAAACACATCCTGCGGGCCTCAACAACTATCAGTGGGGGATGAGGAAAAATCCCACTGACAGAAGTTTCACTTTATAACCTTAATTTATGACGTTTTTCTCCGCGAAGAAAACCTTCCTTCCACCATGAGGAAATATAATAGCGGCATTTATTAAAAACTTCAGCAGAATCAAGATTATTATGTTTAAACTTCCCCCATTCGATGACATATTCATATAAGTCATTTACGAGCTGTTTCTCTTCATATTGACATCGTCCATTAGCAATTTGCATCGATTCTCCATAATATCCGAAGCGGCTATACCTCGCCCCAAGTAAAAATGCTTCAATTGCAAAATCAACACAGCCGTCTTCTATTGAGTTAGGCTTTATTATTTCATCAAAGTTATGACTAATTTTATGTTTAATTTCGTTTAATGAAAGTTCTTTAAGCATCCTTTTCTCATATTTGAGTTCTTTTTCATGTCGCTTCACTTTTAATGAGATGACATTATCCATCTAAAAGCCCCCCTTAAAACATATTGTTTATCTTAGGGTTTTGTCTCATTCGTTTAGTTACTGCCAAATTTCACCTCAAAAGAAAAAGCCCTCAACGATGGAAGTTGAGAGCCTCGATATATGATTATAAACTGTCTTTTGCATGTTTGAGCATATTTTCAATCACATTACTTATTTCATATGCTTCTTCATTTTTTCGGCTATCTTGATCATTGTCTCTACTTCTTCTTTCCCAGGCATGCCTGTTTGCGCTCCAAGCTTCAATGTTGATAAAGCAGCAGCCGCATTTCCAAACTTACAAGCATCCGGCAATGAGAGACCTCTTCCTAGCGCAACAGCAAGACCACCATTGAATGAATCACCTGCTCCAGTCGTATCAATAGCATTTACTCTAAATGAAGGAATCGTTATTTCCTCGTCTCCCTTATACAGTGAAACTCCTCTGCTTCCTTTTGTTACAATGACTTTTTCTTTTATCTGTTGTTCATTCATTCCCTTTATAAGGAGTGAATGTTCATGTTCATTTGGTGTCAAATAGTCAATTTGTTCGATTAATCCGGCTGGAAGTTCTGTAATTGGAGCGGGATTTAAAATAACAGTCACATTGTTTTCTTTTGCAACCTCTACTGCTTTTTGTACACCTTCGAGTGGAATTTCAAGCTGAAGGATTAAAATATCACTATCAGCAATAATATCTCTCTTTGTTTCAACAAAAGATGCTGTTACATGATTATTTGCACCAGGTACGACGATAATATTATTATCATTGTTATAAACGGTAATAAGAGCAGTACCAGTGGAATCGGTAACCGGTTCTACATTGCTTACATCAATTCCTTCACTCTGCAAATGCTGAAGAAGGTTTTCACCAAAGCTGTCCCTGCCGACACAGCCAATTATTTTAACTTGTGCACCGAGCCTCGCTGCCGCAACCGCTTGATTTGCTCCTTTTCCTCCCGGGTTCATTTTAAACTGCTTCCCTGTAATAGTCTCTCCCATTTCCGGAAGCTTGTCCGTTAATGTTACTAAATCCATATTAATACTTCCAACAACCGTTATTTTCGGATGATTCTCCATACTAATTAACCTCCTCATGTTGATTCCCGCTCCACTAGGTGAACGTCTAATTTATAAAAAATCTCTTCCATTGGCTGCTGTTCAATCAGCTTAACTAACATCGTTAAAGCCGTTTCTCCCAATTCGTAAATTGGCTGTACAATAGTAGTAAGCTCAGGCGTTGTCGCTTCTGATAAACGAATACCGTTAAATCCAATAATTGAAATGTCCTCAGGTACTTTCATCCCAAGCTTATGAACTGCTTTTATTGCACCGATAGCCATTGTATCACTTGCTGCAAAGATACCGTCAATCTCTGGATGCAAACGCAGAAGTTCAGTAGTTGCTTCAATAGAGGAGTGCATATCATAATCTCCATTTACAATATAGCCTTCATGAAACCATTCTTCTTCAGCAACGACATCCATATATCCGGCATAGCGCTCATCTGCATTCACTATTCCGTACGGTCCCCTTAAATGAGCAATTCTCTTACATCCTTTTTCCCTCAAGAAAGAAGAAGCAAGTTTTGCTCCCTTTTTATTATTCACTACAATTGTTGGAAGGTCCTTACTGATCTCCCTGTCAATGCTGACAATTGGGATATTGAGCTTCCTTATTTGATCCATACTTAAAGTATTGGAGAAAACAATAATCCCATCGACATATTTTTGAAGCAATATATCTAGATAACGCTGTTCTTTTTCTATATCTTCATCAGAATTACACAAGATCATAGTATAGCCAAGTTTCATAGCAGTATCTTCCACAGCTTTCGCTAACTCTGGAAAATAGGGATTCGTAATATCCGGCACAATCAGACCAATTGTCTTAGATTGCTTCTTGAATAAGCTTCTTGCGACTTCATTCGGTCTATAATTCAATTCAGCAATAGCCTGTTCCACTTTTTTCCTCGTATCCTCGCTTACATATCCTTTATCATTTAACACTCGGGACACAGTCGCAACAGATACTTCCGAAAGCTTTGCGACGTCTTTTATCGAAGCCATTTTCTTCACTCCAACCCATTAGGTAACCGGTTACATAGAGTTTAATATCAATCATATTTGAAGTCAATAAAACGAGTTAGGAATTAAAATAAAATAATTTCACAATCTCATTTTATCCAGTCTGAAAAATAATATAAAAAAGATTCCCGGACAAATCAGTTGGGAATCTTCACAAAATGTTTTAAGAACTAGGATGTATGTCCAACACCTTTAATAGGCTATAGATGTTTTCCTTTATTCATAATGAGCTTCTTGGACTTTCCAATCACTTTTTGGTGTTTTCGTTAAATAAATCCTTACTTTCACATCTTTCTCTTTACCTTTTATATTTATCGTAAACAGTGATTCACCATATCCATTATTGATTTGAACACTTCCGCTAGGTATAAAACCATATCCCTCTATTCCGCCAGCTTCCTGAATAATTTCCTCGCTGCCTTCAATATAAGTAATAGCTGTCTCATATGCGTCAGTATTTTTTATAGTAAACAATATCGTTGAAATGAATAATAGGATTGAAATAAGTGTCAGTGAAACAATGGCAAAGATCTTCCTCCATACACTCACCTCTGTTACCTTTACAACCACTGTATGAGCTAGTCTATCGCCAAGTCTTTGTTTATCTTTATTCGCTGCTAAAATCAAAAATTCTATTGGCCAAATTATAATTAACAAGTTTCTCAAAAATAATCTAAGTATAGAAGGTACCCTTTCCAGATTCTCCTCATCCCTAATACCTATACCAATAACCCATTTTCCGATACTTGCCCCTTTAATAGAATCTTTTAAAATATAAAGAATAAATCCAATCATTAGCCATACTGCAAAAAATGAAAAAGAAAGTGCACTCTCCATATTTTTTTCATTCATCATAAAAAATATTATAGGAAGAACGATAATAATTGTTAATATAAGATAATCCAAAAGAAATGCTAGTATTCTGTTTTTTCTTGAAGCAAAATTTGTTTCCACCAAAATCATAACCCCCCCTGTCTTGTATTACAATACAAGTGTAAACAAAACAACTCAAGAGAGAAATGGTATAAAGAACCATGCCTTTATAATCAAGAGTCCTTTTTTTCAATAAAAAAAGCTGGTTAAGAGCCTTCTGAAACGCAAAATTAACGTTTTGAAAACTGAGGTGCACGTGCAGCCCTTTAAAACTGTATTTTTACATTCTTTTATGTGTGTATATAATGTAGATATAAAAAGAAACAGCCAATCTGGCAAAACTCTTAACCTCTTTTGGAATATTCCTTTCCCTATAAGAACTCCCATTAGAATAAATTCTTAAAGAATGTATATAGAATTTATTCCTCTTTTAACATCTTCTAACCTTTCATTTATCAAAAACTCTGTGTATTGTATCTATTCATCTGAAGTCCTGCCAAAATTAACTGTATTTCCATCATCATGCTCTTAGTGTTCTTCCCCAGCCAATGCATCTGCTTTCGTTACATGAACAGTACCAAATGGATGGTTAGGAGGAGCATATATCGAGTAAAGCTTTAGTGGAGTATTGCCTGTATTCGTTACATTATGCCATGTTCCGGCAGGTATCATTATTGCAAAATCATCATAAATATTTCTTTTAAAATTTAATTTATTTTTACTCTTACCCATTTGAACAATCCCTCTTCCCTGTTCAACTCGCAGGAATTGATCAACATTAGGATGCATTTCCAAACCTATATCTTCTCCAGCCTTGAGACTCATTAAAGTAACCTGCAAATGCTGTCCTGTCCATAAAGCGGTACGGTAATTATTATTTTGCTCCGTAGCATCCTCAATATTAACAACAAACGGTTTTGGTCCATAATCTTTTAACAAAATACGAGAATCTTCATTGCAAGATCGGAAAGAACCAAATCTGTTTGTATGATCTGCCTCAGCAGGAATGCCCCAATAAAAAGGCTGCCTTCCATAGTTATTCATTGGTACATTAACATAATAAGTATGTGGATATTGATACATATTAGGAATATAGTACACTTTACTCAATCCTTTCACAGCTTTATAAAATTATCCTATGCACTATGTTAAGGGAGTGTACTTAGATTCAAGTTTACTTCATTAAAGAAGTTCAAGAACAGTGAGGTCATTCTGATATACAGAGCACGATGAACATCTATATACATATAACTGTTACACCAAAAGGGAAAAGTATAAGGTACATTGAGTTATGTTAAGTAATTCAGAACCCTTTCCAGACATAAAAAAAAGACCCACAGCCAAATTGGCTGAGAGTCTTTTGAAACGGTAATAAAAATTAACGTTTTGAGAACTGAGGTGCACGACGAGCACCTTTAAGACCTGGTTTTTTACGCTCTTTCATACGAGCGTCACGAGTTAATAAACCAGCGCGTTTTAAAGTTGTGCGGTATTCTGGATCTGCTTCAAGTAATGCACGTGAGATACCATGACGGATCGCACCTGCTTGACCTGCATATCCACCACCTGAAACGTTAACTAAAACATCATAATTACCTGCTGTTTCAGTTAAAGTTAATGGTTGTTTAATATCAGCGATTAAAGCTGCTGATGGAATGTAGTTTTCAATTTCACGTTTGTTAACGAAGATACGGCCTTCACCAGGAACTAAGCGAACACGAGCTACTGAGCTTTTACGACGGCCTGTACCGTAATATTGAACTTGTGCCAAATGTATTACCTCCTTTAATAATTATCCGCGAAGTTCGTAAACTTCCGGTTGTTGTGCTTGGTGTGGATGCTCACTACCAGCGTATACATGTAATTTTTTACCCATTTGTCTTCCTAATGAGCCTTTTGGTAACATCCCTTTAATTGCTAATTCAAGCATTTTTTCAGGGTAGTTTGTACGCATTTCATTAGCTGTTCTAGTTTTTAAACCACCTGGGTAGTTACTGTGACGGTAGTAAATTTTATCTTGAAGTTTGTTACCAGTTAATTCGATTTTTCCAGCGTTGATGATGATTACATTATCACCAGTGTCAACATGTGGAGTATAAGTTGGTTTATGTTTACCACGTAGTACAGATGCTACTTCACTAGCAAGACGACCTAAAGTTTTGCCTTCAGCATCTACTACGTACCATTTACGTTCGATTGTGCTTGCATTAGCCATAAATGTTGTACGCATTTGTATTTCCCTCCTAATTCATTTAAAACAATAAATTCAATTGATTTCTATTTCATAACACGATAAGATTCCGGGGCTTAATCGTGGAGTTGAAATTTCATACCATTAGATATAATATAACGTACGAATACCAATGTCAAGAAAATGTTACACCTGGTTTAGTTGTCATAGTAAACCTTCCATAAAAAAAGGCCGTGTCCAGGTACTGTCTTCCCGCTTAAATTACGGTCTTTTCCATCTATAATATTAGGAATCTCTTGCGGCACTATTATTCCTTGGCCTACATCAAGAAGTGTACCAACAAGAATTCGAACCATATTATATAAAAAACCATTCCCAATAAAACTAAAAACCAGCTCATTATCTACTTCTTCAATTTCTATTTTATGAATTGTTCTAACTCTATCTTCTACTGCTGATTTAGCAGCACAGAAGCTTGTAAAATCATGTGTCCCTTGTAAAAGCTCACATGCTTCTCTCATCGAATGAACATCCAGCTTATATGGAAAATGATAACGATAATTTCTCTTGAAAATATCCGGCTGCTCACTGCGGTCAATTATATAGTGATATTCTTTTGCTTTTGCACTAAATCTTGCATGAAAACCTTCACCTGCTTCCTCTATAAGAGTTACAGAAATATCATCCGGCAGCATTGCATTTAAAGCCTTTTTCCAACGATCAAAAGGAATTGTTAATGAAGTATCAAAATGAACAACCTGACCGACAGCATGAACCGACGCATCTGTTCTTCCTGAGGCATATACCTTTACAGGGTTTTTATGAATCTTTGAAAGCACTGCTTCCAGTTCACTTTGTACTGTCCGCTTATTCGGCTGTACCTGGTAGCCGCTAAATTGTGTGCCATCATATGAAATCGTACACTTTATTTTCATTACTTTCACCTATAACCGAAAATATAGTAAAACAATTGCTAATAATAGAAGTGTAATAATCGTAATTGTATCGAGCATTCCCCATTTTAACTGTCTCAGTTTCGTTCGCCCTTCTCCACCTTTATATCCCCTTGCCTCCATCGCTGTAGCAAGCTCCTCTGCACGTTTAAATGCACTTATAAATAAAGGTATTAACAGAGGTACAACAGCTTTTAATCTATCTTTTAACGGCCCACTCGTAAAATCGACTCCACGTGCCATTTGTGCCTTTAAAATTTTATCCGTCTCTTCCATCAATGTTGGGATAAAACGCAGCGAGATAGACATCATAAGCGCCAGTTCATGGACAGGCAGACGAAGTTTCTTCAATGGATTTAATAATGTCTCCATTCCATCTGTAATTTCAATCGGTGTTGTCGTGAGCGTCAATATTGTTGTCATTAAAATAAGGAATAAAAATCGGAAGGAAATAAATATACCTTGCTTTAACCCCTCTTCATATACTTTCATAAACCCTAAATTTAAAACAACTGCCCCTTCCTTTGTCATAATAATGTGAAGCACAAAGGTGAATAAAATAAGAAAGAGAATCGGCTTTAATCCATTAATCAAAAATCTTGGAGGAAGCTTTGTTAATAAAACAACTGAAAATGTGAAAATACCTAACAGAGAATATGTGATTATATTATTTGCAAAAAAGACGACAAAAACAAAAAGAAAAACGAACAATATCTTTGATCGGGGGTCCATACGATGAATGAGTGATGTGCCTGGCACATATTTTCCAATAATCATACTGTTCATCATGATTTCTCACCAACGTACATAAGCTTTTTCATCTGTTCGACTATATCGTCAGCTGTTAACGATAATTTTTCTAGCTTTACTTGTAATGTCCTCTCTAGCTCATGTTGAAATCTCAATGTCTGCGGTAAGTCGAGACCAAATGAATGTAGCTCTTCCACTGACTGAAAAATCTCCTGAGGTGTTCCCCTTAATTTCATTGTACCCTCATGCATAACAGCAATTTCATCGGCATACTTTGCGGCATCTTCCATACTATGAGTAACAAGTATTGTCGTTCCATTTCTTTCTTTATGCAATTGATAAAATAAATCCATAATCTCGCTTCTTCCTTTTGGATCAAGCCCTGCGGTTGGTTCATCAAGAATTAATATTTCAGGTTCCATTGCAAGAACACCAGCGATTGCTACGCGTCTCATTTGACCTCCGCTTAGCTCAAATGGAGACTTCTCTAAAATATTTTCGGAAAGCCCTACACTTGCTAAAGCTTCTCTCACTTTTTGTTTAGCTTCCTCACGGCTTACACCGAAGTTTATTGGACCGAATGCAATATCTTTTTCAACTGTTTCTTCAAATAGCTGATGTTCAGGAAATTGAAAGACAATGCCGACATGTTTTCTAATCGCTTTTAAATCTTTTTGTTTTTTTCCAGCTTTAATTAAATAGTCTCCAATTTTAACTGTTCCTCTTGTTGGTTTTAATAAGCCATTTAAATGTTGAAGGAGCGTTGATTTTCCCGAACCTGTATGCCCAATAATAGCTAGATAGGTACCTTCCTTCACCGTTATATTCACATCATACAGCGCCAGCCTCTCAAAAGGGGAATGAACTTGATAACGATGTTCTAACTCTTTAATTTCAATGTCCACAGCTCATTCACCAAACTTCCTTCTGTCAGATGATTTTTTGTAATAGGAATTCCAGCTGCTCTTAATTTTTTACTTAAAAGATAAGGAAAAGGTAAATCAAGCCCAATCTCTATTAATTTCTCATCAAGAGCAAATATTTCAGCTGGCGTACCTTCAGCAAATTTCCTACCGTCATTCATTACGATAATACGATCTGCATGTGATGCTTCCTCCAAGTCATGAGTAATGGAGATAACTGTAATGATCCCTTGGTCTTTTAACAGCTTGATCGTTTCAAGCACTTCATTTCTCCCTATTGGGTCAAGCATAGAAGTTGCTTCGTCCAAAATAATAATCGCAGGCTGGACAGCAATTACCCCTGCAATTGCAACACGCTGTTTCTGACCTCCTGAAAGATGGTGTGGTTCTTGATCGAGAAATTGATCCATCTTTACCTTTTCCGTGGCCCATTCAATTCTACGCACCATTTCATCCCTCGGTATGCCGTTGTTTTCCAAACCAAAAGCCACATCATCTCGAACAGTGGTACCTACAAACTGATTATCTGGATTTTGAAAAACCATTCCAACATGCCTTCTAATATCCCAAACCGTTTCCTCTGATAAATTAATACCACAAACATTTACAAATCCGCTCTCAGGAATAATTAAGCCATTTAGTATTCTTGCAAGTGTTGATTTTCCTGAACCATTATGGCCAACAATAGAAAGCCATTCGCCCTTGTTAACAGAGAGGGAAACATTATTTAAAGCAGGCTGGGAATCTGAATGGTAATGAAATGTTACATTTTGAACATCAATAATTGGTTGCTCTATCATCGTTCTCCCTCCCTTTAAATATGTGTGCATGAAAAAAGGGCATAGATTCAGTTTTACAACTGTCCCCGCCCTTGTTAGTAGAAATATATAGTTAAACTAATTCAATGATAACCATTGGTGCTCCATCACCGCGGCGAGGTCCAAGTTTCATAATACGAGTGTATCCACCTTGGCGCTCAGTGTAACGTGGTGCAACGTCAGCAAATAGTTTTTCTAAAGCATATTTCGGTTTTTCTTTATCTTTACCTTCTTCAGAAGTAACTGTAACTACTTCAGCAACTTCATTACGAATAAACGCAGCTGCTTGACGGCGAGCGTGAAGATCACCACGTTTTCCTAAAGTAATCATCTTTTCAACGACTGAACGAAGCTCCTTTGCGCGTGCTTCAGTTGTTTCAATACGTTCTGAAATGATTAAATCTGTAGCTAAGTCACGTAACATTGCTTTACGTTGTGAACTAGTACGTCCTAATTTTCTGTATGACATGAGATGTCCCCTCCTTTGTTGAATAATATATATTTAGTCTCCAATTGAAACATACGAAAACGCTAGTTAACCATATAACTAGTCGTCAGTCGTCTTTCCTGAGACCTAAGCCGAGTTCTTCTAGTTTCGCTTTTACTTCTTCAAGAGATTTACGACCTAGATTACGAACTTTCATCATATCTTCTTCTGTTTTATGAGCAAGCTCTTGTACTGTATTAATGCCAGCACGTTTTAAACAGTTATAAGAACGAACCGATAAATCTAGTTCTTCAATAGTCATCTCAAGAACTTTTTCTTTTTGATCCTCTTCTTTTTCCACCATAATTTCTGCATGCTGAGCTTCATCAGTCAGCCCTACAAAAATATTAAGATGTTCAGTTAGAATCTTAGAACCAAGAGCGATCGCCTCTTTAGGTCCAGTGCTGCCATCTGTCCAAACATCTAGTGTAAGTTTATCATAGTTAGCTACTTGACCTACACGAGTGTTTTCAACTTGATAGGAAACTCTTGCAACAGGTGTGTAAATCGAGTCTATCGGAATAACACCTATTGGCTGATCCTCTCGTTTGTTAGAATCAGCAGGAGTATAACCGCGACCGCGTCTAGCAGTTAATCTCATTCTAAAGCTAGCATTTTTTGCAAGCGTTGCGATATGAAGATCTGGGTTAAGTATTTCTACATCACTATCATGAGTAATATCTGAAGCTGTTACAACACCTTCTCCTTGAACATCAAGTTCTAACGTCTTTTCTTCATCTGAATAGATTTTAAGAGCCAGCTTTTTAATGTTCAGGATGATTGTAGTAACATCTTCAACAACACCCTCAATTGTTGAAAATTCATGTAAAACTCCATCTATTTGGATCGATGTTACAGCGGCACCAGGGAGTGAAGATAAAAGAATACGACGTAAGGAGTTACCCAAAGTTGTTCCATATCCACGCTCAAGTGGTTCGACAACGAATTTACCGTATTTGGTATCCTCGCTGATTTCAACCGTTTCGATTTTTGGTTTTTCAATTTCTATCATCTATAAACCCTCCTTCAAAACGTCGAAACCCCGGCTAGACTACATTACCATTTCGGTCGTCTAACCGAAATTCCCCATTTAAAAGTTCCCGAATGTGCACAACAACGGAGTGATTCTGCTAGAACTTATATACTGTATCATAACCCATTATTGACATGTATACAAAATCTATACAGAAAACTTATACACGACGACGTTTTGGCGGACGGCATCCATTATGCGGAACTGGTGTAACATCTCTAATAGCAGTTACTTCAAGACCAGCAGCTTGAAGAGCACGAATTGCAGCTTCACGTCCTGCACCAGGTCCTTTAACTGTTACTTCTAATGTTTTCATACCATGATCCATAGATGTTTTTGCAGCTGTCTCAGCAGCCATTTGCGCAGCGAAAGGAGTAGATTTACGTGAACCTCTGAATCCTAATGCGCCTGCACTTGACCATGAAATTGCATTACCATGTACATCTGTAATAGTAACAATCGTGTTGTTAAACGTTGAACGAATATGAGCGACTCCGCTCTCAATATTCTTTTTCACACGACGTTTACGAGTGTTTGTTTTACGTGCCATTGATCGTTAACCTCCTTGCTTATTTTTTCTTATTCGCAACAGTACGACGTGGACCTTTGCGAGTACGAGCATTGTTTTTAGTATTTTGACCACGAACTGGTAAACCACGACGATGACGGATTCCACGGAAAGAACCAATCTCGATAAGACGTTTAATGTTTAAAGAAACTTCACGACGAAGATCCCCTTCAACTTTTAACTTATCGATTACATCACGGATTTTACCTAACTCATCTTCTGTTAAATCACGTACACGAGTATCTGCTGAAACACCAGCTTCAGATAATACTTTTTCAGCTGTAGAACGACCGATACCAAAAATATATGTTAACGAAATTACTACACGTTTGTCACGCGGAATATCAACACCAGCAATACGAGCCATTAAGCCTGCACCTCCTTAAAATTAACCTTGTTTTTGCTTATGTTTAGGATTTTCACAAATAACCATTACTTTGCCTTTTCTGCGAATAACTTTACATTTTTCACAAATAGGTTTAACAGATGGTCTAACTTTCATTATTTTCTTACCTCCTTAATAGTACGGAGTGCTATTATTTAAAACGGTACGTAATTCTTCCACGAGTTAAATCATATGGAGATAATTCTACCGTAACTTTGTCTCCAGGTAAAATACGAATGAAATGCATGCGGATTTTTCCAGAAACATGCGCTAAAACTGTATGACCGTTTTCAAGTTCTACCTTGAACATTGCGTTAGGCAACGTTTCAACGACAGTTCCTTCTACTTCAATCACATCATCTTTCGCCATCGAACTTTCTCCCTTCTTCAAATCAGTAAGTTTCAAACATCGATTCTTACGACTAATTCGTCTATACTGTTCTGATCATCCGGAGATTAGCAATCTTAGAAATCATCAATCCTTAAGCCTTTGTTAGAATCTCATAACCAGTTTCTGTAATTGCAACTGTATGTTCAAAATGAGCACACATTTTACCGTCAACTGTTACGACAGTCCAATTATCAGCCAAAGTTCTTACATAGCGGCTACCTGCATTAACCATTGGTTCTATTGCTAGAACCATACCTGGTTTAAGCCTTGGTCCTTTGTTAGGAGGACCATAATGGGGAATTTGCGGATCCTCATGTAAATCTGCCCCTACTCCATGACCAACATATTCTCTAACGATAGAAAAAGAATGCTGTTCAACATAAGTTTGAATTGCATGAGATATATTCGACAATCGCACGCCTGGTTTAGCCTCATTAAGACCTTTATATAAAGATTCTTCTGTTACTTTAAGCAATTCTCGAGTCTCAGAATCAATCTTTCCGACAGGATATGTCCAAGCAGAATCACCATGATAACCATTATATTTTGCACCGATATCAATACTAATTATATCTCCTTCACGTAATACACGATCTCCAGGTATGCCGTGAACGAGCTCTTCATTTACAGAAGCACAGATACTTCCGCGAAAACCATTATACCCTTTAAAAGAAGGAAATGCATCACAACTTATTATAAACTTTTCGGCAATTGCATCCAATTCTTTCGTAGAGATGCCTGGTTCAATATATTTGTTTAAGTGTTCATGTGTCAATGCAACGATGCGACCAGCCTCACGCATAATGTCAAGCTCACGCTCTGTCTTGCATATGATCATTCACTTAAACCTTCGAGCAGTTTCTTTACATCTTCAAACACTTTATGGATGTCTTGTTCACCATTAATATTTTTTAAATAACCTTTTTCACGGTAAAAAGATAGTAATGGTTCTGTTTGCTTAAGATTAACTTCTAATCTGTTTGCAACTGTTTCCTCATTATCATCTGCACGTTGATATAACTCTCCGCCACATTTATCACATACTCCATCAACTGCTGGAGGATTAAATACTAGATGATATGTGGAACCACATTGCTTACAAATACGTCTACCTGTAAGGCGATCCATTAAAATATCTTTATTAACATCAATATTAATGACGTAATCGATTTTTTTATCAAGATCCTCTAAAATGCCTTCAAGAGCATCAGCCTGTGCAACAGTTCTCGGGAAACCGTCTAATAGGAAACCTTTTTCACAATCATTCTTACCCAAACGTTCTCTAACAATACCAATTGTTACTTCATCTGGAACAAGTTCACCTTTATCCATAAACGATTTAGCTTGTAAGCCTAATTCGGTTTCTTCTTTAATAGCAGCTCTAAACATATCTCCTGTTGAGATATGAGGGATCTCGTAACTTTCCACAATACGTTCAGCCTGAGTACCCTTCCCTGCGCCAGGTAGGCCCATTAGTACTAGATTCATTGTATTTGTTTCCCCCTAGAATCTCTAATTACAGAGGGAATGGGATAAACTCCCATAACCTCACTCTTTTATAAAACCACGATAATGGCGTTTAACTAACTGACTTTCGAGTTGCTTCATCGTCTCAAGAGCAACCCCTACGATGATTAGTAAACTCGTTCCGCCAATCTGAGCTGATTGGGGAAGATCGGCAAATTTTATGAAGAAAACAGGGAGAACAGCTATAGCTGCTAAGTAAAGAGAACCAACAAATGTTAAACGATATAGCACTTTCGTAACATATTCTTGTGTGCTCTTACCTGGACGAATACCAGGAATGTAGCCACCTTGTTTCTTCAAATTATCTGCCATTTGTTCAGGATTAACTTGAACAAATGTATAAAAATATGTGAAAGCAATAATTAATGCGACATAGATGATCATACCAATAGGTTGTGTATAATCTAAGTTTTTACTAATCCAGTCTGTTACATCATTTGGACCGAAGAACGCCGCAATAGTTGGCGGTGTTACAACGAACGACACGGCAAAGATAACAGGGATAACACCAGCTGGGTTAACCTTTAATGGCAAGTGTGTCGATTGTCCGCCTGTCATTCCATTTGCACCGTTGGCACGTTTCGCATACTGGATCGGGATCTTGCGAAGCGCCTGCTGCATGAAAATAACACCGACAATAACAGCTAAGATTGCTAATAATAGAATTACAACCGTTACTATTCTTAAGAATAGCTGGTCACCTACATCTTCAAATTGCTGTGCATATATTTGATTAAGAGTTGAAGGCATACCCGCGACAATACCTGCAAAAATGATGATAGAAATACCATTTCCTACACCTTTTGAAGTAATTTGCTCCCCCAACCACATTAAGAATGCAGTTCCTGCTGTTAATACAATCGCAATTAGAAGGTATGTGCTAATACCCGGATTATTTATAAGCCTACCACCAGCCATATTATTAAATCCATAGGACATACCTAACGCTTGGATGAAACCCAATACAATCGTAAAATATCTCGTAAATTGAGCTATTTTACGTCGGCCTACTTCACCTTGCTTAGACCACTCGGTGAACTTCGGTACAACATCCATTTGCAATAATTGCATAATAATTGACGCTGTAATATAAGGCATAATTCCCATTGCTAAGATGGAGAAATTATATAAAGCTCCTCCACCAAATGTATTTATAAGTCCGAATACACTTGCAGCATCCTGTTGACGAAGAACGTCGGCATTTACGTTCGGAACAGGGATAAATGTACCGATTCTAAATACAATTAACATTAAAAGGGTGAAAATGATCTTATTTCGGATATCACCAACGCGCATAAAATTGGAGATTGTTTTTAACATTAGATCACCTCAACTGTACCACCAGCAGATTCAATAGCTTCTTTAGCAGTAGCAGAGAATTTGTTAGCTTTAACAGTAAGTTTTTTCTCTAATTTGCCGTTTCCAAGGATCTTGATTCCAGATTTTGTATTGCTTACAACACCTGTTTCAAGCAATAATTCTGGAGTTACTTCAGTACCTTCTTCAAAACGGTTAAGTTTGTCAAGGTTCACAACAGCATAATCTTTACGATTGATGTTCGTGAAACCGCGTTTAGGTAAGCGTTGGAATAAAGGAGTTTGACCACCTTCGAATCCAAGACGAACTCCACCACCAGAACGAGCGTTTTGTCCTTTATGACCTTTACCAGCTGTTTTACCGTTACCAGAACCGATACCACGACCTACACGGTTACGTGTTTTACGAGATCCTTCTGCTGGTTTTAACTCATGAAGTTTCATCGGGACACCTCCTTAATAATTGTTTTTTGATTATTGTTCTTTAACTGTTACTAAATGTGCAACTTTATTAACCATACCGCGAATCGCAGCATTGTCATCATGTACCACAGTTTGATGTAACTTTTTTAATCCAAGTGTTTTAACAGTAGCACGTTGATCTTGAGTACGACCAATAACACTGCGAGTGAGGGTAATTTCTAACTTTTTCGCCATTGTTTTCCCCTCCTTATCCTAACAGTTCTTCCACTGTTTTTCCACGTAACTTAGCAACTGCTTCAGCACTTTTTAGTTCTTCTAATCCATTAAGTGTAGCACGGATCATGTTGATCGGTGTGTTAGAACCTAATGATTTAGAAAGGATATCACTAATTCCTGCTAATTCTAAAACGGCACGAACAGGACCACCTGCGATAACTCCTGTACCTTCTCCTGCTGGTTTTAGAAGGACGTTACCTGCTCCAAATTGTCCGATGATTTGGTGCGGGATTGATGTACCTACACGCGGTACTTCAATAAGATTTTTCTTAGCATCCTCAATTGCCTTACGGATCGCATCAGGAACCTCTTGTGCTTTACCAGTACCGAAGCCTACATGACCGTTCTTGTCACCAACAACAACTAATGCTGCAAAGCGGAAACGACGACCACCCTTAACAACTTTCGCTACGCGGTTAACGGTAACTACGCGTTCTTCAAGCTCTAATTTGTTTGCATCAATACGACTCATTGTATATGTCCCTCCTTTTACGATTAAAATTGTAGCCCAGCTTCGCGAGCAGCTTCAGCTAAAGCTTTTACACGACCATGATATAAGTATCCTCCGCGGTCAAATACCACAGATTCAATACCCTTCTCTACAGCACGTTTTGCAACAAGTTCTCCAACTTTTTGTGCAGCTTCAACGTTGTTAGTAGATGTTAAGTTTAGATCTTTATCTAAAGAAGAAGCGCTTGCGATTGTAACTGAATTCGTATCATCAATTACTTGTGCATAAATGTGCTGGTTTGAACGGAATACGTTTAAACGTGGACGAGCAGTTGTACCAGATAATTTAGCACGGACACGCGCATGTCTTTTTTTACGAGTCGCATTTTTGTCAGCTTTCGTAATCATCTAAGTCACTCCTTTCTTATCTTCTAAGCGGCATTACTTCGCAGTTTTACCTTCTTTACGACGTACATGTTCACCTTCGTAACGGATACCTTTACCTTTGTAAGGCTCTGGCGGACGTACTTGGCGAATGTTAGAAGCGATTGCTCCAACACGTTCTTTATCAGTACCTTTTACAACGATTTTCGTTTGTGATGGTACTTCGATTTCAACGCCATCTTCTGGAACGATTTCAACTGGATGTGAATAACCAACGTTAAGCACTAGTTTGTTTCCAGATTTAGAAGCACGGTAACCGACCCCGATTAATTCAAGACCTCTTTCAAAGCCTTTAGATACACCTTCAACCATGTTGCCTAAAAGGCTACGAGTTGTACCATGTAGAGCACGGTGCTCCTTCGTCTCAGAAGGACGGCTCACAGTTAATACATTATCTTCTACAACAATTTTCATATCAGGATTAAAAGAACGAGTAAGTTCACCTTTAGGTCCTTTTACTGATACATGATTGTCATCACTGATTGTAATTGTAACTCCAGAAGGAATTTCAATTGGTTTTTTACCAATACGTGACATTCCCTGCACCTCCATTCATCTTAAGCTTATTACCAAACGTATGCTAAAACTTCTCCGCCAGCTTGTTTTGCACGAGCTTCTTTATCCGTTAAAACACCTTGAGAAGTTGAAACGATCGCAATACCTAATCCGTTAAGTACACGCGGTACTTCATCAGCTTTTGCATAAACACGTAGACCTGGTTTAGAAATTCTTTTAAGACCAGTGATTACGCGCTCGTTGTTTGAACCGTATTTAAGGAAAATACGAATGATACCTTGTTTGTTATCTTCAACATATTCAACATCACGAACGAAACCTTCACGTTTTAAAATTTCTGCGATCTCTTTTTTAACTTTAGATGCAGGAAATTCTAATTTCTCGTGACGCACCATATTCGCATTACGAATACGAGTAAGCATATCTGCAATAGGATCTGTCATAACCATATCTTAATTACCTCCTTCCCATTATGGGGTATTACCAACTAGCTTTTTTAACGCCTGGAATTTGACCTTTGTAAGCAAGTTCACGGAAACAAATACGGCAAAGCTTAAATTTACGAAGTACTGAGTGTGGACGGCCACAACGCTCACAACGAGTGTACTCTTGTACTTTAAATTTTTGCGTACGTTTTTGCTTCGCAATCATTGATTTTTTAGCCACAATTTCGCCTCCCTCTACTTAGCGATTATTTTTGGAATGGCATACCAAATTGAGTTAATAGTTCACGAGATTCTTCATCAGTATTAGCAGTCGTTACAATAACGATATCCATACCACGAACTTTTGATACTTTATCATAATCAATCTCAGGGAAGATTAATTGCTCTTTCACACCTAATGTGTAGTTACCGCGACCATCGAAAGATTTTTTTGAAATTCCACGGAAGTCACGTACACGTGGTAAAGAAACAGAAATCAACTTATCAAAGAATTCATACATGCGTTCACCACGAAGAGTTACTTTCGCACCGATAGGCATACCTTCACGTAAACGGAATCCAGCGATTGATTTTTTTGCTCTCGTAATGATTGGCTTTTGGCCAGTAATTCGGCCTAGCTCTTCAACAGCACTATCAAGGGCTTTAGAGTTAGCTACAGCATCACCCACACCCATGTTGATTACGATTTTTTCAAGCTTTGGAGTTTGCATAACAGATTTATAGTTAAACTTGCTCACTAAAGCAGGTGTAATTTCTTTTTGGAATTTTTCTTTAAGGCGGTTCATGTAAATACCTCCCTTCCTTATTTACTATTTATCTAAAGTTTCACCAGATTTTTTTGCTACACGTACCTTTTTGCCATCAACCACTTTGTAACCAATGCGAGTCGGCTCGCCTGATTTCGGATCAAGTGGCATAACATTTGATACATGGATAGGTGCCTCTTGGCTTACGATCCCGCCTTGAGGATTTACTTGAGAAGGTTTAGAGTGTTTTTTCACAATGTTTACACCTTCAACGAGTACTCTGTCTTGTTTAGGAAAAGCTGCAAGGATTACGCCTTGTTTACCTTTATCCTTACCAGAGATAACCATTACTTTATCACCTTTTTTAACATGCATCCTAGTTGCACCTCCTTAGTAAGGCAATCTTTTTCAATTTATAGAACTTCTGGAGCTAAAGAAACAATTTTCATGAAGTTGCTGTCACGTAATTCACGTGCAACTGGTCCGAAAATACGTGTTCCACGTGGACTTTTGTCATCACGGATAATAACACAAGCATTTTCATCAAATTTGATGTAAGAACCATCAGTACGGCGAGCACCGCTCTTAGTACGAACGATAACAGCTTTTACAACGTCACCTTTTTTAACAACGCCTCCTGGTGTTGCTTGTTTAACCGTACAAACAATTACATCACCAATGTTAGCAGTTTTACGTCCGGAACCACCTAATACTTTAATAGTAAGTACTTCACGTGCACCAGAGTTGTCAGCAACTTTCAAACGAGATTCTTGTTGAATCATTCACGTTACCTCCCTTCGGAACTTGATTTCCGAACAATATTAGATAATAACAGCTTCTTCAACGATTTCTACTAGACGAAAACGCTTAGTAGCTGATAATGGACGAGTTTCCATAATTCTCACGACGTCACCAATTTTAGCTTGGTTATTTTCATCATGAGCTTTGAACTTTTTAGAGTACTTTACACGTTTACCGTAAAGTGTATGTTTCTTGTAAGTTTCAACAAGAACTGTGATCGTCTTATCCATTTTATCAGATACAACACGACCAGTGTAAACTTTACGTTGATTGCGTTCACTCATTCCTTTAACCTCCTTTTTGCTTAGCGATTAGTAGCCGCGATTTCCCTTTGGCGGATAACTGTTTTCATACGAGCGATCGATTTACGAACTTCACGAATGCGAGCAGTATTTTCTAATTGTCCTGTCGCTAATTGAAAGCGAAGGTTAAATAACTCTTCTTTAAGAGACTTTACTTTTTGTTCAATTTCAGCAGTGGTAAGGTCACGAATTTCATTAGCTTTCATTTGATTCACCACCAATTTCTTCGCGTTTTACAAACTTAGTTTTCACCGGTAATTTATGAGATGCTAAGCGAAGTGCCTCACGTGCGATTTCTTCAGAAACACCTGCAATCTCAAATAAAACTTTACCAGGTTTAACAACAGCTACCCAACCTTCAGGAGCACCTTTACCGGAACCCATACGAACTTCTAGAGGTTTCGCAGTATATGGTTTTGAAGGAAAGATTTTAATCCAAACTTTACCGCCACGTTTCATGTAACGTGTCATCGCAATACGAGCAGCCTCGATTTGACGGTTCGTGATCCAAGAAGCTTCTGTAGCTTGGATACCGAATTCACCGAAATGTACTTCAGTACCGCCTTTTGCACGACCACGCATTTTTCCACGATGTTCTCTACGATATTTAACGCGTTTAGGTAATAACATATTATTTGCCTCCTTCCTCAGTTTTCTTCTTTGTAGGAAGAACCTCTCCACGATAGATCCAAACTTTAACTCCAAGTTTTCCGTAAGTTGTATCAGCTTCAGCTGTTCCGTAATCGATATCAGCACGAAGTGTATGAAGTGGAACAGTACCTTCACTATAGTGTTCTGCACGAGCGATATCTGCCCCGCCTAAACGACCAGATACTTGTGTTTTAATACCTTGTGCTCCAGCACGCATAGTACGTTGGATTGATTGTTTTTGTGCACGACGGAATGAAACACGGTTCTCTAATTGACGCGCGATATTGTCAGCAACTAATTTAGCATCTAAATCAGCACGTTTGATTTCTAAGATATTGATGTGTACACGTTTGCCAGTTAACTGGTTAAGTGCTTTACGAAGTGCTTCAACTTCAGTACCACCCTTGCCGATAACCATACCTGGTTTCGCTGTGTGGATCGTGATATTAACACGGTTTGCAGCACGTTCGATTTCAATTTTTGAAACAGAAGCATCATTTAAACGTTTTGAAATATATTCACGAATTTTGATGTCTTCATGTAAAAGAGTTGCGTAGTCTTTACCAGCGAACCATTTTGATTCCCAGTCACGAATAACCCCAATACGAAGACCTATTGGATGTACCTTTTGACCCACGAATTATCCCTCCTTCTTTTCTGATACGATAATAGTAATATGGCTAGTGCGTTTGTTGATAGCACTTGCACGACCCATTGCACGTGGACGGAAACGTTTAAGAGTTGGACCTTCGTTTGCATAAGCTTCAGTTACAACTAAGCTATTGATGTCCATTTCATAGTTATGTTCAGCGTTTGCCACTGCAGATTTTAAAACTTTCTCAATAATTGGAGAAGCAGCTTTCGGTGTGTGATTTAAAATCGCAACCGCTTCACCCACTTGCTTGCCTCGAATAAGATCTAATACTAAACGAGCTTTACGAGGAGCAATACGAACTGTTTTTGCGACAGCTTTTGATTGTTGCATTTAAAAGCCTCCTCTCATTAACGTCTTGTTTTTTTGTCATCACTAGCATGACCTTTATACGTACGTGTAGGTGCAAATTCACCTAGTTTATGACCTACCATATCTTCACTAACATATACTGGAACGTGTTTACGTCCATCATAAACTGCGATAGTGTGACCGATGAATTGTGGGAAAATAGTAGAACGGCGAGACCAAGTTTTAATTACTTGTTTTTTCTCACTTTCGTTCATTTTCTCTACTTTACTAATTAAATGATCATCAACGAATGGTCCTTTTTTCAAACTGCGGCCCATAATTGTACCTCCCTTCGCAATTGCGCTACGGTTCTAAGGAACCGTAGTACAACACGGTTATTTTTTACGACGACGTACGATAAACTTGTCAGACTTGTTCTTTTTCTTACGAGTTTTCGCACCAAGAGTTGGTTTACCCCATGGAGACATTGGTGATTTACGTCCAATTGGAGTACGTCCTTCACCACCACCGTGTGGATGGTCATTAGGGTTCATTACAGATCCACGAACTGTTGGGCGTTTACCTAACCAGCGTGAACGACCTGCTTTACCGATGTTGATAAGTTCATGCTGCTCATTACCAACTTGACCTACAGTTGCACGGCAAGTAGCAAGAATCATACGAACTTCACCAGAATTTAAACGTACTAATACGTATTTACCTTCTTTACCTAGAACTTGTGCAGATGTACCAGCAGAACGAACTAACTGTCCGCCTCTTCCAGGTTTTAATTCGATATTATGAATAACAGTACCAACCGGGATATTTTGTAACGGAAGTGCGTTACCTACTTTAATATCTGCTTCAGGTCCTGACATAACTTCTAAACCTACTTGAAGGTTTTTCGGAGCAAGAATATATCTTTTCTCACCATCAGCATAGTTGATTAAAGCGATGTTAGCAGAACGGTTTGGATCATACTCGATTGTAGCAACGCGTCCTGGTATACCATCTTTGTTACGTTTGAAATCGATGACACGATATTGGCGCTTATGTCCACCACCACGATGGCGTACAGTAATTTTACCTTGATTATTACGTCCAGCCTTCTTAAAAAGTGGAGCAAGTAATGATTTTTCCGGTTGATCAGTTGTGATTTCAGCGAAATCAGAAACTGTCATACCACGGCGACCATTTGAGGTCGGTTTGTATTTTTTGATTGCCATATCGGTTTCCCTCCTTTTCTTTTAATTTTAAACTTCGAATAATTCGATTTCGTTGCTTTCAGCAGTTAATTTAATAATTGCTTTACGGCGACGGTTTGTTAATCCAGTGTATTTTCCAACACGTTTGAATTTACCTTTATAGTTCATGATGTTTACTTTTTCAACTTTTACACCAAAGATAGATTCAATCGCATCTTTGACTTCTGTTTTATTAGCTTTAACATCAACTTCAAAAGTGTATTTCTTTTCAGCCATTAAGTCTGTAGAACGTTCAGTAATTACAGGGCGCTTAATAATATCACGAGGATCTTTCATTATGCAAGTACCTCCTCTACTTTTTGCACCGCAGCTTTCGTAATAATAAGTTTATCATGGCTGAGTACATCTAATACGCTAACTCCACCAGCTGTAACAACTTTTACACCAGGGATATTACGTGCAGATAATGCAACGTTTTCGTTTGTATCAGCAGTAACGATTAATGCTTTTTTCTCAACAGAAAGACCTTTTAATACAGAAGTCATGTCTTTTGTTTTTGGAGCATTAAGTGTTAAATCCTCTAAAACAACGATATCGTTATCTTGTACTTTTGATGATAAAGCAGATTTGATCGCTAAACGGCGAACTTTTTTAGGTAATTTATAAGAATAGCTACGAGGTGTTGGTCCGAATACGATACCACCGCCACGCCATTGTGGTGAACGGATAGATCCTTGACGTGCACGACCAGTACCTTTTTGGCGCCAAGGTTTACGTCCTCCGCCAGCTACTTCAGAACGATTTTTTACTTTGTGAGTTCCTTGACGTAAGGAAGCTCTTTGCATGATAACAGCTTCAAATAATACGTGCTCATTAGGTTCGATACCAAATACAGAGTCATTAAGTTCGATTTCTCCAACGTTTTGTCCGCTTTGGTTTAATAATGCTAATTTTGGCATTACCCAATTCCTCCTTTCCTAAAGAAATTATTTAGATTTTACTGCATTTTTTACAGTAATAAGAGCTTTTTTAGGTCCTGGAACATTACCTTTAATTAATAGTAGGTTGCGTTCAGCATCTACTTTAACGATTTCTAAGTTTTGAACAGTAACACGTTCTCCACCCATACGTCCAGGTAGTAATTTGTTTTTGAATACACGGTTTGGAGCAACTGGTCCCATTGAACCAGGGCGACGATGGTAACGTGAACCGTGAGACATAGGTCCGCGAGATTGTCCGTGGCGTTTAATAGCACCTTGGAAACCTTTACCTTTCGATACTCCTGTTACATCTACTATTTCACCTGCTGTGAAAATATCAACTTTGACTTCTTGACCAACTTCATATTGCTCTAAGTCAGCTCCACGGAATTCCCTAACGAAGCGCTTAGGAGCAGTATTAGCTTTTGCAACGTGACCTTTTTCTGGTTTGTTTGATAACTTTTCACGTTTATCAGCGAAACCTACTTGAATTGCTTCATAACCATCAGTTTCAACAGATTTCTTTTGAAGAACTACGTTTGGAGAAGCTTCAATTACAGTTACCGGAATTAAATCACCGTTTTCAGCAAATACTTGAGTCATACCAATCTTTCTTCCTAAGATTCCTTTGGTCATTAGTCACACCTCCTATATTTTTTAAGTAATTTATTTTTATATATTAAAGTTTGATTTCAATGTCAACACCTGATGGTAAGTCTAAACGCATTAACGCATCAACAGTTTGTGGTGTTGGATTAACGATATCAATTAGACGCTTATGAGTACGCATTTCAAATTGCTCACGAGAATCTTTGTATTTATGCACCGCACGAAGGATCGTGTAAACAGATTTTTCTGTTGGTAACGGAATCGGACCAGATACATTTGCACCAGAACGTTTAGCCGTTTCAACAATCTTCTCTGCAGATTGATCAAGAATTCTGTGATCATAAGCTTTTAAACGAATACGAATTTTTTGTTTTGCCATTATTTTCCCTCCTTTTCGCCAACTTTATAAGTTAGACATTTTCTCCGCAGGAATTTCCCTACACTCGCCATGGCAAAGCGGCCGGGTGTATCGGCAACCTCCTGCTTCATCGCAGTCAAAGACCAACATTTAATATTATACAAAAACCCAAACTGAAAATCAAGAAGAAATATTAATTTATTCTAGGTTTATGAACTTTTTTTATTATACACGTATAAATCCTTAAATTCAAGAACGTTTAATCTGCTAATTTTTGAAGAATCTTTGTCTATTTATAGAAATCTTCTTTCCTCTATAAATATCTTTATACTTTCTTAAAGAAATGCTTATGTATTCTATTAAAATAAAAAACGAGCGAAGATTCGCTCGTTTCCTACTTTATCTTCTATTATTTATCGATTCCAGTTACAACACCAGAACCAACTGTACGTCCACCTTCACGGATTGAGAAACGAGTTCCTTCTTCAATCGCGATTGGAGCGATAAGCTCAACAGTTAATTCAACGTTATCCCCAGGCATAACCATTTCTACGCCTTCAGGAAGTTGACAAATACCAGTTACGTCAGTTGTACGGAAGTAGAACTGAGGACGGTAGTTTGTGAAGAATGGAGTATGACGTCCACCCTCTTCTTTTGATAAAACGTAAACTTCAGCTTTGAAGTTAGTGTGTGGAGTGATAGTACCTGGTTTAGCAAGAACTTGTCCACGTTGGATATCTTCACGTGATACACCACGAAGAAGAGCACCGATGTTGTCACCAGCTTCAGCATAATCAAGAAGCTTACGGAACATTTCAACACCTGTTACAGTTGTGTTTTTAGCTTCATCAGTTAAACCGATGATGTCTACTACGTCACCAACTTTAACTTGTCCACGCTCAACACGACCTGTAGCAACTGTTCCACGACCTGTGATAGAGAATACATCCTCTATTGGCATCATGAATGGTTTGTCAGTATCACGTTCTGGAGTTGGAACATACTCATCAACTGCAGCCATAAGCTCGATGATTTTCTCTTCCCACTCAGGCTCACCTTCAAGAGCTTTAAGTGCAGAACCTTTGATTACTGGTACATCATCACCAGGGAAGTCATATTCAGAAAGTAAGTCACGAACTTCCATTTCTACTAATTCTAATAATTCTTCATCGTCTACCATGTCACATTTGTTTAAGAATACAACAAGGTAAGGTACACCTACGTTACGTGATAAAAGAATGTGCTCACGAGTTTGTGGCATTGGGCCGTCAGCAGCAGATACTACTAAGATCCCGCCGTCCATTTGAGCAGCACCAGTGATCATGTTTTTAACGTAGTCAGCATGTCCTGGGCAGTCAACGTGTGCATAGTGACGGTTAGCTGTTTCATACTCAACGTGTGAAGTATTGATTGTAATACCACGCTCACGTTCTTCTGGAGCAGCATCGATTTGATCATAACCTTTTGCTTCACCGCCGCCTGCTTTCGCAAGAACAGTTGTGATTGCTGCAGTTAAAGTTGTTTTACCATGGTCAACGTGTCCGATTGTACCAATATTAGCATGCGTTTTCGAACGGTCGAATTTTTCTTTACCCATTCTAAAATTCCTCCTTAGAGTTGAATTAATTTTTAATTTTAAGGTTTTATGTAACAGAAAGTGGAGAAATATTCATCACTTTCTGTTCTCATATAAGTAGTTATACTTCAATAAAAGTGGAAAATCAATTACTCACCTTTATTTTTTTTAATAATCTCTTCTGAAACTGATTTTGGTACTTCTTCATAGTGGTCAAAAGTCATTGTGAATACACCACGACCTTGTGTGTTAGAACGTAATGAAGTTGCATATCCAAACATTTCAGAAAGTGGAACCATCGCACGTACTACTTGTGCATTACCACGAGCTTCCATACCTTCTACACGGCCACGGCGAGCAGTGATTCCACCCATTGTGTCACCCATGTACTCCTCTGGAATTACAACTTCAACCTTCATAACAGGTTCAAGAATTACAGGCTTACATTTAGAAGCAGCGCTTTTAAGTGCTAGTGATGCAGCAATTTTGAACGCCATTTCACTTGAGTCAACATCATGGTATGAACCGTCTACTAATGCAGCTTTAATATCCACTAATGGATAGCCTGCTAATACACCGTTTTGCATTGAGTCTTCAAGACCAGCCCCAACAGCAGGTATATACTCACGAGGTACAACCCCACCGACGATTTTGTTTTCAAATTCGAAACCTTTACCTTCTTCGTTAGGCTCAAACTCGATCCATACATGTCCAAACTGTCCACGTCCACCAGATTGACGAGCAAATTTACCTTCAACTCTTGCAGATCCACGGAATGTTTCACGGTAAGCAACTTGTGGCGCACCAACATTTGCTTCTACCTTGAATTCACGTTTCATACGGTCTACAAGAACATCTAAGTGTAACTCACCCATACCAGCGATAATCGTTTGACCAGTTTCTGGATCTGTATGCGCACGGAATGTCGGGTCTTCTTCTTGAAGTTTTTGTAAAGCAGTAGACATTTTATCTTGGTCTGCTTTAGATTTTGGTTCAACAGAAAGTTGAATAACAGGTTCTGGGAATTGCATAGACTCTAAGATAACAGGGTTTTTGTCATCACATAAAGTATCACCAGTAGTAGTATCTTTAAGACCTACTGCTGCTGCAATGTCACCAGAGTGAACTACCGAAATCTCTTCACGGCTGTTTGCGTGCATTTGTAGAATACGACCTACACGTTCACGTTTACCTTTTGTTGAGTTTTGAATATATGATCCAGAATTTAATGTACCAGAGTACACACGGAAGAATGTCAATTTACCAACGAAAGGATCTGTCATTACTTTGAATGCTAATGCAGAGAATGGGCCTTCATCATCAGACTCACGAACAACTTCTTCTTCAGTTCCAGGAACAGTACCCTTAATAGCTGGTACGTCTGTTGGCGCTGGAAGATAGTCGATCACTGCATCTAGCATTTTTTGAACACCTTTATTTTTGAAAGCAGATCCACATACTACTGGGAAGAACTCAACGTTTAATGTACCTTTACGGATAGCTGCTCTAACCTCTTCATTAGTAAGCTCTTCTCCACCAAGATATTTTTCCATTAAGTCTTCATCAAGTTCTGCTACTGCTTCAACTAATTTTTCACGGTATTCATTCGCTTGATCTAGATATTCTTCAGGAATTTCTCTTTCCTCGATATCAGTACCTAAATCATTGCCGTAGAATGTTGCTTTCATTTCAACTAAATCGATAATTCCTTCGAATTGATCCTCTGCACCGATTGGTAATTGAATCGGATGTGCATTTGCTTGAAGACGATCATGAAGTGTGCCGATAGAATATAAGAAATCCGCACCGATTTTATCCATTTTGTTAACGAAAACAACACGTGGAACTCCATAAGTTGTTGCTTGACGCCAAACTGTTTCAGTTTGTGGCTCAACACCTGATTGAGCATCAAGAACAGCTACAGCACCATCAAGTACACGTAAAGAACGCTCAACTTCAACAGTGAAGTCTACGTGTCCTGGTGTATCGATAATGTTAACGCGGTTACCTTTCCACTGTGCAGTTGTTGCAGCAGAAGTGATCGTGATACCACGCTCTTGTTCCTGCTCCATCCAGTCCATTTGTGCCCCACCTTCGTGAGTTTCACCAATTTTATGGATTTTACCAGTGTAGTAAAGAATACGCTCAGTAGTTGTTGTTTTACCAGCGTCGATATGAGCCATAATACCAATATTACGGGTATTTTCTAAGGAGAACTCTCTTGCCATTTGGTAATTTCTCCTTCCTTTTTAGGAATTAGTTTATTTAATAGTGTATAGATTACCAGCGATAGTGAGCAAATGCTTTATTTGCTTCAGCCATTTTATGTGTATCTTCACGTTTCTTAACAGCAGCACCAGTGTTGTTAGCTGCATCAAGAATTTCGTTAGCTAAACGTTCTTCCATTGTTTTCTCTCCGCGAAGACGAGCGTAGTTAACTAACCAGCGAAGACCTAAAGTTGTACGACGGTCTGGACGTACTTCTACAGGTACTTGGTAGTTAGCACCACCAACACGACGAGCTTTAACTTCAAGAACTGGCATAATATTTTTAAGTGCTTGTTCAAACACTTCCATTGCATCATTGCCAGAACGTTCTTTGATTAGGTCAAAAGCGTTGTAAAGAACAGATTGTGCTTTACCTCTTTTTCCGTCGATCATAATTCTGTTAACTAAACGTGTAACAAGCTTTGAATTGTAAAGTGGATCTGGTAACACGTCTCTTTTTGTTACAGGACCTTTACGTGGCATGTTATTTCCTCCCTTCATCCTTTTTTCATAGAATGATTATATTTTTTTAATTATTTAGCAGCAGCTTTAGGCTTTTTAGTTCCGTATTTAGAACGGCTTTGTTTACGGTTCTCAACACCAGCTGTGTCAAGCGCACCACGAACGATGTGATAACGTACCCCCGGTAAGTCTTTTACACGACCGCCACGGATAAGTACTACACTGTGTTCTTGTAAGTTATGTCCGATACCAGGAATGTAAGCTGTTACCTCAATTCCATTAGTTAAACGAACACGAGCATATTTACGAAGCGCTGAGTTTGGTTTCTTAGGCGTCATCGTACCTACACGAGTACATACACCGCGTTTTTGTGGTGATGACACGTTAGTTTGCTCTTTCTTAAAGCTGTTATAACCTTTATTTAAAGCTGGTGAGTCAGAGTTTTCAACTTTGCTCACACGACCTTTACGTACTAATTGGTTAATAGTAGGCATTTTATTGTCCTCCCCTCTCATTTTTTAATACCACACATCCAGGTGGTTCATATTTTAGCAAAAACAAAGTTTTTGCAACAAAGATCATCTTTATGCAAAAACAGTTTTTTCACTTAATTATAGCTACAGCCGCTGCTCCAACTTCTATTCCACTGATCTTACCCAGTTCTTTCATAGAAGATACGATTGTTATAGGAACCTGCTTTTCCTCTGCAGTTTGAATAACAATAGATGTTATTTCTGTATCTGCATCTTCTGCAATAACAATTTCCCTAACTTCATTGTTTAACAGAGCTTTAACTGTTTGCTTAGCACCAACAGTAATAATTTGTGCCTGTGATACTTTTTCATAAGACATAAAACTATATCCTCCAAAGTAACAGGTTTAAGATTTCAGCACCTTGAATATATTATCATTGGTAGAGATAGATGTCAATAATTCCTTCGAAAAAAAATCTTAACATCTATCTCTATATTATTTTTATTCTACAGTTACTGTTTGTTCAGTTGATTCTATTTTAGAAATTGGGTTAACTTGACGGTAGCGTGGCATACCAGTACCAGCTGGAACAAGTTTACCAATAATAACATTTTCTTTCAGTCCTAGTAACTCATCGCGCTTACCTTTAATAGCAGCATCTGTTAAGACACGAGTCGTTTCTTGGAAGGATGCAGCAGATAGGAATGAATCAGTCTCAAGAGATGCTTTCGTAATTCCAAGCAATACTGGACGGCCAGTAGCTGGACGGCCACCTTTAAGAAGAACTTTTTCATTTGCGTCTGTAAATTGATGAACATCGAGTAATGTACCCGGTAATACATCTGTATCTCCCGCATCTGCTACTCTTACTTTACGCAGCATTTGACGAACCATTACCTCAACGTGCTTATCACCAATTTCTACCCCTTGCATACGGTATACCTTTTGAACTTCACGAAGTAAATAATCTTGTACAGCAGCTAAGCCTTTAACTTTTATCAGTTCTTTTGGATCAATAGAACCTTCCGTTAACACTTGACCACTTTCAATCTTATCGCCTTCAGCAACTTTCAAACGCGCATTGTAAGGCGCAGTATATGAACGAGTCTCTACCTCACCTTTAATTACGACTTCCTGCTGTTTATCCCGTACTTCATTAATTTCTACTATAACACCATCAATCTCAGAAATGATCGCTTGACCTTTCGGATTTCTAGCCTCAAATAGCTCTTGAATACGAGGTAAACCTTGAGTAATATCGTCTCCTGCAACCCCACCTGTATGGAAAGTACGCATCGTTAACTGTGTTCCAGGCTCACCGATTGATTGAGCAGCAATAATACCTACAGCTTCTCCAACTTCAACCTCTGTTCCTGTTGCTAAGTTACGACCGTAACATTTCTTACATACACCGTGTCTTGTATTACATGCGAATGCAGAACGAATCCAAACTTCCTCAATACCCGCATTCACAATTTCTTCTGCAAGATCTTCAGTAATAAGTGCATTTTCCTCAACTAAAATTGCACCTGTCTCAGGATGCTTAACAGCTTTACGAGCATATCTTCCAATTAGACGTTCATCTAATCTTTCAATAACTTCATTGTCTTCTTTAATTGCTTCTGCCAGAATTCCTCGGTCTGTACCGCAGTCCTCTTCGCGGATAATAACATCTTGTGCTACGTCAACGAGACGACGAGTTAAGTAACCAGAGTCAGCAGTTTTCAGTGCTGTATCGGCAAGACCTTTACGCGCACCATGAGTTGAAATGAAGTACTCTAATACTGTTAAACCTTCTCGGAAACTTGATTTGATCGGTAATTCGATAATACGACCAGCCGGGTTGGCCATCAGACCACGCATACCAGCTAACTGTGTAAAGTTAGATGCGTTACCACGGGCACCTGAATCACTCATCATAAAGATTGGATTTCGTTTATCAAGGGAAGCCATTAACTTACTTTGAATGTTATCTTTCGCCTTACTCCAAATAGAAATAACACGTTCATAACGTTCATCTTCAGTGATTAAACCACGTCTGAATTGTTTTAAAACATTATCTACTTCAGTTTGTGCCTCACTAATGATTTCTTCCTTCTCTTTTAAAACGATGATATCAGCAACACCAACTGTGATTCCAGCTTTTGTTGAGTATCTGAAACCTAAGTTTTTAAGTCTGTCCAGCATCTTAGATGTTTCTGTAATATGGAATTTCTTGAAGATTTCCGCAATAATTCTACCAAGAATACCTTTTTTAAACGGATCCACAACCTCTTGCTTTTCGATATACTCTTTTACATTTTCTGTTGGAGAGATAAAGAATCGCTCAGGTGTTTTCTCTTCAATATTCTGTCTTGTCGGCTCATTTATATATGGGAACGATGGAGGCATAATCTCATTAAAGATCAGCTTACCTATCGTTGTAATAAGCAACATTTTATTTTGTTCTTCCGTAAATGTCTGGTTATTTAAAGAACCTGCAAGTACGGCAATTCTAGTATGCAAATGAACATAGCCATTTTGATACGCAAGCAATGCCTCATTTGTATCATTGAAGATCATTCCTTCTCCGATTACTTCTTCACGCTCTAATGTTAAGTAGTAGTTACCTAAAACCATATCTTGTGAAGGTGTTACAACCGGCTTACCATCTTTCGGGTTAAGAATGTTTTGTGCTGCAAGCATTAAAATACGCGCCTCAGCTTGTGCTTCAGATGATAAAGGTACGTGTACAGCCATTTGGTCACCATCAAAGTCAGCATTATATGCTGTACATACGAGTGGGTGAAGGCGAATTGCACGACCTTCTACTAAAGTCGGTTCAAATGCTTGAATACCTAATCTGTGTAAAGTCGGGGCACGGTTTAAAAGTACTGGGTGTTCTTTAATAACAGATTCTAAAACATCCCAAACTTCAGGTTGTACACGCTCGATTTTACGTTTTGCACTTTTTATATTATGAGCTAAGCCTTTTTCAACAAGCTCTTTCATAACGAATGGCTTAAACAGCTCAAGTGCCATTTCTTTTGGTAAACCACATTGATACATTTTCAAGTTCGGACCTACGACGATAACAGAACGACCTGAATAGTCAACACGTTTACCTAATAAGTTTTGACGGAAACGACCTTGTTTTCCTTTTAACATATGTGAAAGGGATTTTAACGGTCTATTTCCTGGACCTGTAACAGGGCGTCCACGACGTCCATTATCGATTAATGCATCAACAGCCTCTTGTAGCATACGTTTCTCATTTTGCACGATAATGCTTGGAGCACCTAGGTCTAAAAGACGTTTTAAACGGTTATTACGGTTAATAACACGACGATATAAATCATTTAAGTCAGATGTTGCAAAACGTCCTCCATCTAACTGAACCATTGGACGTAATTCTGGCGGAATAACAGGAAGCACATCTAAAATCATCCAAGATGGCTCATTTCCAGAGTTACGGAATGCTTCTAACACTTCTAAACGTTTGATCGCACGAGTTCTTCTTTGCCCTTGTGCTGTCTTTAATTCTTCTTTTAACATATCAACTTCTTTATCTAAGTCGATATCAGAAAGAAGCTTTTTAATTGCCTCTGCACCCATCGCAGCTTGGAATGTATTACCGTATTTCTCACGGTATGCTCGATATTCCTTTTCAGACAGGAGCTGTTTCTTTTCAAGAGGAGTATCACCAGTCTCAGTAGTTACATAAGAAGCAAAATAGATAACTTCCTCTAAAGCACGCGGTGACATGTCTAGCACTAATCCCATTCGACTCGGGATCCCTTTAAAGTACCAGATGTGAGAAACAGGGGCAGCAAGCTCAATATGCCCCATACGCTCACGACGGACTTTTGCACGTGTTACTTCAACACCACATCTGTCACAAACGACACCTTTATAACGTACACGTTTATATTTTCCACAATGACATTCCCAGTCCTTTTGTGGTCCGAAAATACGCTCACAGAATAGACCGTCTTTTTCAGGCTTTAACGTTCGATAATTTATAGTTTCAGGCTTCTTAACTTCCCCAAATGACCACGAACGAATCTTATCGGGTGAAGCAAGACCAATGTTCATATATTCAAAGTTATTTACATCTAACAAGGGGCCTACCTCCCTTTTCATCTTCAGGTTCTACCCTTATTGCACAACTACATATTAATTAAGTTTATTCTTTAATGACTGCGTCTTTTTCCTTTTCCGCACTTTCAGTCTCTTCTTCTAGTTGATTATTGACTGCCAGACCTTCAGCTTCGCCTGTTTCTTCATCATCTTCAAGGTCTCTCATCTCAATTTCTTGTTCATCACTAGATAAAATTTTAACGTCCATACCTAAACTTTGAAGCTCTTTAATTAATACTTTGAATGATTCAGGAACCCCAGGTTCAGGGACGTTTTCACCTTTAACAATTGCCTCATATGTTTTCACACGACCGACAACGTCATCAGATTTAACTGTTAAAATTTCTTGAAGAGTATATGCAGCACCATAAGCCTCAAGTGCCCATACTTCCATCTCTCCAAAACGCTGACCACCGAATTGAGCTTTACCTCCAAGCGGCTGCTGCGTAACGAGTGAGTATGGTCCTGTAGAACGTGCGTGCAGCTTGTCATCAACCATATGAGCAAGCTTGATCATATACATGATTCCTACTGATACACGGTTATCAAATGGTTCACCTGTACGGCCATCATAAAGAACTGTTTTCGCATCTCTTGCCATACCAGCTTCTTCAAGCGTTGACCATACATCTTCCTCAGTAGCACCGTCAAATACCGGTGATGCTACATGCAGACCTAATTTTCTTGCAGCCATACCTAAGTGCAGCTCTAACACTTGACCGATATTCATACGAGATGGTACCCCTAATGGGTTTAACATGATATCAACTGGTGTGCCATCTGGTAAATACGGCATATCTTCTTCAGGTAAAATACGTGAGATAACACCTTTATTACCGTGACGTCCGGCCATTTTATCCCCTTCAGAAATTTTACGCTTCTGAACGATATAAACACGAACAAGCTGGTTTACACCTGGTGGTAACTCATCACCGTCTTCACGGTTGAAAACTTTCACATCAAGAACGATACCGCCGCCGCCATGTGGAACACGAAGCGATGTATCACGGACTTCACGAGCCTTTTCACCGAATATTGCATGTAATAAGCGCTCTTCAGCTGTAAGCTCAGTTACACCTTTAGGAGTTACTTTACCAACAAGAAGATCACCATCTTTTACTTCTGCACCAATTCGTACAATACCACGGTCATCTAAATTACGAAGTGCATCTTCCCCAACGTTAGGAATATCACGTGTAATTTCTTCAGGCCCGAGTTTCGTATCCCTTGATTCTGATTCATACTCTTCAATATGAATAGATGTATATACGTCATCTTTTACGAGGCGCTCACTCATGATGATAGCATCCTCATAGTTGTATCCATCCCATGTCATAAAGGCAACCATTACGTTTCGACCTAATGCAAGTTCACCTTTTTCCATTGATGGACCATCTGCTAAAATTTCACCTTTTACAACTTCATCGCCAACGCTTACGATTGGACGCTGGTTGTAACATGTTCCTTGGTTAGAACGGATAAATTTAAGCATTCTATATTTATCTAAATTACCTTTAACTTTTTGACCATTCACTTCTTCGTAACGACGCACCAAAACATTTTTGGCTTCTACTTTCTCTACAACACCCGGGTATTTACAAATAACTGCAGCACCTGAGTCTTTACCAGAAACATATTCCATACCAGTACCAACAATCGGTGCTTCCGGCTGCATAAGAGGTACAGCTTGCCTTTGCATGTTCGCACCCATTAACGCACGGTTAGAGTCATCGTTTTCTAAGAATGGGATACATGCTGTTGCGGCAGAAACAACTTGCTTCGGTGATACATCCATATAGTCCACTCTGTCGCGATGAACAACAGTGTTTTCCCCACGGAAACGAGCAACGATATCTTCCTCAACGAATGAACCATCATCGCCTAAGATAACATTCGCCTGTGCAACTACATAGTTATCTTCTTCATCAGCAGTTAAATAATCGATTCGCTGTGTCACCTTTCCAGTTTCAGGGTCAACTCTTCTGTAAGGAGTTTCGATGAAACCAAAACGGTTCACTTTTGCATAAGATGAAAGCGAGTTAATAAGTCCAATGTTAGGACCCTCCGGTGTTTCAATCGGACACATACGACCATAGTGAGAGTAGTGAACATCACGAACTTCGAATCCCGCACGTTCACGTGTTAAACCACCTGGTCCTAATGCTGATAAACGACGCTTATGTGTTAATTCAGCTAATGGATTCGTTTGATCCATAAACTGTGATAACTGAGAGCTACCGAAGAACTCTTTAATTGATGCAATGACAGGTCGAATATTAATTAATTGCTGCGGTGTAATTGTAGCAGTATCTTGAATTGACATTCTTTCACGAACGACACGTTCCATTCTTGATAGACCAATTCTGAATTGGTTCTGCAGGAGCTCCCCAACTGAACGAAGTCTACGGTTACCTAAGTGGTCGATATCGTCTGTGTCACCAACACCATATAAAAGGTTAAAGAAGTAACTGATAGATGCTAAAATATCAGCTGCAGTTATATTTTTAACTGCTTCTTCTACATAGGCATTTCCTAAAACATTAATAACTTTTTCTCCATCTGGATCGTTTGGAGCATAGATTTTAATAGATTGCAGTACAACCTCATCTTCAATTACTCCGCCGGATGGCAATTGTGTTTTAAACCCTACCCCGTTTTCAAGGTTTGGAATAATACGATCTAATGTTCTTCTATCAATTAACGTTCCTTTTTCCGCAATAATTTCTCCTGTTTCAGGATCAACAAGCGTCTCAGCTAAACGCTGATTAAATAAACGATTTTTAATATGAAGCTTTTTGTTTATTTTATATCGTCCAACGCTTGCTAGATCATAGCGTTTTGGATCGAAAAATCTAGATTCTAATAAGCTTTTTGCATTATCTACTGTCGGCGGCTCACCAGGGCGCAGACGCTCGTAGATTTCTAATAAAGCTTTTTCAGTACTTTCTGTGTTATCTTTATCTAACGTATTTCTTAAGTACTCATTCTCACCTAATAATTCGGTGATTTCTTGATCAGAGCCAAACCCAAGAGCACGTAAAAGCACTGTAACAGGCAGCTTTCTCGTACGGTCAATACGAACATATACAACATCTTTTGCATCTGTTTCATATTCTAACCAAGCTCCACGGTTTGGTATGACAGTTGCAGTAAAGCCTCTTTTACCGTTTTTATCAACTTTACCACTGTAATAAACACTTGGTGAACGCACTAATTGGGAAACAATAACACGTTCAGCACCATTAATTACAAATGTACCTGTCTCAGTCATAAGTGGGAAATCTCCCATAAAGACATCTTGATCTTTTACTTCACCGGTTTCTTTGTTGATCAAACGCACCTTCACACGTAGTGGTGCTGAATAGGTAACATCGCGCTCTTTTGATTCTTCAACAGAATACTTAGGATCACCCAAGCTATAATCGATAAATTCCAGCGAGAGGTTACCAGTAAAATCCTCAATTGGAGAAATATCCTGAAACATCTCTCTCAGACCCTCATCAAGAAACCACTGGTAGGAAGAGGTTTGAATTTCAATAAGATTTGGTAATTCTAATACTTCACTAATGCGTGCATAACTCCTACGTTGGCGGTGTCGTCCATACTGAACTAGTTGACCTATCAACTGATTCACCCCTCAAATCAAGCGTATTATTCTTGCTTTACATTCTCGTTCCAAAACTTTCTATAAAAACAGATAAGAGAATCAATAGACAATTCTCTCAATTTCCAATATCATGTATACAATACCATATAGAAAGCTAGAAAAAAAATATATGCAAGGAAAAAACAAAAAGAAAAAGGGCTTCTTCATAGAAAACCACATTTTACAAACGAACTATTGATTTTATTAGCTTTTCCAATGTATCATTATTTCATACTTAAAAAAATAGATACTTATGGAAATTATATATTGGCATTTTACAATGTTATCACAACTCGAATACCGAGTCAATTATTTTCGAGCCATTATAATATAATAGCCTTTTTTCTTCTCAACAACTTCTACTTCAGCAAATAATTCCTTCATCTTCTCGATCGCCGATGGAGCACCTTGTTTTTTCTGAATAACGACCCACAACTCTCCGTCCTCCACTAAACAACGATAACTTTTCTCAAAAATTTCATGAACTACCTTTTTCCCAGCACGAATCGGGGGGTTTGTTAAAATAGCTGCAAATTTTTGATCTTGCACTCGTTCGAAAAGATTACTCTGATAAATATTAACATTCGAAATACTGTTTAGCTTAGCATTATCCTTAGCCAATTCAACAGCTCTTTCATTAATATCAATCATCTGCACTTCTCTTTCATATTGTTTAGCAATCGCTAAACCAATAGGTCCATATCCGCAACCTACATCAAGAACAGCTCCAGACACCTCTGGCATTACAAATGTTTCAATTAATAATTTCGAGCCGAAATCAACTTCATTTTTCGAAAAAACTCCACGGTCACTTTGAAATGTAAATGAATGATTACACAGAACATACTTCCAAGTTTTGCGATCACTTTCAACCGTCGGCTTTTCAGAATAGTAATGTTCACTCATTATGAACACATCCTATCATGAGATTTTTAGCGTGTAAAAAAGCTCGCCACATATATAGCGAGCTTTTCATATTAATAGAAATTAATTACTTAACTTCTACGTCAGCGCCAACTTCTTCAAGTTTAGCTTTTGCTTCTTCAGCTTCTTCTTTAGTGATGCCTTCTTTAAGTGCTTTTGGAGTGTTATCTACTAGTTCTTTAGCTTCTTTTAAGCCAAGACCAGTGATTTCACGTACAACTTTGATAACTTTGATTTTTTGAGCGCCTGCACCAGTAAGTACAAGATCAAATTCAGTTTGCTCAGCAGCAGCTTCTCCACCAGCAGCACCAACAACAGCTACAGGAGCTGCAGCAGTTACACCAAATTCTTCTTCGATTGCTTTAACTAAGTCATTTAATTCTAAAACAGTCATGCTTTTAACTGCTTCAATGATTTGTTCTTGAGTCATTGTTAATTTCCTCCTTATTATTCCTTAATAATTTATTAAAATTCGATTAATGGACAAAGTGAATTATTATGCACCTTGTTCTTCTTTTTGATCTGCAACAGCTTTTGTAGCAAGAGCGAAGTTGCGGATCGGAGCTTGAAGAACGCTAAGCAACATAGAAAGTAAACCTTCTCTTGATGGAAGTTCAGCAAGAGCTTTAACTTCTTCAACAGTTGCAACATTTCCTTCAATAACACCAGCTTTAATTTCTAATGCTTCGTGTTTTTTAGCGAAGTCATTAAGAATTTTTGCTGGAGCAACTACATCTTCACTGCCGAAAGCGATAGCATTCGGTCCAGTTAATGCATCTTCGATACCAGTAAGACCAGCTTTTTCGAAAGCACGGCGTGTCATTGTATTTTTGTATACTTTAAAATCAATGCCAGCTTCACGTAATTGCTTACGTAATTCCGTTACTTCAGAAACGTTAAGACCACGGTAATCTACGATAACTGTAGATTTACTTGCAGTTAATTTCTCAGCAATTTCATCTACGATCTGTTTCTTTGTTTCAATGATAGTACTGCTCATCGTTACACCTCCTGTAGTTTCATCGCGAAATACTAAACCGTTTGGTGTGACTGTGTATTCAATATTAAAACCTCCATGAAGACATGGAGGTTGTATATACTTGTATAATAAGAAATTCTTATTTACATAATACACCTCGGTAGGAAATTAAGCTAAGCTAGCACCTACTGTCTACGGTATAGCGATTTATTTAGTTAAACAACATGGATTATTATATTAAAAAATTCTCATGAAGTCAATAAAAATTAATTAAAAAGTAGAAACGTCTACTTTAACACCAGGTCCCATTGTTGAAGTTGCAGCAACGCTCTTCATGAAAGTACCTTTAGCAGCAGCCGGTTTCGCTTTTAATAAAGTCTCATAAACAGTTGTGAAGTTCTCAACTAATTTATTATCTTCGAAAGATACTTTACCGATTGGAACATGAATGATTCCAGCTTTATCTAAACGGTATTCAACTTTACCTGCTTTGATTTCATTGATCGCTTTTTCAACGTCAAATGTAACAGTTCCTGTTTTAGGGTTTGGCATTAAACCTTTTGGTCCTAATACACGACCGATTTTACCAACTTCACCCATCATATCAGGTGTAGCAACGATTACATCGAACTCGAACCAGCCTTGTTGGATTTTAGCGATATAGTCTGCATCACCTACATAGTCTGCACCAGCAGCTTCTGCTTCTTTCGCTTTTTCACCTTTAGCAAAAACTAATACACGTTGAGTTTTACCAGTTCCGTTTGGAAGTACAACTGCACCACGGATTTGTTGGTCAGCTTTCTTAGGGTCAACGCCTAAACGGAATGCTACTTCAACTGTTGCATCAAATTTAACAACACTTGTTTTTTTAACTAAATCAACTGCTTCAGCAACTGAATATACTTTTGTACGGTCTACAAGCTTCGCAGCTTCTACGTACTTTTTACCTTTTTTAGCCATTATATTTTCCTCCTTAGTGGTTTTAGCGGAATAACCTCCCACGAATAAAGGTTGCGAACTGGAGAACACCAAACCCGCAACCTACACATTCCTAACTAATTAAAATTAGTCTTCGATAACGATACCCATACTGCGCGCAGTACCTTCAACCATACGCATAGCTGATTCAACATTTGCCGCATTTAAGTCAGGCATTTTTGTTTCAGCGATTTCACGTACTTTGTCACGCTTAACTGTCGCAACTTTATTACGGTTTGGTTCACCAGAACCAGACTCAATACCAGCTGCCTTTTTAAGTAAAACTGCAGCAGGAGGAGTTTTCGTAATAAATGTAAATGAACGGTCCTCGAATACCGTGATTTCAACAGGAATAATTAATCCAGCTTGATCAGCTGTACGAGCATTAAATTCTTTACAGAATCCCATGATGTTTACACCAGCTTGACCTAATGCAGGACCTACAGGTGGAGCAGGGTTTGCTTTCCCAGCAGGGATTTGTAATTTAACAATTTTAATTACTTTTTTAGCCACGAGACACACCTCCTTAAGTCCGTGATGTGGTAATTGGGATATACCCTCCCACTCATCAACTCATTCTTTATATGAATGACAAAAATAAATCAAGTTTTTCGCCTCAATATTTGAGACGTACTGACTTTAGAAATATTACCACTATTCAAGTTCTATTTCAAGTTTTTTTCAATTATAATTTAGTAACTTGTGTAAAATCCAATTCTACTGGCGTTTCACGACCGAACATATTAACAAGAACTTTAATTTTGCTCTTATCATAATCAATCTCTTCAATCGTGCCTGTAAAATTAGCAAACGGTCCTTCTGCCACTTGAACAGTTTCATTCAATTCGAAATCAAATTCAATCTTGCCTTCTTCCATACCCATGCGTTTTAGCAGAAACTCTACTTCTTCTTGGAGTAATGGAGTTGGTTTTGAACCATGACCAGCAGAACCTACGAATCCCGTCACACCAGGTGTATTACGTACAACATACCATGAATCATCTGTCATAACAATTTCAACTAATACATAACCCGGGAAAACTTTCTTCTTCGTAACTTTCTTTTTACCATTCTTAATCTCTGTTTCTTCCTCTTCAGGCACAACAACTCGGAAGATCTTATCTTGCATTCCCATTGACTCAACACGTTTTTCAAGATTCGCCTTCACTTTATTCTCATAGCCAGAATATGTGTGTACAACATACCAGTTCTTTTCCATATGTCAGGACAGTTTGTCCTTCCCTCCCCACCAATCATCACTTTCGAAACTTACAATCTCATTTTCGACAGAACGTTTGAACTTTTTTAAACAATGAAAAAACCCGCTAAACGGGTTTTGCAGACAGAAAATATATCTACTATTATAGCACGGATTAGTTCGGATTATTCAAGAATTAAACGAATTAATGAAGAAATTCCTAAATCAACGACCGCAAAAAAGATTCCTGCGAATACAACAGTTGTAATTACTGTGATTGTATAACGGGATAATTCCTTTCCTTTTGGCCAACTAACCTTTTTCATTTCACGAGCTACATCTCGGAAAAAATTAAATATACGTTGCATCTATGCTTACCCCCAAGAGAATTTGGAAACCTTGCAAAATTTAAAGTAAAATAGATTCAAATAGTCAGAACATAAATAATTACTTCGTTTCACAGTGATCAGTGTGAGAGTTACATACTTTACAGAATTTTTTAATGATAAGTCTTTCTGTATGATCTGTTGTATTTTTCATTGTTGTATAATTGCGACTTCCACAATCTGCACAAGATAAAGTAACCTTTTTGCGCATTTTTCCTCACCTGCCGAAACGATTTTATTCTTTTAAAACTTTATCACAGCGATGTTTTTTCGTCAATAAAACTAAAAAAGCGCAAGGAATTCAACCAAACATCTTAACTAGAGGTTAAAACTCACTTTATAAATTTCAACTAATTATAAACTAATTTCTCTAAGTTCAAGATAACGTTCTAATTTCCTTTTAACACGTTGTAAAGCATTATCAATCGATTTCACATGCCTGTTTAACTCTTCTGAAATTTCTTGATAAGAGCGACCGTCCAAATAAAGTACAAGAACTTTTCTTTCAAGATCACTTAATAGCTCGCCCATCTTCACTTCAATATCATCGAACTCTTCCTGATTAATAATGAGTTCCTCCGGGTCAGTAACTTTCGCTCCAGAAATAACATCCATTAACGTTCGATCCGACTCTTCATCATATATTGGCTTGTCCAAAGAAACATAGGAATTAAGCGGAATATGCTTTTGACGAGTTGCAGTTTTGATAGCAGTAATAATTTGGCGGGTAATACATAATTCTGCAAATGCTTTAAAAGATGAAAGCTTGTCTTCTTTAAAATCACGGATTGCCTTATAAAGGCCAATCATTCCCTCTTGAACAATGTCCTCACGATCAGCACCGATAAGAAAATATGATCTAGCCTTTGCACGAACAAAATTTCGGTATTTTGTAATTAAATAATCAAGTGCTTCACTATCTCCCCGATGAACAAGGTCAATAATCTGTTCATCTTCTAATGAACTTAAATTTTCCTTGTTGATCTTCCCCTTGTTGAACTGTAAATTCAAGCCGATCCCCCCGACTGAACGTTAGATAAGAACAGTATACAGCATTATTTTCCAAATCGTCAACCAGTTATAAATTTCCTCGTCTCCACCGCTCCAATTTCTCCATTACGTCTTTTGGAATTTGTATTTTGGATGATGGACGAGTTTCTTCAATTTCTCTTACATTTATTTGAATTCTTCCTTCAATTGCATTCATTTCGTTAAATAGCTCTCTTGCTGATTTTCTCAAAGCACCTTGTCCAAAAATGGCCCATTGTTCCGTAAAATCTGATGTGGCTACATACACTTGTGTTTTAATATTATTTAATGATATTGCCAGCTTTTCAATACGTTCATCAGCCGTTTCATTTTCTCTCGTATAAATAACTTCTACCCTATAATTTTTCTGCTTGGACTCAATGCCCTTAACAAGATGTGCATCAAAAACAATAATCACTCTGAAGCCTGTATATGCTTGATACTCTGCCATTTTCTCTATAAGTAAATCACGAGCCTCAGATAAATTAGTATTTTTTAATCTCTGAAGCTCTGGCCATGCCCCTATAATGTTATATCCATCTACTAATAGGATATCCATTTTCTCCTACTCTCCTAATGGGTGTCTCTTCCTGTAAACCTCATACATAAGGAGACTGCTAGCTACTGATGCATTTAAAGACGTCACATGTCCAACCATTGGCATTTTAACGAGGAAATCACATTTTTCTTTAATAAGACGACCTATTCCTTTCCCCTCACTGCCAATGACTAAAGCTAACGGCATCTTACCATCTAGATTTCGATAATCATCCGCTCCTTTTGCATCTGTACCAACGATCCAGACACCTTTTTCTTTTAAATCATCAATTGTTCTTGCTAAATTCGTTACCCTTGCTACTGGAATATATTCAATCGCACCTGTGGAAGCTTTTGCAACCGAACTCGTTAAACCTACCGCTCTTCTCTTCGGTATAATAATCCCATGAGCACCTACAGCGTCAGCAGTTCTCATAATAGAACCTAAATTATGAGGGTCTTCAATCTCATCTAAAATTAAAATAAATGGCTCTTCATTACGCTTTTTTGCAATATGAAGCAAATCATCTTCATGTACATATTCATAAGCAGCCACTTGTGCAATGACACCCTGGTGATTACCCTCCACCATTTGATCAATCTTTCTTTTAGGTACAAACTGTACCGTAACCCCTTTATCCTTCGCTAACGCAGTTATTTGCTGAGCCTGTCCTTTTAAGGAATTTTCAGCAATCCAAATCTTATTAATATCTCTTTCTGATTTCAACACTTCGATTACTGGATTTCGCCCAATAATATAATCTTGAGACATATGTGTACCTTCCTTCTTCCATTTCTATAAAATGAATCTTCAATCAGCTACTGATTGCTGGATGAACTTATCACACCTTTACGGACAGTTGATCCCCCACCGTTCTTCCTTGTTTTTTCGGAATACGGAGGCAGGAATCTTACTGCCTGTTAAGAGTGGGATAAAGTGAAATTAAGATTCGAATTTTTCTGAAGCTGAGGTTTACTTCTATTTATCCTCCATGAAACCGACTGAGCGTACGAATATTTGCTGCAATCTCTCTTCAGCCTTCGCTAAATAATGATAGCCGATTAACGCTTCGAACGCGGTGCTGTAACGATATGTTTGTACATCTGTATTTTTCGGTATTGTTCCTGATTTCGCATTGCGGCCTCTTCTAATAACGGCTAATTCCTCTTCTGTAAAGAAGCCTTCCTCATCCAATAAAGAATGGAGAATTTTTGATTGAGCTTTTGCAGAGACATATCTCTTCGATAAATTATGTAATTGATTAGGTCTCACGCTTCCTTTAGTTAGTAAAAAATGCCGTACATAAACCTCATATACAGCATCACCAACATATGCAAGTGCTAAGCTATTTAATTGTCTAAATTCTATATTATCTGGTAAATCAAAAAACATCCTTTATCCTCTTTTCCATCTTGTCCCTTGAGGCGTATCTTCTAAAATAATATTCATCTCTTTTAATTTATCACGAATTTCATCAGCTAACGCAAAATCTCTATCTTTTCTTGCCTGAATACGCTGTGCAATAAGATCATCAATTTCCTCATCTAACAATTCATTCTCTGCAAAAGTAATACCGAGTACATTTCCAAGCTGATCAAATTCATTTAAAAATGCTTGAACAACTTCAACAGCAGTATTTTTCTCCTGAAGATAGTAATTTGCCAGCTTTGCTAGTTCAAATAAAATCGTAATAGCATTAGCTGTATTAAAATCATCGTCCATTTCATGTCTAAACTGCTCACGTAAGCTTTTAATCTGATCAATCCAAGTACCGTCATTTTCAGTTAAGTTCGTACTGCTTTCGATTCGATGCTGTAAATTTGTATAAGAAGTTTTTAATCTTTCAAAAGCATTTTTCGTATTTTCTAATAACTCATCAGAAAAATTAATTGGATGACGATAGTGAACAGAAAGCATGAAAAAGCGGACAACCTGTGGATCATGCTTTTTAATAATATCGTTAACGAGCACAAAGTTTCCTAATGATTTAGACATCTTTTCGTTATTAATATTAATATATCCATTATGAAGCCAATACTTCGCAAATTGCTTTTCTGTTAGTGCTTCTGTTTGAGCGATTTCATTTTCATGATGTGGGAATGTTAAATCTTGCCCACCCGCATGAATATCGATTGAATCACCTAAATATTTTTTTGCCATTGCCGAGCACTCTATATGCCATCCTGGTCGCCCTTCACCCCAAGGACTAGTCCAGGCGATTTCACCTTCTTTTGCCGCTTTCCATAAAACAAAGTCAAGGGAGTCCTGTTTTTTATCTCCTACCTCAATTCGAGCTCCTACACGAAGTTCGTCAATAGACTGATGTGATAACTTACCGTAATCTTTAAATGCGCGTGTCTTATAATAAACATCCCCAGATGCCTCATATGCGTATCCTTTATCGATTAATGCTTGAATGAAATCAATAATAAGATCAATGTTCTCTGTTACACGCGGATGCACATCTGCACGCTTACAACCAAGAGCAGCGACATCTTCAAAATATGCTTCAATAAAACGGTCGGCAATAACCGGCACTGTTTCACCGAGATCATTTGCTGCCTTAATCAGCTTGTCGTCAACATCCGTAAAGTTTGATACATACTTCACATCATACCCGCTAAATTCTAAATACCGTCTCACAGTATCATATACAATTGCAGGTCTCGCATTCCCAATATGAATATAGTTATACACTGTTGGACCACAAACATACATTTTCACTTTACCTTCTTCTAAAGGTTCAAATGTTTCTTTCTGTCTCGTTAGCGTATTGTACAACTTTATTGCCATCTTCATGCCTTCCTTTCTTCGCTTGCTCCAATTCGTCTCTTAAACGATTTATTTCTTGTTCTAACTTTTTAAAACGATCTGCATCTGGATCAGGTAAATTACGGTGATCTAAATCCTGATTTACTCTTTTTCCATTTCGAATTACGACTCTTCCCGGTATTCCTACAACCGTCGAATGCTCCGGAACGTCTTTTAGTACGACAGAGCCGGCACCTATTTTAGAGTATTCACCAATTGTTATTGATCCAAGTACTTTTGCTCCGGTTGCGATTAGCGCATTATCCTTAACAGTCGGATGTCGCTTTCCTTTTTCCTTACCAGTTCCCCCAAGAGTTACACCTTGGAAAATAGTTACATCATTTCCGATTTCACAAGTTTCTCCAATTACAACACCCATACCGTGGTCAATAAAAAGCCTTCTTCCTATTTTCGCACCAGGATGTATCTCAATCCCTGTAAAAAATCTGCTGACTTGGGAGACACTTCTCGCTAAGAAAAAGAATTTTCTTTTATAAAAAGCATGTGCAATTCGATGTGCCCAAATAGCATGTAATCCAGCATACGTCAGAATGACTTCAAAATGGCTTCTTGCAGCTGGATCTTGCTCAAATACAACGTCAATATCTTCTTTCATCATTCGAAACATTATTTCCCCTCCTATCTTCTTTCAAAATATATAAAAATGAACGTTAACTTTTTATCCCAGCCTTAATGGACAGTAAAATCCTCAGTTCAAAATTCTGAGAATTCGAGGAAATTAAGCAGGGATCAACTGTCCCATAAAGGTCCAATTGTTTCAACTAACCATCAGCGAGGGATAAAGAACCCCCCCACTGATGGAAGTTTCACTTTATAATAAATACAAAAAAGCGCCTCTGCAAAATATACAGAGACGCTTAAATAGCGCGGTTCCACTCTGTTTAAGCAACTTAGAATTTCTAAATCGCCTCAACTTTAACCCTGATAACGTAGGGCAGGACGCCTTCACTTACTCATCCACTTGATTTTTAGCGAAGGGGCTCCAAGGTGCACTTCAAGTAATGCCTCTCATGAACCTTTTTCAGCCATTGAAGGTTCTCTCTAAGAAGGAAGCAAAACTTTACTCTCCTTATCAATGCAGTGTCATTATTTATTTTACTATATTACATTTTTATTAAAAAGTTAACTAGTAACTTTCGCTAATTGACTTAAAACAGTTTCTTTGCCAACAAGCTCAATTGCTTTCGGCAGGTCAGGACCATGTGTTTGACCTGTAGTCGCCACACGGATTGGCATAAATAATTTTTTCCCTTTTTGACCTGTTGCTTTTTGAACAGCCTTAATTGTCGCTTTAATATTATCAGCATTAAATTCATCCATTGCCTCAATTTCTGATGCAAATACTGTTAATACCTCATTTACTTGTTCTTCCTCAAGCACTGTCTTCGCTTCGTCATCATATGTTATCTCTTCTCTAAAGAACAGTTCACTTAAAGAAACAATCTCTGCTCCGAAGCTCATTTGATCCTGATATAAATGGATTAATTTACGAACCCATTGTGACTGTTCTTCCGTCATATCACTAGGAATTTTACCAGCTTTTATTAAATGAGGTAAAGCTAGGTCCACAACACGATCCGGATCAGCTTTCTTCATATATTGATTATTCATCCATGCCAGTTTTTGTGAATCAAATACAGCTGGTGATTTTGATAATCTTGAAGCATCAAAAATCTCAATAAGCTGCTCTTTATTATAAATTTCTTCTTCTCCACCTGGTGACCAGCCAAGAAGCGCAATAAAGTTAAACAATGCTTCATTTAAGTAACCAAGCTCTTCATATTGTTCAATAAATTGAATAATTGATTCATCTCGCTTACTTAACTTTTTACGACTTTCGTTTACAATAAGTGTCATATGTCCAAAAACCGGGATATCCCAGCCGAATGCTTCGTAAATCATTAATTGCTTCGGCGTATTGGAAATATGATCTTCCCCTCTTAAGACATGAGAGATTTTCATTAAATGATCATCAGCAGCAACAGCAAAGTTATATGTCGGTGTGCCATCTTTTTTAACGATAACAAAATCACCAATGCCATCAGATTCAAATGAAATATCGCCTTTTACGATATCATTAAACTGATAGATTTTCCCCTTTGGAACGCGGAAACGAATACTTGGCTGGCGGCCTTCTTTCTCAAACTGCTCTTGTTCTTCAACCGTTAAATTTGCATGTTTCCCAGAGTACTGCGGATTTTCGCCGCGAGCCATCTGTTCTTCTCTTTCCTTCTCAATCTCTTCTTCCGTACAGTAACACTTATATGCTAAGTTTTTATCGAGCAATTCTTCGTAAAGCTTCTTATAAATATCATTACGTTCGGATTGACGGTATGGACCATACTCACCGCCTGTATCGACGCTTTCGTCCCAATCGATGCCAAGCCATTTTAAATATTTTAACTGGCTTTCTTCTCCGCCTTCAATATTCCGCTTTTTATCTGTATCTTCAATACGAATAATAAATTTCCCATTCTGAGTTCTAGCAAATAAATAATTAAATAAAGCTGTTCTTGCATTTCCTATATGTAAATGACCTGTTGGACTTGGTGCATAGCGCACTCTCACTTCGTTTGTCATCTTTTCATCAAAACCTCCACTAAAACAATCTTTAGCAAATAAGCAGTAAAATAACCATTTTATTGTACCACCTAAAGCTTCTTCATTCAAAACGCATTATCACTTTTTTAATAATAAAACAGTTGCCTGTGCAGCAATGCCTTCTTCTCTGCCTACAAATCCGAGTTTTTCAGTAGTCGTAGCCTTCACATTCACCTGTGAGACAGCTGCTTCTAATAATTGTGCAATTCTCGCTCTTATTTCTTCAATATGCGGAGCCATTTTCGGCTTTTGAGCGATAATCGTACAATCTATATTTCCAAGCTTGTATCCATGCTCTTTTACAATTCCCCATACATGTGTTAACAGCTTAGCAGAGTCTGCATCTTTAAATGCAGGATCAGTATCAGGAAAGTGTTTTCCAATATCTCCTTCTGCAATAGCTCCTAAACAGGCATCAGCTACTGTATGCAATAAAACGTCTGCATCAGAATGTCCGAGTAACCCTTTTTCAAAAGGAATTTCAATCCCGCCAATAATAAGCGGTCTCCCCTCTACAAGCTGGTGTACATCATAACCTTGACCAATTCTTATCACATTCATTCCTCTTTTCCCTCTAAAATAGCTTTTGCAACAATTAAATCATCAGGAGTTGTCAGCTTAATATTCGTGTAATCCCCAAAAATAACTGCAACAGATTGTCCCATTCTTTCAACAAGACTGGCATCATCTGTTCCAAAAAAATTATTTTCCTCTGCATCCTTATGAGCATTCATAATAAGAGGAAGCTGAAAGGCCTGGGGAGTCTGCACTGACCAAAGTGTTGATCTTTCAACAGTTTCAATGACGGTATTGTTTTCTACCCGTTTAATGGTATCTTTTACCGGGACAGCTGCTAATGCGGCCCCTTTCTCTTTCGCTGCCTTTACAAGTTCCTCAATTTTAGATGGTTTAATAAATGGTCTTGCTCCATCGTGAATGAGGATAAGCTCATTTTTAACAGCTTTTAAACCATTATACACACTTTCTTGCCTTTCGCTCCCGCCAGCAACTAACTTTGTCACTTTGTTTAAATGATATTTCTCAATTAAGTCCATAAAAATAGAACGTTCACGCTCATTTATAACGAGAATAATGTTAGAGCAATACAAATGATTTTGAAAAACGAGCAATGTATGTACGATGACTGGTATACTGTCCAGCTCGATAAACTGCTTATTCTTTCCTGCATTCATTCTTTTTCCTTGGCCAGCCGCAGGAATAATAACCTCATAGTTCATATTATTTCTCCTTTAAGCAATGAAACAGCCCTAGGAAAACCATGTTTATTCAAACAAGGATTCCACAGGGCTTTTTCTATTTCATATTCAAAACCTTTATGACTATAAACATACCATATTTTTCATCACGACTATAGTGCTTTTTCAAGTAATTTCGGTTTAGCGAAAATCATTCGGCCTGCAGATGTTTGCAATACGCTCGTAACGAGAACATCTATTTGCTTACCGATATAATTGCGGCCTTCTTCTACAACGATCATTGTACCGTCATCTAGATAAGCAATACCTTGATTATGCTCCTTGCCGTCCTTAATCACTTGAACATTCAATTCTTCACCTGGGAGGACGACAGGTTTCACTGCATTTGCAAGATCATTTATGTTTAAAACATGTACTTTTTGGAGTTCACAAACTTTATTTAAATTAAAGTCATTTGTCACAACAACACCTGATGTTAATTTCGCAAGTTTGACAAGCTTACTGTCTACCTCTTGTATATCCTCAAAATCACCTTCATAGATCTCTACTTTAATTGCTAATTCTTTTTGAATACGATTGAGAATATCTAATCCTCTTCGGCCCCTGTTTCTTTTTAACACATCTGATGAATCTGCAATATGCTGCAATTCTTCGAGCACAAATTGCGGAATAACGATTGTTCCTTCTAAGAAACCAGTCTGACAAATGTCAGCAACCCTGCCGTCAATAATAACACTCGTATCTAAAATTTTTAATTTTTTATCCTCGTAATCAGTTTCTTCCTCTCCAGTCCCCTTCTTCTTACCGATACGACTTGGAACAGAGAAGACATTAACAAGTTCGTCCCTCTTCTTAAAACCGACTTGGAACCCTAGATAACCCAATAAAACTGTTATAAAAATAGGGAGATAAGTGTCCAAATATTGAATATCTGGCAGAGGAATAATAATTAAAAATGCAATAATAAGTCCAAATATTAACCCGAGACTACCGAATAATACATCAGTAACCGGTGCTTTAACTAATGATTCTTCCAACAGCTTTATCCAGTTCACTACATAGTCTACTAACCAAAAAGTAATACAAAAGAATATAACAGCCCCTAATACCGCTAAAGTATATGGCGCACTAATAAAAGGTATGTCCTGCATTTGAAGAAGCTGAAGCAGCTTTGGCATAAAGAAAACACCTAGCATTCCTCCAACACTTAGAAAAAACAGTTGTATAATTCGCTTTAACATACCTTCACCTCCCTTATAGATTATAAACACTTTATCCTAACTAAAACACTTTATAAAGAGATACTTAAAATTGTAATTAGATTGAAATCATACTGTAAAAAAGAAACAAGTATGAAATGAAAGTAAAAACAAGTTTAATATAGCCTAATTTTTTAAAAATTAAACGTTTTCATTAACTTTTTCCATTAAATTATTGCTACATCTGTTAGTCGATATCTATATTAAAAAAGTTACTGTTTCCCATACTTATTTTATTACGAAAAAGGAATAGAATAAGTTTCAGGTATTTATTTCCACACGAATGAAAATTGAGGTCTCAGATTACCCTTCCAGTGTAGCCTTCAATGCCTCTGCAACCGTTTTCACTCCGATAAGTTTAATCCCTTTAGGAGCAGTCCATCCTTCCAGATTCGCTTCCGGTAAAATAGCACGCTTAAAGCCAAGCTTAGCCGCTTCCATCACTCTTTGTTCGATTCTGGATACTCTTCTTACTTCTCCAGTTAAACCAACTTCGCCAATAATAACATCAGTTGGATTGGAAGGAACATCTCTAAAGCTTGAAGCAATGCTAACAGCTACAGCTAAGTCGATTGCAGGTTCATCAAGCTTCACACCGCCAGCAACTTTTAAATAAGCATCTTGATTCTGCAGTAATAATCCTACTCTTTTTTCAAGTACTGCCATAAGCAAAGGTACCCGGTTATGATCAATTCCTGTAGCCATCCTTCTCGGGTTTCCGAAACTTGTTGGAGAGATAAGAGCTTGAATTTCAACTAGAACAGGTCTTGTCCCTTCCATAGAGGCAACAACAGTCGAGCCTGCAGCTCCTTTTGAACGTTCCTCAAGGAAGATTTCAGAAGGGTTTAATACTTCCTCTAAACCACTTTCCTTCATTTCAAAAATACCCATTTCATTTGTAGAACCAAAGCGGTTTTTTACAGCTCTTAATATTCTATACGTATGATGACGCTCCCCTTCGAAATAAAGGACAGTATCAACCATATGCTCTAATAATCTAGGACCGGCTATTGAGCCTTCTTTCGTTACATGTCCAACAATAAAAATCGCAATACCTTTCGTTTTAGCAATTCTCATTAATTCAGCAGTACATTCCCTTACTTGTGAGACACTTCCTGGAGCTGATGTTATTTCATTATGATAAACAGTTTGAATAGAGTCAACGACAACAAAAGCAGGATTTGTTTCTTCTATTGCTTTAGAAATAAAGCTTAAGTCCGTTTCAGAGAGGACAAATAACTTTTCTGATTTTACTCCAAGGCGATCAGCTCTAAGCTTTGTTTGACTAACTGATTCTTCACCTGAAATATAAAGAACATCATTTCCTCCATCAGCTAACTGAGAAGAGACCTGCAATAATAAAGTGGACTTTCCAATACCAGGATCTCCACCAATAAGAACAAGAGAGCCTTTAACGATACCGCTTCCTAATACACGGTTAAACTCTTTTAAATTTGTATGAATTCTTGGTTCATTCATTGTTTCAATACTAGTAATCGGAGAAGGTTTTTGAACAGTTTGATTAGAATGCGCAAAAGTTGCTTTACGGGGAGATGCTGCTTTTAGTATTTCTTCTGTCATCTTATTCCATTCGCCACATCCAGGACATTTCCCCATCCATTTTGGGGATTCATAGCCACAGGACTGGCATATAAATTTCACCTTTGTTTTTGCCATACTTGGATCCTTTCTCTAGTAGAATACGTAAATAGTATCATTTTCATAATATTTACGACAGAATTAAATAAAGGAAAAAAGAGAGGCACACGCTTTGCAACTATGCCTCCACTATAAAATGTTTTATTTAACTCTCTTAAACTGGCGTTTTATTTAACTGTCTCTTCTTCAACAGTTTTTACAACAAATTCATTATTTTCTACATCTAAAATAATTTTCTTGCCCTTTTCAATTGTTCCTTTTAAAAGCTCTTCAGAAAGACGGTCTTCAACATGCTTTTGAATTGCGCGGCGCAGCGGACGAGCTCCATATTCAGGATCAAAGCCTTCATCACTTATTTTATCCTTCGCTGCTTCTGTTAATTCTAATGTTAATTCCTGTTCAAGCAGACGTTTCGTTAACTGATCTGACATAAGAGAAACGATTTCTTTGATATGCTTCTTCTCTAAAGAATGGAAGACAATAATTTCATCAATTCGGTTAATGAATTCTGGACGGAATGCTTTTTTAAGTTCGCCCATTACTTTACCTTTCATATCTTTATAGTTTTGATTCTCATCTTGAACATTGAAACCAACGTATTTATTTCGTTTTAATTCACTTGCTCCAACATTTGAAGTCATAATTAAAATCGTATTTCTAAAATCAACTGTACGTCCTTTTGAATCAGTAAGACGTCCATCCTCTAATACTTGCAGTAAAATATTAAATACATCCGGATGAGCTTTTTCGATTTCATCTAGTAACACGACTGAGTACGGCTTTCTTCTAACTTTCTCAGTCAACTGTCCGCCTTCCTCGTAGCCGACATATCCTGGAGGTGAACCTACTAATCGGGAAGTAGAGTGTTTTTCCATATATTCAGACATATCAATACGAATCATTGCATCCTCATCACCAAAAATCGATTCAGCAAGTGCTCTTGCTAATTCTGTCTTACCTACACCAGTCGGTCCTAAGAAGACGAATGAACCAATTGGGCGTTTTGGATCTTTTAAACCTGCTCTTGCTCTTCTGACAGCCTTTGCAACAGCGGTAACTGCTTCTTCTTGGCCAATTACTCGTGAATGAAGGATATTTTCCATATTGAGCAGCTTATCTGTCTCTGTTTGGGCTAATCTCGATACAGGTACACCAGTCCAACTTGATACGACTAAAGCGATATCTTCCACTGTTACCTCTGTATTTTCCTGACCTTGCTTTTCTTTCCATGTTTTCTTCGTTTCCTCAAGCTGTTCTCTTAATCTTTGTTCTGTATCACGTAATGATGCTGCCTTTTCAAATTCCTGACTTTGAACAGATGCATCCTTTTCTTTACGGATTTCTTCTAATTTCTGTTCTAATTCTTTCAAATTAGGTGGTGTTGTAAAAGAACGAAGTCGAACTTTCGAACCAGCTTCATCAATTAAATCAATTGCTTTATCTGGTAAGAAACGGTCAGAAATATAGCGGTCAGAAAATTTAACAGCTGCATCAATTGCATCATCAGTTATCGAGACGCGGTGATGCGCTTCATAGCGGTCACGGAGACCCTTTAAAATTTGAATACTTTCTTCTACTGTCGGCTCATCAACTTGAATCGGCTGGAATCTGCGTTCAAGTGCTGCATCCTTTTCAATGTATTTTCTGTACTCATCTAATGTCGTTGCACCTATACATTGTAATTCTCCACGGGCTAATGATGGCTTTAAAATATTTGATGCATCAATTGCACCTTCAGCACCACCTGCACCGATTAATGTATGAAGTTCATCAATAAATAAAATAATATTGCCTGCTTGGCGAATTTCATCCATTACTTTCTTCAAGCGGTCTTCAAATTCACCACGATATTTTGTACCTGCAACAACAGTACCCATATCAAGTGTCATAACACGTTTATCACGTAATATTTCCGGAACTTCATTTTGTACGATCTGCTGTGCCAGTCCTTCAGCAATTGCCGTTTTACCGACACCAGGTTCACCGATTAAAACAGGGTTATTTTTTGTTCTTCGGCTAAGCACCTCAATTACGCGCTGAATCTCTTTTCCTCTTCCGATAACAGGGTCGAGACTTCCTTCACGAGCAATGACAGTTAAATCACGGGCTAAGCTATCAAGAGTTGGTGTATTTGCATTTGCCATACCTCCACCTTGATGATTTGCTGATGATTCATTGCTTCCTAATAATTGAAGTACTTGTTGACGCGCTTTATTTAAACTAACACCTAAGTTATTAAGAACTCGTGCAGCAACACCTTCTCCTTCACGAATCAATCCTAATAAAATATGCTCTGTACCTACGTAAGAATGTCCAAGCTTTCTTGCTTCATCCATTGATAACTCAATCACTTTTTTCGCTCTTGGTGTATAATGAGGAGATTCTAAAGCTTCTTGGCCTCTCCCAATTAGTCCTTCTACTTCCTTTTGAATTTTCTCAGGGACAAGTCCTAAAGCTGAAAGTGCCTTTGCAGCAATTCCTTCCCCCTCCTTAATGAGTCCGAGAAGAATATGCTCTGTTCCAATATTATTATGTCCTAATCTAACTGCTTCTTCTTGTGCTAAAGCAAGTACCTTTTGTGCACGCTCAGTAAATCTTCCAAACATCATATTCCATCATCCTCCATCCGTTTATTACTTTCCATTTCCAGCTCTAATCTTTCTCTTATTAACAACGCTCTTCGAACGTCTCTCTCATCAGGTCTTAACGGTCCACCAAAATATTGCTGTAAAAAGCCAGGTTGGGTAAGAATCATCAATTCATTTAAAATTGTTTTTGAAATATCTTTTATAATGCCTAAATCAATTCCCAACCTGACATCTGATAAACATCTTGCTGTTTCCTTTGACTCAATAACTCTGCTGTAGACAAGTGTTCCAAATGAACGGTAAACCCGATCCTCCAATTGAATTTGGGAGGTGTTATAAAGTGCTTCCCTAGCAGATCTTTCTTGTGAAATCAATTGCTGAACGACACTTATTAAATCATCAACAATATCTTCCTCTGATTTACCAAGTGTAATTTGGTTTGAAATTTGAAAGATATTTCCTAAAGCTTCGCTGCCTTCTCCATAGATCCCTCTTGCAACTAGACCTAACTGGTTAATAGCTGGGATAATTCTAGTTATTTTTTGTGTAAGAACAAGAGCTGGTAAATGCATCATGACAGAAGCTCTTAACCCTGTACCTACATTTGTCGGGCAGCTAGTTAAATAACCCCTATGCTCGTCAAAAGCATAGTCTATTTCCTTTTCGATCCAATCATCCAATTTTCCTGCAATATCTAAAGTTTTTTTCAATTGGAATCCAGGTAATAAACATTGAATTCGTATATGATCCTCTTCATTTACCATAATGCTAACTTCTTCATTCTCAGATAATAAGCATCCTCCAAAAGCCGAATTTTCAGCTAAATGATGACTAATTAAATGTTTTTCAACAAGCACTCTTTTTTGAATAGACTGAAGATCATTTATTTTTAATAATTCTAACTTTCCAACCGGCTCACATACTTTATCAGCAAATGCATCCTCAAAGATCTTTACTACTTCTTGTGCTTCTTCATTCGTTGCGATAGTTGGAAATTCAAATTTTTCAATATTACGGGCTAATCGAATGCGGCTGCTTAGAACAATATCTGAATCAGGACCATCTTGATTCATCCAAGCGCTCATTGCATTATTAATAAAATGTTGGAGTGACATGAATTTACAATCCCTCCTCTCTAACATTATGTAATTCTTTCTCTAAAGTGCGAATCTCATCTCTTACATTTGCTGCCTGCTCAAATTCTTCTTGAACAATGAGCTCGTGAATTTTGCTCTTTAATTGTTCAATTTGCTTCCTAATATGAATATCTCCACCAATGCGTTTTGGGATCTTACCAGAGTGCTCTGTATTACCACCATGAACACGTTTTAAAATTGGAATTATTTGATCTTCAAAAGCTTTATAACAATTAGAGCAACCGAACCTGCCAACTTTAGAAAATTGCTGAAAGGTCATTCTGCATCTTTTGCATTGAAGTACGTCATTTGTTTTAAATAATTGATTTTGTTGTTCTCCAGACTTTGTGAGTGCAGGCTCCATATTCAGCAAACCAGCTAACAGACTATTAAAAGAAAAACCGCCGCCATCAAACATAAACTTTTCACTATTCTCTTTTGCACAATGTTCACAAATATGAACTTCTGTTTTTTCACCATTAATTACTTTAGTGAAGTGAAAAGTAGCCGGCCGTTCCTGACATTCTTGGCATATCATCTCTTCACCTTCCATCATTTGAATTTCAACGAAGTCAACATTGCTTTTACCATTCTTGCCCTTAATTCATCCCGGTGAGGAAGATCAATATACAAAACTGATCGGTCAATTACACTGAGCATAAGTTTTGCCTCTCTCTCAGATAATACTTCCTCACTAACGAGCCTTCCGATAATATCCTCTGCTGAAGCTTGGGAAAGCCTTTGATCAATCAAATGGAGAATCTGATCAATTAAATGTGCATGATCATGAGCGTGAACTTTAATAATCCGAATGTAGCCACCGCCACCTCGCTTACTTTCAACAATAAAACCTCTCTCTATTGTAAATCTTGTATTAATAACATAATTTATTTGTGATGGTACACATTGGAACTTATCTGCAATCTCACTCCGTTTAATCTCGACAATTTCTTTTCCGCTGCTATCGAGAACTGCCTTTAAATACTGCTCTATAATATCAGAGATATTTCTCACTCAACCTCCCCCTAACTTGACTTTGACTATATTTGACTATAACCTTACTATAAAACGAAGCGAGAAAATTTTCAACTTTAACGTCCCATAATAAATATTTCCATAAACATAGACGATAAAACCTATTTATAAAATTTTCTCTACTTCTTTAATATTTGATATGATTTGTTTTATTTCTTCACTGCTTAATGCACTAGCTTCTATATCTAATAAGTAACAAAAAAATAAGTTTCCCTGTTTATCTTTCTTCGTCTTAATCATATCTAATTTATAGATAACTAAGTTGAATTCAGATAATCTTTTTATAATTTTTTCTACTGCAATTGGAGAAGATGGTACAACAAACTTAATCTGTTTCCGTTTCTTTGAGGAATCCATCACTTTTTCTAACTTATTAAGAAAGATTAAACTTAATAATACAATTAATGTAGTAAATACAGCTAAATCATACATACCTATCCCAGAGACAAGTCCTAAACCTGCAACTATCCATATTGATGCGGCAGTTGTTAACCCCCTTACTGTCGCACCTTTAACAAGTATTGTACCTGCACCTAAAAAACCTATTCCGCTAATAACATAGGATGGAATTCTAGCTGGATCAAATCTTATATTTTCATGTTGTGATATGTATTCCTGAAAGCCATATATAGATAGCAGCATCATTAAACAAGAACCTACTCCAACTAATAAGTGTGTACGGAATCCAGCTGGATGTTTCTTAATCTCACGCTCTAAACCAATCGAGCCACAAAGAACAGCGGCAAGAATAATACGGGACATCATTGTTATCGAATCTTCATGAAAAAAACTAGATAGCATGTATGGATACCTCCAGCTCCAAAATCTTTACTTTATAACATGGATATAAATAATAAAAAATGAACTATCTCTATAAAATTTATGTAAATAAATTTACTATTTATTACGATATATGTAGATTCATCTATAAAAATGCAATCAAATTATTTTTTTCTAATGGCTTTCTTATTATTAAAACTTGAAAACTATTTAAAAAATGAAAACAATTCTTTAAAAATAACAAAAAAGACCAGCATTTCTGCTGGCCTTCTTTCATCTTACTT
>NZ_BCVG01000016.1 GCF_001591625.1 Metabacillus fastidiosus NBRC 101226
CACTGATAGAAGTTTCACTTTATGTATTAAATAAAATAATCAGGTTGCTTTTTCAACAACCTGACATTCCGTTTCTAATTTAAGTATTTTAGTATTAGTAGCCTCCACCATATCCATAACCATAACCAGGATATGGATATGGTGGATAATGATAGTGAGGTGGATAATATGGATAGTGATAATAAGGCGGGTAGTAAGGATAATACGGATAATGGTGATATGGGTAATGATGGTATGGTGGTCTTGGATAATAATAAGGTGGTTGTCTCTCATCATGATTATATTCTTCTTGTGACAAATCGGCTTCCTCAATATTAAAATTTTGAGATTGCAAAATACTACCTCCTTGAATAAATTTTCCTACCCTTAAACTTTATTCTAATTGAAGTTATTTAATTACTAATTGTCTCCATAAATTATTTGATTTTAATAATCAAGTGTTATTATAATTCTTCTTTTATGTTTAATATCACAAATTATTACTTAATAATAAAAAAGGCCTTAAAGGCCTTTTTTCACTGCTTAAAATATGATTTACGTTAATTATATAGTTAAATTAAACGTTGTTTGATCGCTTCTACAATTTTTAATCCATGAAAACGTCCATCTTCAATGTAAACTTTATTCATAATCCCACCTGTTACAACCCCTGCAAGAAAGACATTTTTAATATTTGTCTCATATGTATCTGGATTAAAAGCAGGAATTAATGTAGAAGAATCAATTTGAATTCCAATACTTTGAAGCATTTTTGTATCAGGCTGATATCCAATTAAAGAAAATACATAGTCATTTGGAATAGTAACGCTACCTTCAGGTGTATTTATAGAAACTGTTGTATCAGTAATTTCCTCCACGCTGGAATTAGGGTAGAAATTAATTCTATCTTTTTCAATGAAATTACGAATATCTAGCAGTAAAGATGGTTTAATTCCTTTATAAACAGTCTCTTTACGATGCACTAATGAAACTTTTGCTCCATTACGGTATAAATCAATAGCTGCTTCTATAGCAGAATTCTTACCGCCTATTACTGTGACATGTTGGCCGTAATAAGGATGTCCTTCTTTATAATAATGCATCACTTTTGAAGTATCTTCGCCTTTAATTCCCATCCGTTTTGGATGATCAAAGTTTCCAGTAGAAATGACGATCATTTTGGCTTCATAATTAATATTTGAACCATTACGATCCATGGCATGTACAATAAAAGAATCATTATTTTGCGAAATATGCTCTACTTTTTGATAGCATTTAATGTTGATATCTTGTCGTTCAGTTACAAGACGATAATACTTTAATAACTCTGCTCGTGACGGTCTTGCTTCTTGAGATAAGAAAGGAATATTACCTATTTCGAGACGATCTGAAGTGCTAAAGAAACGCATATCTAGAGGGCAATTAACAATGGAGTTTACAATTGCTTCTTTTTCTATAATAACATATTTAATTCCTCTTTCTTGAAGGGCTAGGCCAGTTGCTAAACCACAAGGTCCACCACCAATAATCACAACATCATACATTTCATAAGAGTCTTCCATTTGTAGATTCTCCTTTTTCATTTTTACTAATTTCAACTATATAAGTATAGTCATGCTCTCCTCTGATTAAAAGAAAAAATTAGAGACGAATTTCTTTCTTATCATCTGCTTACTTGGATTCATTGTGTTGAATACTCAAAAGTTAATAGAGAAAAATCTTAATAACATCATCAAAAGCATATTCAAGACTTATCTAAGCAATGTTGGCAACTAGGGAAAGTTGCTCAATATGAGAAGGGGGCAGCAGTGGCACTTCGAAATATATTTTTAAAAAGCTTACCTGCTTCTATGATGCAAAAACAGGCACAGCCAATTTATGAATTTCCTAATCTATAAATGAAATTAATCATAAAGAAGAAGCTGTCATTTTTACACTTGGGGTTTAATTTTCATTATTTGATTCTCGAATTAAATGCGTAAAAAGGCGATTCATCTCCCACTTATTTTGAACTACATCTTGCACAAAATTGAAGTGGGAGTCTTCTCACCTAAAATAATAAAATCGTAGTCGCAGTATAAACAAGTAACAAAGCCATGATGATATTGAAAATCGTCTGATATTGAGCGATCAATTTCTTAAATAATGCTCCAAACAAACTCCAACTGAATGTCCCTGAGAATCCAATCACAGCTAACAAGATTATAAATAGAAACTGAGTTAAATAATGATGATAAAAGGGGGTCACAAATGTGGCTGTGACGGTAATAGCGTAAATAGTTGCTTTAGGATTGATGAATTGCAACATAGCTCCTGATCTTAAATTATTATATCGTTTATTGAATTGTTGTTCTTTCCCAAGTTTGCTCGTCATTATTTTATAAGCTAGATAAAGTAAATAGAGACAACCAAATAATTTCATAATTAACTCGACTTCTGGAAAAACAGTATTTAATGCAAAACTAAAATAGTTAGCGAATAATAGTAAAATAAAAAATCCAAAACCAACTCCTAAGCAAAATCTGAAAGTCTGTTTCAAACCAAATTGATTAGTGTAATACAACGACATAATATTATTAGGACCAGGAGTGAAACTTGCGACAAATGCATAAACCAATAGTGACAACATTGACATCATAACTGCCTCCTCGTATGTTATAATGTACAAAAATACTTTATAACGATCTATTCTTTAAATTGTACATTTTGTACGTTATATTGTAAATAAAAAAATGGAGGATACGATGTGAAGGAAATACATGTGGTGGTAGCTGAAAATATGAAGACATACAGAAAGGTTAATAAATTAAGTTTGGATAAAGTTTCAGAATTAACAGGTGTAAGTAAAACTATGTTAGGCCAAATAGAACGTGGAGAATCTATTCCCACAATAACGACCATGTGGAAAATTGCGAATGGATTAAAGGTTTCCTTTACTTCACTAATTAAGGAACCAACGAATAATATAACGATAATATCAAAAAATGATTTATTGGAATTGCCAGAGAATGATGGGAAATATAAAGTGTATCCATATTTTCCATTCGAAAATGATAAGCAGTTTGAAATATATATGGTAGAAATTGAGCCGGGGGGATATTTAGAAGCAGTTCCTCATCATGATGGGACAGAAGAATACATTACTGTATTTGATGGGCAGCTCGAATTAACAATATCAGGGCAAACCTATTTACTCGAAAAAGATCATTCGATCAGATTTAAAGCAAACTGTACACATACATACCACAATCCAAGCAATGAATTGACAAGATTAAATATGACGATTAATTATCCATCCATGTAAATGAGATCATATGTAAAAATTCCAATGGTTTCTCACCAGCGTAAAATTTCCTGATATCAAGCATGTAAGAATTGTTTAAAGACCTAAGACTAAAACAATCTCTAAAAATAAATATTGTTATTATTTACATTTCAGTTTTTTCATTAAATTAATGGTGCAGAATACTTTAAGAAGGAATTTCTAATCTCTTTATAGAACAGTAATTATTGTTAGCCGAGTTTAGCGAAGAAGAGAAAGGTGAGATGAGAATGGGACAAATTAAAATTTACGGGGTAAAAGACAGGTTAAATCCAATTAAGGAAACACTATCAAATGTTATTCACTCATGTATGGTGGAAGCACTTGGATTTCCTCCAGATAAGAAATTTCATCGTTTTTTCCCTATGGACAAAGAAGATTTTTATTATGCAAGCGGAAGAAGCGAAGCATATACCGTAATTGAGATTAGTATGTTCGAAGGTCGAACGGTAGAGGCTAAAAAACATTTGATAAAGATACTATTCGATCATGTAAATAGTGAATTGAATATATCTCCCCAAGATATTGAAATCACAATCTTTGAAACACCAAAGCATAACTGGGGTATAAGAGGGTTACCTGGTGATGAGTTAACATTGAATTATAAAGTAAATGTATAAGTTAAAAGGTCGTCCTTAATGACTGCTGTAGATTTAAAATAAAGTCGCGATGTTTATCAAAATGTCGTGATCTTTTTGTTTAAAGTAGACTGTTTATAAAAAGCCGTATCATTTTGAAGAGAATTTAACAGTTTATAAAAAAGATGAACCTGATTTATCTATACTTTTTGTAAAACTCCAGTTTATTAGTCTATTAAAGGACTGCATTTTTGAATAAAGAAGAAATTATTAAAAAATGAGTGAATGGAAACTCCAAGTTTTTCAAGTTAGTAAAACTACATAGTATGTATGTTAGATATAGAAGCAGCTTATTTTCAACTCTCTTAGTATAACTAAACTGATTATCTTTCATCAATAAATCTAATTAAAAGGAGTTCAAAGTTATGAAAATTTCTAATGGAGTAGAAATGCTTCAACTTGAATTTCATGGGAATATTATTCACCCAACTCTTTTGTGGGATGAAGAAATGGCAGTTTTGATTGATACTGGATTCCCGGGACAACTGGAAGATTTGCGTATGACAATGGATACAGCAGGAATATCGTTCGATAAACTAAAAATTGTAATTTTGACTCATCAGGATTTCGATCATATAGGCAGTCTTCCTGAGATATTACAGGAGTGTGGAAGTAATATTAAAGTATATGCTCACAAGCTAGATAAGCCTTATATTGAAGGGGAATTACCTTTATTGAAAGATGGGCATTTAGAGAATCCTCCGAAGGGTAGAGTAGACGATACTTTGAAAGATGGTCAAGAATTACCGTATTGCGGTGGAATTCGTGTCATTCATACTCCAGGGCATACTCCTGGTCATATCAGCTTATATTTGAAACAAAGTAAAACACTTGTTGCTGGGGATTCAATGTACAGTGTAAACGGGATAATTGGAGGCATTCATGCCCCGACAACACTTGATATGAAGGCAGCTCGACTCTCTTTGAACAAATATTTAGACCTAGATATTGAATCTACAATTTGTTATCACGGGGGATTAAGTAAGTTAAATATTAATGATCAGATTCAAAAAATAATTTCATATTAAATTTCTAGTTCTGTCTTCAAAACAACTTTATTTAAAAAGTGAAGCAGCTAAAGTTTATGAAACTAACTGGTATGTTAGTGTAATAAATATTTATAAGGATCTTCAAATTAGAAGATCCTTTTTCACTGTTTAAAATGTTTATTGTGTTGACTAGATATGTATAAAGTATTTTTTAAGATCTTTTTTAGTACCATTTTAGATTAATAGAAAATATTTGTTGATACTCCGCTGATTTTTTTTATAAAATGAAACAAAATATAATTTGAAAGAGTGAAAAACTTGAAGCAAAAATGGCTTTTATTTCTGTCTATAGTCAGTAGCATATTAGTTATTCTACTTAGTTTTTTTCAATGGAAGCTGATTGATATAATAACTGTATTTTTGATGCTGCCTGTTTGGTCATTAGTGTTTGGATTTTTTATTACAATTACTGTTATGAGCATTATTCATTTGTTAAAAAAGAAAGAATGGAAGCCGCTCACCGTTCAATTATTAACTATCTTATTATGGCTGTTCATTCCTTTTACTCAAATTATGTTAGATTTGGATTTTAAAATGAATAAAGCTGAAAGAGAAGAAGTAGTAGAGATGGTGGAGAAAGGTACTCTTAAACCGAATGTTTCACATAATTCCTCACTTATCTTATTACCTGAATATAAGTGGTTGTCTACAGGCGGTGGAGAAATTGTGATTGAGAAAAACGGTAACTTTGTTTTGTTCTTCACATACCGTGGAATGTTAGATAATTTCTCTGGATTCGTGTATTCCCCTAATGATAAAAAACCGAGTAAACATGACTTTGATGCAGATTTTCAACAAATAGAAAAATTAGATAAGAATTGGTATTTTGTCGGTTCTTACTAAACTGGCAGGTCGATTAGGTTAATAAGTGATTAAAAGAATCTTCAATTGGAAGATTCTTTTTTACTGCGTTAATAATTCGATAATATTCCACAGTTGATTTCTCCAATAAGGCCTATTATTTTCATACTTTTCCTTCTTATGAATTTGAATATTTCCTGATTATAGTATAATTAGTTAAGTTAGTGAATTAGACGAAGATGAGTGAGGATTAGAAATATGTATAAAATTATGATTGTTGAGGATGACCCTAAAATTGCAGAATATTTGCAGTCTTATATTGCTAAATACGGTTATTTTGTAACGATAGTAACTGATTTTGATCATGTCATGAATGATTTTCATGAAAATAAACCGGAACTCGTTCTTCTTGATATTAATTTGCCTAGTTATGATGGCTATTATTGGTGCAGGCAAATTCGCAAGGAATCGATTTGTCCTGTCATCTTTATATCGGCGAGAGTTGGGGAGATGGATCAGGTGATGGCATTGGAAAATGGGGGAGATGATTTTATTACGAAGCCGTTTCACCCTGAAATAGTGATGGCGAAAATACGGAGCCAGCTCCGGCGCGCGTATGGGGAATATGCTGCACAGGCTGAAGAGAGAGTACTTGAAACCAATGGACTTAAGCTTTTTCCGGAAAGACTGGAAATCACTTTTGATACGAAAACCGCTTCATTAACGAAAAAAGAAGCTGATATTATTGAAAGCTTAATGGAACGTTATCCCCGCGTTGCCGGACGGGAAGACTTACTTGAAAAGCTGTGGGATGATCATACATATGTAGATGAAAATACACTTAATGTAAATATTACAAGAGTAAGAAAAAAATTTTTGGAACTCGGTATTAAAGATGCCGTAGAAACAGTAAGAGGTGCAGGATACCGGCTGAATGTTTCACGCTTAAAGGCGGGAGCAGAATGAAATTATTTTTTAAAGAGCATTCCTTATTAATTGCGGTGCAAGTACTTCAATTTTTCATTATAAGTATGATTTACTGGCTTGACGGCTACCGTCATATCAGTCTCATACTTTATACTGTTTTTCTCGGTATTTTCTTTCTTGGCTGTTATCTTTTCTACCATTATTACAGCCGGCAGAAATTTTATAAGCGGCTTAGTAAACCGCTTGAATCACTTGATGATTCTTTCCAAAAGACAGAACAAACTCCCGTATCAGAAGCGCTTGATCATCTGTTGAAAAATCAGTACAGGCTTTATCAAAATCAAATAAAAATATTGGAGCATCAGCAGGACGAACATCTAAAGTTTATGGATCAGTGGGTGCATCAAATGAAAACACCGCTTTCTGTTATTGAGCTTACAGCACAAACTTTGGATGAACCGGAATCTTCGAGCATTCGTGAAGAAACAGAGAGAATAAAAACAGGATTAAACACAATTCTTTATATGGCGCGCCTGCGTTCTATTGAACAGGATTTTCATATTAAACCTGTACAGCTATCTCAAATCGTTCATGAAGTAAACAGAGAAAATAAACGTTTTTACATACGGAATAAAGTATATCCGAAGCTTGAAATACAAAGGGACGGGATTACAGTTGAAACAGATGAAAAATGGCTATTTTTTATCCTTTCCCAGCTCATTAATAACGCAGTGAAATATTCTAATGGAAATACAAGCATTATTATTTCTATCTATGAAAAAGAAGGAGAAGCAGTGCTTGAAGTGACTGATTTTGGTGTCGGTATTCCAGAGACGGACAGAAGGCGTATTTTCGATCCATTTTATACAGGAGAAAACGGACGTAAATTTAGAGAATCTACAGGGATGGGACTGTATTTGACAAAAGAAGCGATCGAACATCTTGGACACCAGATAGAGATGGATTCAGAAGTTGGAGCGGGGACGACATTCCGAATTATTTTTTCATCTACTCAAAACCTTACATCAATGTAAGGAAACTGAAAGATGAATCGATAGTTTATTGATTATATAGAGAGCTATACTAATCACAGATCAAATGATTGTGAATCGAAAGGAGATTTGTGATGCTGAAAGTAAAACAAGTTAGTAAAATTTACGAAGGAAAAGTGACACATCGTGCGTTAACAGATATAAATCTCACGATTGAAGATGGGGAATTCGTCGGTATAATGGGTCCGTCCGGAAGTGGAAAAACAACGCTGCTTAATTTAATTGCGACAATTGACGAGCCAACGACAGGTGAGATATTAATTAATGAAAATAATCCAAATCATTTAAAAAAGGATGACTTAGCTAAATTCCGCAGACGTGAACTCGGCTTCGTCTTTCAGGAATTCAATCTTCTCCATACATTAACAGTAGAAGAAAATATCGTTCTCCCGTTAACATTGGAAGGAAAAAAAGTGAAGGAAATGAAACAAAAAGCAAATGAAATAGCTGCAAAGCTTGGAATCACAAGTATTATGAAAAAACGGACGTATGAAATATCAGGAGGCCAGGCACAAAGAGCAGCAGTCGCAAGAGCGATGATTCATACTCCGAAGCTTCTGCTTGCTGATGAACCGACTGGAAATCTTGATTCTAAAGCATCAAAAGATGTAATGGAAATGCTCGAATCGATTAATAAGAAAGAACGTACAACGATGATGCTTGTTACACATGACCCTCAAGCAGCAAGCTATTGCAACAGGGTAGTTTTTATTCGTGACGGAAAGTTTTATTCCGAAATTCATCGAGGGGATAACCGACAGGCCTTTTTCCAGAAGATTATTGACACGCTTTCTTTAATGGGAGGGGATGCACATGACCTTTCGCACATTCGCGTTTAATAATGTCATACGGAATAAAAGGCTGTATGCGGCATACTTTCTCAGCAGTATGTTTACTGTTATGGTATTTTTCACATTTGCTATTTTTGCGTTTCATCCAAGCTTGAACGGTGATAATATGAATTCCCATGTTTCACAAGGAATGTACATTGCCGCAGGGATCATTTATGTTTTTTCGTTTTTCTTCATTTTATATTCAATGAGTTCTTTTTTACAATCGAGAAAAAAGGAATTCGGATTACTGATGATGCAAGGGATGTCGATGAAGCAAATCCGTTTAATGGTTTTTCTTGAAAATATGTTAATCGGCTTCATTGCAACGATTGGCGGGATTTTACTTGGGATTATTTTCGCAAAAGGAATTTTACTAACAGCGGAAAATGTCCTTATTATTGAAAATAAATTAAATTTCTATTTTCCATCCTCAGCCATTATTTTAACGTTTGTTTCCTTTATGTTATTGTTTTTCTTTATTTCTATTTTCGTTTCTTATATTTTACGCAGCCGAAAACTAATTGAATTAATTAAAGGAAATAAAAAATCAAAAGGGGAACCGAAGGCAAATATCTTTTTAACGATTATCGCAGCTCTTTTGATCGGTACCGGCTATACTGTTGCTCTGCTTGCAGAAGGGGTAGCTGTAACAATAGTGATGCTGCCGGTTATTACGGTAGTCATTATTGGAACTTATCTGTTTTTCACACAATTAAGCGTCTTTGTCATACGCCGCTTAAAGAAAAATGAGAATATTTTTTGGAACAAAACAAATATGCTCTTGTTCTCTGATCTTTCTTTCCGAATGAAGGATAATGCGCGGACTTTCTTTATGGTTGCGATTATTTCAACTGTAGCATTTAGTGCGATCGGTACATTATTCGGATTTCAAACGTATGTCACAGCAGGAGTAAAAATAACAAATCCTAATACGTTCACCTATCAAACAGAGGATTACAAAGAAGAGGAAGTAGCTTTCATTCAGGAAACCTTGAGTAAAGAAAATATTAAGACTGAAGAAGCAAAGACAATCCTCCACCATTATGAAATCGAAAAAGAAAGTTTCCAAATAACAAAACAATCAGACTTTAACCGTTTTGCAAAGCTGATTGGAGAAAATACAATTGAGGTTCAAGATGGACAACTATTAGCCGTTAAATATGAAGGACTTCCTTTTGGACAGAAAAAAGATCCGATGGATGCAACGATTAAGCTCACATCAGGAGAAACGATGCAGCCTAGTAAAATGATTGAGTCAAGATCACTGCCTTCATCAGATTTTTATTATGTTGTTTCAGATAATGATTACAAAAAGCTCCCAGCTCCAACAGAGGAAATGTATTTCCACGCTTGGCAGGCGACAGACGGGAAACAGCATGTATTAGACGCATCTGAAAAAATAGCTAGTACAATCCCAGTTTATAAATTTACTTCAGCTGAATATCAAACATATCAAATAAATAAAACGTTTGGACCGATTATGTTTGTCGGATTATTTATTGGAATCGTCTTCTTCGTCTCAGCAGGAAGTTTTCTCTACTTCCGCCTTTACATGGACTTAGATGAAGATAAACAAAAATTCAAATCAATCGCTAAAATGGGTCTCACTAAAAAAGAATTAAAAAAGGTGCTGAACAGACAAACTGCTATTCTATTTTTTGCACCAATCACTGTCGCGCTTATGCATGGTGCTGTCGCACTAACTGCGCTGTCCCATTTGTTCTATTATGATTTATTTAAGGAATCAGTTATTGTGCTAAGTGTATTTTTAGCTATACAAGTTATTTATTTTTTTATTGTTCGATTTTTCTATACGAAGCAGATTAAGACCGCTGTTCAGTAGGAAGCAGGAAGCACCTGACAAACTTTGTTTATTGGGTGCTTTTTGTTATACAATGCTTTAAATTTATTTGATCTATCATTTAACTATATAATAGGTATAGATGAATCGATGGTTCTTGCTATATCATACTGGAAATTCGTTAAGGAGGATGTGAATCATGATAGAGACTGAGCTGAAACCTGAAAATGTTATACATATTCTAAAGGAACATAATAATTTCTTCCATACAAATAAAACGAAGGATCTAAACTTTCGTTTGCAGCAATTACAAAAACTAAGAGAAGGAATAAAAGAATACGAGTCAAAAATTACAGAGGCGCTTCAGAAAGATTTAGGAAAGCATCCTTTTGAAAGCTATACAATGGAAGTCGGATTTACATTAAATAGTATTACACATACGATGAAACGGTTAAAAAAGTGGGCGAAGCCAAAAAAGGTGAATACACCGCTCGCCCTGTTTCCGTCCAAAAGCATGGTAATGTATGAACCTTATGGAACCGTCTTAATTATTGGTCCGTTCAATTACCCATTTCAGCTGCTAATCGAACCGCTCATTGGTGCAATTGCAGCTGGAAACTGTGCCGTTCTGAAACCTTCAGAATTAGTGCCGAATGTCTCCGCTGTCGTTACAGAAATGATTGAAAATATTTTTGATTCTTCCTATATACGTTCAGTCCAGGGAGGAGTTGAAACGAACACCTCATTAACTAATGCACACTTTGATTATATTTTCTTCACAGGCAGTGTTGCGGTAGGCAGAATTGTAATGGAAGCAGCCGCGAAAAATTTGGTTCCTGTTACATTGGAACTTGGCGGAAAAAGCCCTGTCATCGTAGATAAAAGTGCCGATATAAAAGTGGCTGCTGAACGAATCATCTGGGGTAAAACGGTGAATTCCGGACAGACATGTGTGGCACCGGATTATGTGATGGCCCATGCAGCAGTTAAAGAAGAACTTATTGAAGAAATGAAGCAGGCTCTTCACCGGTTTTTCGGATCAACAATTGAAGAGAGCAAGGATTTTGGACGTATTGTAAATGAACGGCATTTTAACAGATTAAAAACAATCCTCGAAAAAGATAAAGAGCAAATTATTTTCGGTGGAGGAACGAATCTGAATACCCGATTTATTGAACCAACATTGCTCGAAGCTACGTGGGATTCAGCATCAATGGAAGATGAAATTTTCGGCCCGTTACTTCCAATCTTAACGTACACGGACTTAGGTGAAGCTATTAAATCGATTAACAAGTTCGCCAAACCACTGGCTCTTTATCTTTTTACAGCGGACAAGCATGTTGAAAATAAGGTGCTGTCGGAAATTTCCTCAGGCGGGGTATGTATCAATAATACTTTAACTCATTTAGGCAACCCTGATCTTCCTTTCGGAGGGGTAGGTAATTCCGGAATGGGGGCTTACCATGGGCATTACAGCTTTATTGCATTTTCACATGAAAAGAGTGTTCTTAAAGCGAGTACGAAACTTAATGTAAGAATGTTATTTCCGCCTTTCAATAATAAAAACTTGCAATTGGTACGAAAATTTTTGAAATAGATGATTACATAGCAAAATGTCTGTACCTCGGTACAATTTATGTACTGAGGGCAGATATTTTTTTGATAATGTGAAGCAATCTCTTTGCTCTTAAAATTGAAAAATATCAAGTATTACTATTTTTTTGTCTGAACAGTATAATCAGGGATGGGAGATGAGTTAAATGAATAAAAAAGACATCGCTAATATCCGAAAGCAATTTAAATTAAACAATCAATTTATGAAAATTCGCGAAATATTCAATGTATATGTAAAGAAAGAATCAGGAGAGATTTATCATCAAGTCAGTCAACCGTTTGAAATGTTAGAACAGGAAGCACAAGAGTTATTTTTAGCAAACTTTAAAAAAGTTTTGACAGGACATCTGGACGCTAAACTGTTTGAGCTGAAATTCAGACGTGATGCGGAAGACAGCACACAAAGGATCCTTTTCGAAGGAGTACGGGCAGAAACAACGGATGATTGGGAAGAATACATGCTGAAGATCGTCGAGAAAATGTTTGCTCATGTAGCTTATGAATTCGATACAATGGTAACGTTTATAAGGGGAGAATATCAAAAGGTGACCAAGAAGCGGGATCTGGAATCTGAAGAAGGGGGAGATGATGCGGTATATTCGAGCGAATTTATCCTTTGCAGTCTTAATAAAACCGATCAGCCGAAAAAAGCCTTGTTGTTTGATTATGTGGAGAAAGAATTCAAATCAAATAATGCGGTTGATCCGATTATTAATTTAACTGCTCCGTTAACAGGTTTTATGTTTCCTGCCTTTAATGATAATTCGGCAGATGTGAACCATATTCTTTATTACGGAGGAAAAGTAAATCAGCCGGATGATTATTTTATAGAAGAAGTGCTTCAATGCGAAGATATTATTACTGCTGTTGAAGAAAAAGACAGCTTTGAACAAATTTTAAAAGTAGTAGTCGGCGATGAAATAGATTCTGAAATCATTTCCAATGTATATGAAGAAATTGATAAAATCGTGCAGGAGAATGAAGAAAATGAAGAAAGCGAATCTCCAACACTAGATTATCGGGATATCGGACGTATTTTACAAGTAAGCGGAGTTGAGAATGTAGATACGGAAAAAGTGGAACAAGCTTTTAAAAATGTTGTTGATGATGTAAATCACGAAATCAAAGCAAGCAGTATAGTCCCTAAATCCATTAAAATCAATACAAAAATAGCAGACGTATCCATCAGTCCGCAAGATTTGAAAAATGTAAAATATATTACTTACAATGGAAAAAGATGCCTGTTATTAGAAGTTGATGAAGATGTGGTAGTTGAAGGATTCCGATTGGAATCGAAGACTCTTTAATAGTTGAAGGAAAGGTTCTTGGGAGGAAGTTTGCCGTAATTTTAATATTGATTTGATTCAGTCTTTCTTTCGCTTGAACCTTCAAGAGGTGGTTTTATTTATGCAGCAATTACAATTTGAAAGTTCCTGGGACAAAGCATTAGCTGCCCATGACCGGCAAAATATAGAGAGAATCTTTAGTGAAACAAAACATCTAAACAGTTCCGGCATTGTTTGCTCTCCTATAAGGGAAGCAATCAACCATAAAGAGGAACTGCTCGTGTCTGTATTGGTCCATAACTTTACAGATCATCCATTTACTTTTCATAACACAAGATTACTTTATAGTATCAAAGGAAATATGATTGCTGACAAGCTATTCACCCTGCCTGCACTTGTTATTCCACCTCAAGTGAGTATGCCCTGGACGTTTATATTTCCAAAGGATAGCTATATAATAGGGACTTCTTTTAAGAATGGACGGTTGGAAATACTTTAAATCCCATTTGTGAACTTATATAAGTGGAGCTGGATTGAATATTTTAAAGAACTGTTGAAAGGAGATATTACAATTTAAGTAGTATCTCCTTTCATAGTGTTGCAAAAAGATTTTGTCTATAGATAAGGTCAGATATTTTTGATAAACTTCCCTCATAATATGGGCAAAGGAGGGAAGTTTTTTGTAGATTTTAAGTATTCAAAACAAGAGATTGAACAGAATCGAAGCTTGCTATCTAAATGTGAAGTAGGGTGACTAACGAAAGATCACTTAGCTTAGTGGAAATATAGCATTATTTGGACGCATTCGCTCAAGGTATCATATGAACTTCAAGTTGTTGGTGGATGGAATAGGTTATATATCCAAAGTAGATACAATGGCAAACTTTGCGAACTTAATTTATTTGTGAAGTGACCAGAGTGACAGGGTACTTCACGAACTGTTGTCATTGTTTTAAAGCACAAACCTGCAATGTAGATTAACTAAATAACATCCATAGAGATTAATAAAAGATGTGTCCATCTGTATATCTGGCAGGTCTTTCGAATAATAAATGCCTGGAGCCAGTTCCTTAAGTAGGAGGAAAACTCTATTAATTAATATATAGACTATGATATATAACAGAAGAAAAGCGAGGAGGACGGCAATTTATGTTTCTAGGAGAGTTAATAAAAGCCTAAAAGATTGAAAAAGAGTTACCGAGGAAGAATATAAAAGGGAATCTTTAATGACCGGCCGCAAGACGAGTTTTTTAGAATCAAAAGAATTAAGAATTGGGCACCCATCTCGAGCTATCACAGGTCCCGTTTAAATATTAACATTTATAGCATAAAATATAATTAAATTTATAAAATTAAAAAACATAAAGACCAAAAATAAATAAAAAATTATTACCCCTTATTAAATCCATACTTCAAGACATATTTCGACCCCTACCACTGCTATCAAACAAAATATGCAATTAGCAGAGTCTCCAATCTCGATCGGGACTCTGCTATTCTTTTTCGATTTGCAGATAATTTCAAATCCTATAAATACTCATTTTCATCACACTTCAATTATCCCTCTCCAAACAATTTAGACATCCTTAACTTTCTCTTTAAAAAAACTTTAGAAATGGTACTTATACTGAATTTATTCAGAAAAGATGTTGAGGAGGAAATTGTGTGGAAAAGTCAATTATGTTTACAATTCAGTCATGGTATGTACTTGGTCCTATTTTTCTATTGGGATTGATCTGGTTGATAGGGAAAGCCAAAAGCCAAGGAAGAAAGAGAAATATAGGACAATATATCGTTCTAATTTCATTTGAGATATACTTACTTAGTATTATTCACTTAGTGTTTTTTCCTATTGATGTGAATATCGGAATCTATGCGAATCAGACACCTTGGTATAAGACGATTAATTTCATTCCGATCTTAACAATTGATGCGAAAACATTCCTATTGAACGTGATCATGCTCATACCATTCGGGATGTACCTTCCATTTTTAAGTAAGACCGTCGATTCTGTTAAAAAGGCGGCAAAACTTGGTTTCATGCTGAGTCTTTCTTTTGAGTTGTTGCAACTGCTTATTCGCGTGACATTAGGAAATGGAAGAAGCACAGATGTGAATGATTTATTGGCGAATACGGCAGGGGCTGTCATTGGTTTTCTTATTTGTAAACGATTATTTAAAATAACATCATTAAAGAGATTTTTTCAATGGCTTCAGCGCTAATCTGCTAGAGGGGGCAACAACAATGACTAGAATTTTAATTGTAGATGATGATCAGCAGATTGCTGAATTGATTGAGGTGTACTTAAATAATGAAGGATATGTGATTGATAAAGCAGGGGATGGCGTAGAGGCTCTTCAGGTTTTGGCAAAAACACCTGCGGACCTTATCATTTTAGATATTATGATGCCTAAGATGGACGGCTTGGAGTTTTGCAAAGAGGTCCGAAAAACGAATCATGTACCAATTCTGATGGTCAGTGCAAAGGTGGAGGATATGGACAAGATCATTGGTTTAATGACAGGTGCCGACGATTATATGAGTAAGCCGTTTAATCCTTTAGAACTGACAGCAAGAGTGAAAGCATTACTGCGCCGGGCAAATTACGAACGGGCTGAAAAGGAAGAGGATCTACTTTATGCTGGATCTCTGCAGATTGACAAGCAGAGTCATACGGTTAGTGGAAATGAAACGGTTATAAAACTGACGGCGCTTGAATTTGATATTCTATTTTTACTAGCAAAGCATCCCGGCCGTGTATTTGCGTCAGAGGAAATTTTTGAGAGAGTTTGGAACGAGCCTGGAGAAGGATCAAATAAGACTGTGATGGTTCATATTAGCAACCTTCGTGATAAGATCGAAGCAGCTGTGCCAGGTGAAACGATTATCCAAACTGTCTGGGGAGTAGGGTATAAAATTGAAAAATAATCTGCTTCACCTATGGAGATTTGTGCCGAAATGGAAAATAGGAATGTACTTCCTTCTCTCTTTTTTTCTTACAATCATAACTGTAATGATTCTTTTACCGGCTTTATGGTATTTAGAGGACAATTCAAGGTTTATAGAGAGTTTGCTCTTTATATTATCTTATTTTCGTTCCGTTTTTGTTTTCTTTTTTTACGGAGTTATTATGTGCCTGTACTTGTTGCTTTTTTATCAATATGAAGGGAAACGATACTTTGCTTTTTATATAAGAAAAATGACAGAGGACGTTCAAAAGCTAGTAAGAGGAGAATGGACTTCTGGTGTTATTTCCGGGAAACATGAATTCGAGAAACTTGCTGAAGGAATCCAGACAATCATTGCAAAATCCGAACAAGCTATTCTTGATGTTAAAAAGGCGGAACAATTAAAGAATGAACTTGTCACAAATGTAGCTCACGATCTTAGGTCACCGCTCACTTCGATTATAGGCTACTTAGATCTTATTAATGAGGACCGCTATCGAGATGAACTGGAGCTTCGCTACTATATTCAAGTGATTCATGCCAAGACGGACAGTTTACATACACTGATCAATGACATTTTTGAGTATACTAATATGCAAAATGAACAGGCTATAATTCAGCAGCACTCCATTCATATAGAAGAACTGCTGAATCAATTAGCAGTTCAAACACAGATTCAGTTAGAAGAAGCAGGGATGGAGTGGCGACAATTTAATTCAGCCACAGATCCAGTCATTATAGGAAATGGTACGAAGCTTGTACGGGTATTCGAAAACCTCATTCAAAATGCTATTCGTTATGGCAGTGATGGTAAATTTCTTGATATTAGGCTAAATGACAATGAAAAAATGGTTGAGATTGAAATTATTAACTACGGTCAACACATCCCGGGTGTAGATCTTCCGCATATTTTTGAACGATTTTATCGTGTGGAAAAGTCACGTTCTCAATTTACAGGAGGCTCCGGGTTAGGTCTAGCGATTGCAAAAAGTATAATTGATCTCCACGGAGGTACGATTGAAGTGACAAGTGTGCCAGGGAGAACTGCTTTCACCATAAAGCTATTGAAAAAATGAAAAAAGTAAACCAAAAGCGATACACTTGTGAAAAAGTGTATCGCTTTTCCTCCTAATACATCAAATTCCTCATTTAGGTTCCGTATAGCTCTTAGCTTGCTCACTATCCGAATAACCTTTCGTTGTAGGATCCTGAACGAATCCTAACATAGAAAGAGCAACTAGTACCGCATTTGTAAAACCTAAAACCCATACATTAATATTTTCTGTCCATATAAAGTCGATAGCCCCTGCTTGGTGTAAACCAACGACTGCCATTTGGGCAATAATTAATAATTGGGATACGAACCCGATGATCCATTTCGTATTCTTAAGACGGACTTTCCAGTTAATCATTTTCTCACTCCTTTCTTTCTGATTTTTGTAACACGATATGCTATGTGAACTAATAGAAAAAGGAATGAGAAAACTATACAAAAACTACTAAAAAGGCAAATGCTAGATAGTGCGAGTGGACAGGTACAGCAGGTTTTAGTTATGTTATAGAAAAATACAAGATAAATAGCTAAGTGTTGATAAGTTTTTCAACAGACAATCAGCGGGACTAAAAATAGATATAATTAAATATACAAATAAAAAAGGAAATGTCCTGATATAAATCAATTATTAGAAATCAAAAAATAGTTGTTACAGTTCTTAATACAAGGGAAGTACAGAAAAAGACATTTTATAAAAGGGAGAGGCAGAGAGTATGCCATTAGAAATCATTCGCAATGATATTACAAAAATGAATGTGGATGTGATCGTAAACGCTGCAAATCCAAACTTAAAAATGGGTGGCGGAGTCTGCGGTGCTATTTTTCATGCAGCGGGTGCCGGTGAACTGCAGAAAGCATGTGATAAAATCGGTGGATGCAAAGTTGGAGAAGCTGTTATTACTGAAGGATTTAATCTTAGTGCGAAATTTATCATTCATACACCAGGACCTGTTTGGCAAGGGGGAACAAAGGAGGAAGCCTCTTTATTAAAGGCGTCTTACTATCATTCTTTAGAAATGGCAAAGCAGTATCAATGTGAGTCTATCGCTTTTCCGCTCATTTCAACAGGGATATATGGCTATCCAAAAGAGGAAGCATTGGAGATTGCTGTGTCTGCTATCAGTTCATTTCTATTACATAATGATATACTCGTTTATTTAGTTGTTTTTGACAAGAAAGCTTTCGGCTTAAGCAAGAAGTTATTTGCATCTATCCATCAGTATATTGATGAACATTATGTAGAAGAAGCAGAGAGTACATTTAAGCGCAGACAGAGCGAAAAACATTGCATAATGGAACAATTGCAAGAAATCGAGATTGTTCGTAAAGGCATAGAAAGTGATTCTTTAACAGAGCTGTTAAATGATCTGGATGAATCTTTTTCTGAGCTACTGCTTCGTTTAATCGATGAAAAAGAAATGACAGATGTAGAGACATATAAAAGGGCAAACATTGACCGCCGGTTATTCTCCAAAATTCGAAATGAAACTGACTATACTCCAAAGAAGAAGACGGCTATTGCCTTTGCAATTGCTTTAAAATTAAATTTAGAAGAAACAAGTGAACTGCTTACTGCTGCGGGTTATGCTTTATCGCACAGCAGTAAGTTTGATGTCATCATTGAGTTCTTTATTCAGCAGAGCAATTATAATATTCATGAAATTAATGAAGCTTTATTTGCTTTTGATCAGCCGCTGCTCGGTGCTTAAAATGTCGCTTTCAAAGCGACCATTTCTCATTACGTTATTGTTATCCTAAGTTTATCAAACAATAGAGGATGATAATGATGAAAAGAAATTTAACAGAATTAGTTTTTATTTTAGATAAAAGCGGCTCAATGGCAGGACTTGAGGCAGATACAATTGGCGGTTATAATGCGATGCTTATGAAACAGCAAAAAGCAGAAGGAGAAGCGTTTATTACTACTCTATTATTCGACCATACTATCGAACTGCTACATGATCGAATAAATATAAGGGGAATATCTGCTATTACCGAGAAAGATTATGAAGTAGGAGGCACTACTGCCTTATTAGATGCGATCGGTTTTGCTATTCACAAAATGATTAATGTACAAAAGCGAACGAGTGAGAAGGAACGTGCAGAAAAGGTCTTATTTATTATTACAACGGACGGGATGGAAAATGCGAGCTGTGAATACACAAAGGGGAAAATCAAAAAAATGATCCAGCATCAAAAGGAGACATACGGCTGGGAATTTATGTTTCTCGGAGCTAATATAGATGCTATTTCAACTGCTGCACAATTTGGAATCAGTGAGGACTTTGCGGTTGATTACCATGCCGACCGTTTAGGAACACAATTAAATTATGAAGCCGTTAGTGAAGCTGTGACAAATCTCCGAAGCGGAAAAAAGATTGACCGAAGCTGGAAAAAGGGAATCGAAAGAGATTATAATGAGCGTTCAAGAAATGAATAAAAGAGAGGGAGGCCTAAAATGGATTTTATTCAGTATTTGCAGATGAGACACCATAAGCACGGGGATCAGGAATGGAAGAAAAATCTGCAAAACAGTATAATAACCGATTGGAAAATATGATGAAATACGGTATATACAAAGGAGAAACAAGCATCACTCCAGAGATCAATGAGAAGATTGGTCAAAAATATGTAAATACCTGTGGTGAATATGAAAGAACGATAAAATATTATTTAGGATTTTTAAAACTGATCAGAGGGAATGCTGAATATTAAAAAGGGCACAAACTAAGAATGATGGAAAAGATAACAGAACTTATTGAAAAATTAAGAGAATCTTCTTTCGATACTAATCGAAATCTGGATATATATTTAAATTTCTATAATCTTGAATCGGATCATATTGAGCATTGCTATGAGTTTGTAGAATGTAGCGGCGAAAGAATTTTCGTCCAAACCTTTTCACCGTTAAACCCGGTAGCAGTGACATATGTCGTACATGGCTATTTTGACCATGCAGGTTCTATGAGCAATCTTATTAATTATTTAACTAGAAGAAAACATAAAGTGATTACTTATGACTTGCAAGGACATGGCCTATCGTCTGGAAAACGGTCGATGATAACAGATTTTAGTGAATATGTAGATGTTTTCAAAGAAGTTTATGAAAGGAAAAAAGAGTCCAATTCATTGCCTGCATATGTCATTTCACATAGTACCGGCGGGGCAATTACGATCGAATATTTGTTTCAATACGGTTCGCCGTTTCAAAAAGTTATTTTAGTATCACCTCTCGTCCGTTCATATGCCTGGAACCTTTCAAAGCTTGGATTTACATTTATGAGCTCGGTTACTAATGAACTGAACCGGATGTTTAAAAATAATTCTTCTAATGAAGAGTACTTACAGTTTGTAAAGCAAGACCCTTTGCAGCACAATAAAGTACCGCTTGATTGGTTTAAATCATTAATAGCCTGGAACGAAAGGATTAAGGAATACCTACCGCTGGATGAGAAATTATTTGTCATTCAAGGGGATAAAGACCGCACTGTTGATTGGAAGCACAATCTTTCTTTCATTAAAGGAAAGTTTCCTGAATGTAAGATTCAAATAGTAAGCGGCGGCGATCATCAACTGTTTAATGAAAATGAGGAATTATTATTAAAAATGTTTGAATATATGGATGAGATATTGAAGGAGAAAAAATAATTATAAATAAATAGTAACTAATGTTTGCTTTTACAAATTTTATCTGTTATTCTTAAGAAGAATTATTTTTGTTCGGTCTGTAAGGAAAAAAGAAGTATTTAAACTTTTCGCCTTTGATATCTAATTGAGCAACTATAGTAATAAATTGCGGGAATAATCCGCACAGGAGGAAACAAACATGCAACAAGGTACAGTAAAATGGTTTAACGCAGAAAAAGGTTTCGGTTTTATCGAAGTTGACGGTGGAGAAGACGTATTCGTACATTTCTCAGCTATCCAAGGCGAAGGATTTAAATCTTTAGACGAAGGTCAAAAAGTTACTTTTGACACTGAGCAAGGTCAACGTGGACTTCAAGCTACAAACGTAAACAAAGCATAATTATTTAAAGGACTCTAAATTTAGAGTCCTTTTTATTTGTATATAATATTTCTTTGTGAAAATCCTATGTATAAGGCAGACAATATAAAAATGAGGTTGAAATATGAGTGAAAGAACTTTTGATAATTATAATTTAAGTGATGAAATTAAACGAGCGCTTGCTGGATTAAAATATAAAACTCCGACAGAAGTTCAAAGTGAAGTAATACCAAGAGCAATTCAAAATCAAGATCTCGTTGTAAAATCCCAAACTGGGAGCGGCAAGACAGCATCGTTTGGTATACCTGTTTGTGAATTGATCGAATGGGAAGAAAAAAAGCCACAAGCCTTAATTCTTACTCCAACTAGGGAGCTTGCTGCTCAAGTGCGGGAAGATTTAACGAATATTGGCAGGTTTAAAAGAATTAAATGTATAGCTGTTTATGGAAAAGAGCCTTTCTCTAAACAAAAGGAAGAATTGAAGCAAAAAAACCATATAGTAGTCGGAACACCAGGACGTGTTATAGATCATATTGAAAGAGGTACTCTCATTTTAGATGAAATCAAGTATCTTATCATAGATGAAGCTGATGAAATGCTTAATATGGGCTTTATTGACGAAGTAGAATCAATAATAGAACAACTTTCTTCTAACAGAGTGACGATGGTCTTTTCGGCTACATTACCAAAAGATGTTGAAAATCTTTGTCATAAATATATGAAAAATCCTATTAATATTGAGATTGCCTCTAGTGGAATAACTACAGAAACAATTGAGCATTGCTTAATCGAAGCGAAAGAAGAAGAAAAAATTTCGCTCCTTAAAAACGTAACAGTCATTGAAAATCCAGATAGCTGTATCATTTTTTGCAGAACGAAAGAACATGTCGATACTGTATTTTCTGAATTAGAAAAATCTAATTACTCTTGTGAAAAAATCCATGGAGGATTAGAGCAAGAAGATCGATTTGCAGTTATGGATGGTTTCAAAAGAGGGAATTTCCGTTATCTTATTGCAACAGATGTAGCTGCAAGAGGAATTGATATTGATAATGTAACACTTGTCATAAACTATGATGTTCCAATGGAAAAGGAAAGCTATGTTCATCGGACAGGACGAACTGGCCGTGCTGGTAATACAGGAAAGGCAATTACGTTTGCTACAGCTTATGAAGGAAAATACATTAAAGCAATTGAGAAATACATCGGCTTTGATATACCTCTAATAGAAGCTCCTACCTATCAGGAAGTTACTAGAGGAAGAACAGCTTTCGAGGAAAAATCGAGCAGCCGCAGAGTTGTTAAAAATAATAAAACAGAACGAATAAATAAGGATATTATCAAACTACATTTCAACTGTGGAAAAAAGAAGAAGCTTCGAGCTGTAGATTTCGTTGGAACTATTGCGAAAATTCCTGGAGTAACAGCAGATGATATCGGTATTATCACTATCCAGGATCACCTGTCATATGTTGATATTCTTAACGGAAAAGGATCGTTAGTCTTACAAGCTATGGAGAATACAACGATCAAAGGAAAGAAATTGAAAGTTAGCATAGCTATTAAGTAATTGAGAATGAAAAAACATTTGAATAATGTAATCATTAGAGTCTTCGTTATAACGGAGGCTCTTATTGAACAAGTAAATTAAAATGATCAAACTATTTTATAAAAGAGTTCTCTCGATAAATATAGAAAGAATCCATTTTGATCAATCCTTTTTCAAAATGGATTCTTTTTATTTGCTGCTATATAAGGTTTACCAAACGAGCGCTTTTCCGAAGTAAATATAACTTCTAAAACTACTACACTTCGAAAACAGTGTCAAAAACCTACCGTTAATGGAATCCATCCCTTTTATATAAACATCGTAGAATTTTGCCGAAATGCTGTCTGAACCCCTGTCTAATCAGTTACAATTAAGTGGATATATTCCGAAAAAATTATATTGACTTAAACGAAGGCCTATGATAATATCAATCTAAATTAATCACATAAGATAAGTGTGGATTAGATTTAATTGTCGACCAAACTTTTGGAGACTTCTATTTTTATATAGAAGTCTCTTTTTGTTTCCTTAGGTTTTTAACTAATCTTAATATGAGGAGATTTTTATCGACCAAACTATTGGAGATTTCTACAGATTATACGTAGAAATCTTTTTTGTTTAAGATATAAGTTTCAGAGAGTTTCTATGTATGAGCAAAGGAGAGAAGAGAATGGCTGTGTCATCTGAAAGAATGTCTATAAGTAAGAAAAATCCATTAGCTATTTTCTTACTTGGTTCTATTTTACCACTTAGCTTTTTGACTTTATGGCAACTTTTAGGTCAATTTGGTTACATTTCAACTTTGCTCTTTCCTACGCCGTTTATGATTATTGAAGCTTTTAGTAATTTAACAGCTAGTGGAGAGTTATTAAAACATTTTCAAATTAGTATTGGAAGGGCAATACTGGGCTTCGCTTTAGGAGGAGGCCTTGGATTAGTATTTGGAATATTGATTGGGTTATCAAAATTAGCAGAAAAAGCATTGGATCCATCTGCTCAAATGATTAGGATGATTCCTCATTTAGCTGTTGCTCCCTTATTTATTTTATGGTTTGGAATCGGTGAAGAATCCAAAGTGTTGCTTATTGCAAAAGGCGCTTTTTTTCCATTGTACATACATACATATCTAGGCATTCGCAATATAGATAACAAGTTGTTTGATGTTGCGCGTACATTGGAGTTTAAGGGAATAGAAAAAGTGAAATTATTAACAATTCCGTCAGCGATGCCAAGTATTTTACTAGGCATCCGTATATCACTTGGAGTAGCGTGGCTTGGGCTTGTTGTTGCAGAGTTAATTGCATCAACTTCTGGAATTGGCTATCTCATGTCTGATGCTAGACAATTTAATCAGACTTCCGTTGTCTTCGTTGGAATTATTATATTTGCCGTTATTGGAAAATTAACTGATTCATTTGTCCGTTTGTTTGAAGTTAGGCTATTGCGATGGAGAGATAATTATAAAGGATAATGAGGTGAGGGCTAGTGAGCAGGGAAATGGGAATAGAGTTCGATACAGTCGAACTTCAAAAAAGCAGGGGAAGACCATGGTGGAAGGCTAATTGGCTAAATGACTTTATCATCGGAGCTGCATTACCGGCTATTATATTGGCAATCTGGCAATTTGTTAGTTATTTTGAGATCATTTCTCCATTTTTTTTACCATCTCCAGGTGCTATTTTAGTCACTTTTTGGGAACTTATTGCTTCAAATGAATTAAGTCCTCATTTAGGAATAAGTATCTCGCGGGCTGCAGCCGGATTTATTATTGGGGGGAGCTTAGGATTTTTATTTGGATTACTTACTGGTTTTTCCAATAAAGCGGAGTATGTGTTAGATCCAAGTGTACAGATGCTGCGAATGGTGCCTCATCTTGCCATAGCCCCGCTTATTATATTATGGCTTGGTTTTGGAGAAGCATCAAAAGTTTTAATTATTGCAAAAGGTGCCTTTTTTCCATTGTATATTAATACTTTTATAGGAATTCGCAATGTAGATAATAAATTGTTTGAAGTTGCAAATATTTTAGAATTTAGCAGATTCAAGAAAATATATTATTTAATCCTGCCTTCTGCTTTACCGAATATATTACTTGGTCTCCGTCTGTCCTTAGCGCTTGCATGGTTAGGCTTAGTAGTAGCAGAACTTCTTGGCTCTCAAGCGGGAATCGGCTTTTTAATTAACTTAGGGAAACAGAATTCAGTACCTGAATTAATTTTTATGGGAATTATTATATTTGCTGTTTTAGGCAAATTAGTTGATTCTTTAGTACGAATACTGGAAAGGAAATTTCTCTATTGGAGAGATAATTATCAAGGCTGAAAATAAGAAACCTCATTGACCAGTTATCTGGAAATGTTTCTATAAAATAAAGCATTTTCAGGAGGAATAAGTAATGAAAAAAGATATTGAATTAACAGCGGATGTCCTTGTTATTGGAGGAGGTCCGGCTGGAACTTGGGCAGCTATTACGGCTGCTGCTAATGGATCTGATGTAATCCTTGTAGATAAAGGATATTGTGGAACAAGCGGTGCAACAGCTCCTTCTGGAACAGGGGTATGGTATGTTGAACCTGATGAAGAGACAAGGGAAAAAGCGAAGGAAAGCCGCTTTGAACTAGGTGGAAAATTGGCTGAAGATGATTGGATGAATAGAGTATTAAATCAAACATATGAAAATATGAATAAACTCTTTAATTTGGGTTATCCGTTTCCATTAAATGACCAGGGAAACCCTCATTTTAGAAATCTGCAAGGGCCGGAGTATATGCGTCTTATGAGAAGGCTTGTCCGTAAAGCAGGTGTTAAAATATTAGATCACTCTCCGGCTCTAGAATTGCTTGCAGACCATGAGGGGGTCGGTGGAGCAGCTGGAATAAGGCAGCAAACAGGAGAAACGTGGAAAGTAAAGGCGGGGGCGGTTATTCTAGCAAGTGGGGGCTGCGCTTTCCTAAGTAAAGCACTCGGCTGCAACGTATTAACAGGAGACGGTTATTTATTGGCTGCAGAGGCTGGAGCAGACTTTTCAGGGATGGAGTTTTCAAATGCGTATGCAATCTCCCCTGAATTTTCTTCTGTTACAAAAACTGCTTACTATCGGTATGCAAACTTTTATTATGAAGATGGCTCACTAATTGAAGGTGCCGGTTCTACTAGCGGCCGTTCAGTTATTGCGAAAAATTTATTGCAAAATCGTAAAGTATATGCAGTTTTAGATAAGGTTCCAGAAGATCTCCAGCCATTGTTACGAGTTGCACAAACAAACTTTTTTCTTCCTTTTGACCGTTTGGGGATCAATCCATTTAAAGATAAGTTCTCAATTACTTTACGTCTTGAAGGCACTGTTAGAGGTACTGGCGGTATTAATCTTATTGATCAGACATGCGCAACTAAAATACCTGGTTTATATGCAGCCGGTGATGCTGCTACACGGGAATTTATTTGCGGAGGTTTTACCGGGGGTGGAAGCCATAACGCAGCTTGGGCTATGTCTTCCGGTACATTAGCTGGAAAAGGGGCTTCGGATTATGCTGCTTCTTTAGGGATTTTTTCTAAAAAGCGTGATGTAGTTGGCCTTTCATCTTCACCGTTAACGAAAACTGGAAATGGGCAGAGCTCATTTAAGACGAATGAATATATTCGTACAGTTCAAGAAGAAGTATATCCGTATGATCGTAATCTATTTCGGTCAGAGCAAGGATTAAAAGGATCAATTGAACGCCTTGATAGTGTATGGAAAGATATTCGAAGCGAGTCAATAAAGATTGAAAAACAGGCGATTAAAGCAAGAGAAGCTTCTGCTATGGCTATAACAGCACGCTTAATGTATCAAACGGCACTTGCTCGTACAGAATCAAGGGGGATGCATAAACGGAACGATTTTCAGCAGCTTGACGATAAACAGCATTATCGCTTAATTAGCAGCGGATTAGATGAAATTTCAATTAGAACGCAGTCTGTTAAGCAGGAGGCGATACTGTAATGATTGAAATATTAAATACGACAAAGTGCGTAGAGTGCAATATATGTGTGTCTGTTTGTCCAACAAATGTATTTGATAAAGTGGAAAACGATACGCCGATTATCGCAAGGCAAGCGGATTGTCAAACGTGCTTCATGTGTGAATTGTATTGCCCGGCTGATGCCTTATATGTCGCTCCAGAAGCAGAAGTGAACGTTTCATTAAATGAAGATTTATTAGAGGAACAAGGATTTATAGGAGATTATCGAAAGAAAGTTGGCTGGGGACGTGGGAGAAAACCTGTCTCCAGTCATGAATATATGTATGAATTATATAAACGTACAAGCTTTTAATTATTATTCGGCTGGGAGGACAGATTGTGGGGATTAATTTAAAAGGAAAAAAAGCATTCCGTTCTATTTGTTTATTTTCTATACTTTCACTTTTCGTATTAGCAATTATTCAAGGTTGTTCATCAAATAATACTAATAGCAGAGCGGAGGAAAAAACAAATGAAACTGCTGGTGTACCGACGGTTTTAAACTATGGTTATATTGGAGTAAATGAACTAAATCTACCGAATGCTGCAGAAGGATGGGGATTTCATAAAGGCATTATTCAAGAGGAATTAAAAAAACACGGGATAACTAAAATTAATCTGACTGGTTTTCCGAATGGACCCGATTTAAATGAATCTCTTATTAGCGGCAGACTTGATCTTGGCGGTTTGGGAGACACTCCTGCAATTCTTGCGAAATCATCTGGTGCTAATACGAAATTAATTGCCCAGCCTTTAACTAGAAATATCGGTTATTTAATTGGAAAGAAAGACGGTCCAAAAAGGATTAAAGATTTAGAGGGAAAAACAATAGCTATTCAAAAAGGATCATTCATGCACCGTTACGTTGTAGGGCTGCTGAAAAAGGAAGGAATAAAAAATTATTCGTTAGTCCATATGCTGCGTCCAGATGGTGAAGCAGCATTGGCACGTGGAGAAGTTGATGCAATGACTAACAGCAGTATTTATTCTCAAAAATTATTAGAACAAGGCTTTACTCATTTAGATGATGCATCTAAACATCCTGAACTTTATGGTTCATCGGTGACAGTTGTTTCGGAGGATTTTCTGAAAAAGTTCCCTGAATTCCCTGAAGTTTGGAACAAAGCCCGTCAAAAAGCGTTAGAAGATCTTAAGAAGAATGAAAAAGAGTATTATGAGCTTATTGCTAAGCTTACAAAATCAACACCAGAATTAGTGAAAGAAACAACACCTATTGATTGGATCGAAGAGGAAGCATTTACAGATGAAGGTTTGGAATTACTTGATGGGACGAAAAAGTTTCTTGTAGAAGAAAAATTGGCGCAAAAAGATTTTGACTTGAATGATTGGGTTACTAAGTAATGTTAAATAAAATAGAAATGGGGTAATAATATGAGTTTGATTATCAATCCAGTTGAAAAACTGACACCTGAAGTAGAGCAACATCGTAAAACTGCCTATTCTGTAAATCCTTTATTTTTAAATCGCTGGTCACCACGTGCGTATTCTAATGAAAAGATTTCTGATGATGATCTGTACAGTATCCTTGAAGCTGCACATTGGGCACCTTCTGCTTATAACGATCAACCTTGGCGATTTATTGTCGCTAAAAATGAACAGCAACTGAAGATTTTCCATGAATTTTTAAATCCATATAATCGATCTTGGGCAGAAAAAGCTCCAGTGCTCGTTCTAATAGCATCAAATAAAGTAAGAGATAATGGAGAGACTAATGGAGCACATGTGTTTGATACAGGTGCGGCATGGGGGCATTTAGCAATCCAAGCAACTTTACTTGGTATTAGTACACATGCAATTGGAGGATTTGATAAAGAGAAGGCATATACTTTATTGAATCTTCCGTCTGAATTTGAGCTCCACGCTGTGATTGCAATTGGTTATAGAGGAGAGAAAGGAAGTCTTGATCCTTCTTTACAACAACGTGAGCAGCCTAATGATAGAAGAGCATTAGAAGAGGTTATTTTTTAAGTACCAGAAAATAAATGAAATAACAAAAGACCTTTTCTAATTTTAGAAAAGGTCTTTTGTTAGCTCTTATATAGGGATTTTTCTTTATGTTAATAAGAAAAGAAAGGGAAAAAGGCTTTCCCAACTGTGTCAAACGGCTGTGTACTTGGCTTAGGAAGAGGCGTTATTGAACTAACTGAAAAATTATATTGATTACTATAGTAACCAAATGAATTAGGGCAAATTTAAATAAAATAAAGTTATACAGTTTATAAAAAGTTGCACCGTTTTCCCCTTTAGATAACCAATATCCAAGGGGGTGTTTTCATGATGGGAGAAGAACATCTGAATTGAAATATCGATTAAGGAACTGTTGTGTGATAATAAATTATTCTATTAAGGGACCATTTTGTGGAGCATTGCATAATAAAAGTTTCGATTTAGTTATTTCATGCTGAATAGAAATCTGTTCCTTTTTATTTAAAATTTAACATACATACTGTATGTATGTTAAAATAAGTGAAAGTAAACTAAAAGAGGTGTAATGTAATGAAAGTAACAGGATTTTATCCCGTGATTCTTACTGATGATGTTTGTCAAACGGCAGATTTTTTTGTGCGTAACTTCCAATTTGAGGTCGTGTTTGAAATTGATTGGTATGTGAGCTTGAAATTAAATTCATTTGAGCTGGCGATTCTTCATCATCGGCATAATACAGTTCCATCACAAATCAGACATCAACATACAAACAGCTTGATTTTGAATTTTGAGGTTGAAGACGTTGATACACTTTATGATCGTTTAATACGTGATTCTCATCTTCCAATTGTATTAGACCTTCGCGATGAGGATTTTGGACAACGTCATTTCATTACGTCTGATCCGAACGGAATATTAATCGATGTGATTCAAGAGATCCTGCCTTCAGATGAGTTCCAAAAACATTTTAACGGCAGTATATCATGAGTAATTATATCCCTCTGAAAAATTACTTTGATGCTAGGTTAGCTCAATTGCTGTCTAATAAAATATCCCCTATTTATTCGGGGTTTCCTCATGAATCCTTTATTAAGGGGGTAGATGAGTTAGTTGAAGGGCTAGAATTAAAAGACAGAGTAGCGGTCATCACGAAAGAATTGCATAAAGCGCTCAACTTACCTTACGTTGATGCTCTCAACGTTTTGAAGCAAATTACGGGTCCGGAAAATAAAACAGAGAAGGGAATGTTTACGAATGGGTACTTTCTAATGCCAATCGCTCATTATGTTGAGGTGTATGGTCTCAATGACTTTGATGAGTCAATGGACGCCTTGTATGAAATTACGAAGTGTCATACATCGGAATATGCCATTCGTCCATTTTTAATCCGTTATGAACGGCAAGTGTTAGAGAGACTTCGTGTATGGGCTGTAGACGAGAACGCACATGTACGTCGACTCGTTAGCGAGGGAACACGACCTCGTCTACCTTGGGCGAAACGAATGGATGTACTCTGCGGTGATCCGCTTACTAACCTCACTTTACTGGAGCAACTGATTACTGATAACTCCCAATATGTAAAGAAGTCTGTTGGAAACCATCTGAATGACTTGTCAAAGATGTATAAAGAGGAAACGATGAGATGGATCGAAAATATGCATAAGCTACACGGAAATAAGATAATTTGGATCGTAAAGCATGGGCTACGATCATTGGTGAAAGCAAAAGATCGAAACGCTCTTGAATTTATTCGGCAGATTGGTGGATAACAAATGAAAAGGACAAGATCAAAAACAGAGGAAACGATACAATTACTTCTCCGCACGGGACAAAATCATTTTGCAAAGCATGGTTATGCGAAAGCTGCGCTCGAAGATATTGTCACTGATTCGGGTCTTACAAGAGGAGCATTGTATCATCACTTTAAGAATAAAAAAGGGTTGTTCTTTGCTGTTATGGAATCCATTCAGAAGAAAATTGCTCACAAGATCGAGCAGGAAGCAAGAACAAGTTCTAATCAATGGGAACAACTCTCACTTGGTTGTAGGGCCTTTATTATGTCTGCGATTGACCCTGATCATAAACAGATTATTCTCATTGATGGCCCTGCAGTCATCGGTTGGAATGTTTGGCGGCAATTAGATGCCAATCATTCCATGAAACTTTTATATAGCCAACTGGAGCAAATGCAAAGGAATGGATGTTTCCCAACAACACTGTCAGTTGAATCCCTAACACATTCATTATCAGGTGCAATGAACGAAAGTGCTTTATGGATCGCCGAGCAAGGTTCGATCGATCTTATTGAAGAATCGATGCGTGTGTTAGAGGTGTACTTTGATGGACTTAAAAGAATGAAATAACTGTGACCTGACAACCATATTTCAGCTGTATTTTACTTACAAAAATACAGCTGAAATATGAGTTTTAATTTTAATCAAGAAACGGGTACGATTGTGAAGCAATACGGATCGAAAACGATGAAACTTTTTTATAAAACAAAGCTTAAAACTGCTAGATAAGAATCTATTTTAATTAATCTTTTTTCAAAATGGATTCTTCTTTATTTACTATAAACACAGGTTTGAGAGACATTTTGAATTAAACTTTATTTCAGTATGTTAACTAGATTTCTAAAAAGGTTAAATGGATTAATTAAAAATCACTTTATAGTAATTTTTAGATGTATGGAGGCAGATTAAGCCTTTAACTAATTAAAAATATATGAATGTGAAAAACTTTATATTAGCTCTTTACTTTGAGTTTTACGAGACCAAACAACTACAGGAATAAGAAGAAGTGATAGTATAGCTCCAAAAAGTGATAGTACAGCGTAACTAGAATGAGCAACTATCATGCCTGATAATGCACCACCGGAGGCACCTGATAGTGCAAGTAAGACATCAACTGATCCTTGTGTTTTGGCACGATTAGATGGATGTGTAGCATCTACGATGAGAGCAGTTCCACTTATTAAGCCAAAATTCCAGCCTAGACCAAGCAGTATTAGGGCACAGATAAGAAAGATCATTGATTCTCCTGGAGCAAAAGCCGCCAGTATACCAGAAGCTAGAAGTGTAGCACCAGAAGCAGCAGCCATAACATTACGCCCAATTTTATCTATAAGTAAACCTGTAATAAGTGAAGGAAAGTACATGGCGCCTATATGGAAACCTATGACTAATCCGACTTCTCTCAAACCATGACCATGGTGTCCCATGTGTATCGGTGTCATCGTCATAATGGCTGTCATAACAAATTGGGTTAAAACCATAATGGTAGAGCCTACAATAATTCCTTTTTTATTTATTATAGAACTTTTTGAATTTTGTTCTGTTTGAGCTGTAACGCCTTTCTTTTTGGCATCTGCTATAGCTTTAGAGACAATTAATGGGTCTGGATGCAGAAAAATTAATAAAACCAACCCGGCAAGGATAAAAGCAACGGATGCTAAAATAAAGGGACCAGCTAAAGTTGGAATACTGATAGACTGTGCAAATTCCCCCATTACATCGACCAAGTTAGGACCTGCTACAGCACCAAAGGTAGTAGAAACCATAGCCATGCTCACAGCAGTTGCACGCTGTTTAGCTGTTGCTAGATCTGTACCAGCATATCGTGCTAGTAGATTTGTAGCCGTCCCAGCTCCATAAATCAGCAAAGAAGTGAATAAAAGTATAATACTGTTGAATAAGACAGCGATTATAATGCCAATCGCGCCCAGTCCACCAGCAAGAAAGCCAGTTGCAAGGCCTACTCTACGGCCAAAACGTTGGGAAAGCCTGCCTACAAGCAGTGCAGCTCCTGCCGATCCTAAAGTGAGTAAGGCAACTGGAATTCCTGCTGCACTTTCTGTTCCGAGCATATCTTGTGCGAGAAGTGCGCCTACAGTTATACCTGCTGCAAGTCCTGCACCTCCAAAGATTTGTGAAAGGATCACAATTACTAATGTTTTTTTATAAAGTTGTTTTTGTTTTTCTAGTGAATCAATATATTCTTGTAACCAAACAGGCTGCTGTTTCGATCTATCTGTATTTCTTGTTTCAGTTACCATAAGTTGCACTTCCTACTAAAATAGTTTTATATATTTATAAATAAAAAGAAGCTCATGATTATTAATAATACAATCAAGAGCCTATTGTAAATTTTAATAGTGTAAATTAATCAACCTAAAATGAGTACGATTCACCGTCTTTTGGGATTAAAACATTAGGTGAAATTCCTTTTTCATTTGCAAAGTTTCTTAATTCTTTTCTAGATAATGTCCAATGGTTAACAGCTTCCATATGAACAGCCATAATTTTAGAGTTAGGAGCAGCTTTGTAAACTTCGTAGACATCATCTTTTCCCATTACTAGAGAACCACCTTCAAAGAATTGATTATCTCCAGCATTTACAACAATGATTTCCGGTTTATGTGTATCGATTACTTCCCGAACATCTCTATACCAAACAGTATCCCCAGCCACATATAAAGTTTTCTCATTTTGATGTTTAAAGACAATACCACACACTAGACCAGTCATTTTTAATATTTCTCCTCTACCATGCTCGCCTTTTGTTTTAATTAATTGAATGTCGTCAAAGACTGTATCTTCTTGTAAAACTTCTACATTAGAAAAACCATCATTTTTAACTATATTGGCATCTTCTTCATTTTGTACAAACATTTTTATATTTTTTGGCAGTACTTCTTTAGCAGCATCATCATAGTGATCTAAGTGTAAATGAGTTACAATAACAGCATCTACATCAGATATAATGTTATCAATGGATGTTGGTAAACTTACTAAAGGATTATTTTGATCTTGTCTTAATGAATTTGGGAAAGGTGGGTAAGCTCCTTTATCTGCTAAAAACGGATCTATTAAAAATTTTCTATCTGCATATTCAACAACAATTGTAGCGTTTCGAATTAATTTTATATTCATAATTACAACTCCTTCTTTTTAGTCTATATATAGCTTATACTATGACTAATTAATGAGTACATAAGTAAAATCAAGTGTTTGGACCATTTAACTTGAATTTTGAAAGGATTTATAAAATGTTAGATAATACAGATAAACGTATCTTAGAGGAACTATCTAAAAATAGTCGCATTACTATGAAAGAATTGGGTGAAAAAGTCCATTTAACTGGACAAGCTGCTTCGGCTAGGGTTCTGAAATTGGAATATAACGGGATTATTGAAGGATATACAATTAAAGTTAATCAACTCAAATTAGGATGTTCTATAGCTGCTTTTATTAATATTTATACAAAAAGTATGTATCATGAGCCTTACCTTTCATTTATAGAAACACAAGAAAAACATATAATAAATAATTATAAAATTAGTGGGGATAGTTGTTATCTCCTTGAATGTAAATTCCCTTCTAATGAAGTATTAGATGAATTTTTGGTAAATTTAAATAAATATGCGAACTATAAATTATCTATTGTTATTAAAAAATAATTTAGAAACTAAGAATGTACAGTCTAAAAGGTCTTTTAATTAAAGACCTTTTTTTGCTTTTGATAATGTGATTTATGTTAACCAAAGTAGGATACCTAAAGAAAATGAGTCTAATATCTCATTTTAATTTTCAGCTAATTCTTCACGATCAATAGCTTCTGGGACTTGTTCCATCCATCCGTGGTCAATCATGATATTAGCACCATCTCCTATGTATAATCCGACATCCATTAGGAATTTAGCATACATTCCTCCAATATCACGTCTTCCATTCAGGGAAGCACCGTTTGCATAAGACCTAATTTTCATAGAAAACATGTCAATTTTATGTCCCATCATTAATTTATCTGAAAAAGGAGAAAAGGTAGAAGGACTCACTAAGTCATCTAATAAGGTAGGAGCCGGCAAATTTTCTTTATGTAGCTTCTGTGCACAGGCTTCTATATGTTTATTAGTGATTTCTTTTCCCCTTAGGAGAAACTTTCGAACATCTTCCTTTTTAGCTACTTGAGAAAAACCAATTAACAAAGCCTTGCTTGTAACGTCATTTTCAATGTCATCATAAAGATGTGTAATTTCAAGAGCATGAAGCGGTCTAACATTTCCAAAAAATCCATTTAAATAATTTTGCTTTGTTATAAAGTCAACCCTTTTAGGAATAGGGATAGAGGGTGGCTTTATTAAGAATCCTTTTTGTTTGAGTACATCATTGACTTCTGTCAAAAGTTTTATAGTAGCATGAAGAGTATTGATAAAGAAATGCCTTATATCTTCCCTTACGACTAAGGGTATAGCAAGTGTGTAAATGCTCATTCCTGCTTTCCCTGTATATTTCAAATAGTGAAGATAAAATTTATCGGAGAATAGCCTCGGAGCATTTAGGTTCACATCTTCCTCCGTAAATCCAATTGGCAGAGGAAAATTTTCTTGAATAAATATATTTTTAATATTTTCTATAATTGTTTTAGTTAAATTTAAAGCATCTGCTACAACTTTCTTGATATCTTTGTCCTCAGTATGATTGAGATAGTAACTAAGAACACATTTAGCCATCGTATTCCCTGTATAAGTTACCCAGAGTTTTCCTATTTCGGCTGATGTTAATTTTTCATTCATGTTATTTGTTTTTTCTATCATAGAATCAACCTCCTGATTTCATACAGCAATGAATAATATTCCCTTTAAATAAATAAAATATGAAGGAAAGGTCAACCAGTAAAAATAACAATACAGCAAATACAAAAAGGTCTTAGTGATAAATCAGCTGAGATCTTTTTGTATTTCTTTATTATCCTGTATAGAATTCATTCTGAGATTAGATAATAAGTTCAGTGTTATGTATTATTTGACACTAATATTCAATGTGGAGGGATATACTTTGAATATTCTGTTTAGTTTACTCTCAAGTCTATTTATTCTATTTCTTAGAGTTACTTGTTTAGCAAGCAAAAAGACATTTGAGTTAAAAGAATGGTTAAGAACTCCATCTTTCACCTAAAGATTGAATATTTTCAAGTAATCCCTATTTACATTGTACAAAAAGGGTGAGCATAGTATTTTGCTCACCCTTTTTTAAGCTTATAAAGCTTTTTAGCTAACTAAAATGTCAATTATGTTAACTAGATTATTTTTATCTAGATTATCGAATTGCCAAATAGGTAAATTAGTGTATAAATGTGTATAAATCGAATTCCTTTTAGGGAGATTTTAAATAATGATTAAAAGTATATTATTTATTGTAAGTATGTTCGTAGGACTTTTGTTCTTAATTCTATTAATTGAGAAAAAAGTTCCTAAATCTGAAAACTTTAGTGGTTTAAAGTTATATTTGCTAAGAGTTAGTATAGGAGTAGTTCCTGCGATAGTTTTAGGGCTTATGTTATTCTTTATTTTTTTAAATTAATCATAGTAGTAAATAATTAAAGGGATCTTTCATAAAGAGATCCCTTTTTCACTTTGTAAAATATGGATTATGTTAACTAGACTTATATAAATCAATTATTTAGACTTTTAAAGTCTTATTTAACTAACGGAACAGATTAGTTAAATAAGATTTGTTCAAATGATATTATTGATTTCGGAACTATTTATGTGATTTGTGATGATTAAAAAGAGATACAGAATAGAAAAAGGATGTGTTTTAAAGGTTGATCGAAAGAAAAGTTGTACTATTATACGGTGACATTTTGTCCCCGTTTAAGCATATTGAGAAAATTACAACCAAGTATCATCAATATTATTTAAGAGACAAGGACAAAGAAGATTTTAGTATAGATAACTATTATGAAATCTGGATAGATGAGCGATATACAGGGATTAATGCCAGAGAGCTGCGTGATTATACCCCCGTTATACTAGTAAAGAAATAGTTAAATAACCAAAAAGGATCTCTTGAAAGATCCTTTTTAACTAAAGGGGCAGGTTAGTTGAACAAGAAATGTTAAGATAAAGGTATAAAGACAATTAGAAATTAGGTGCGAACGATGAAATTGTATACTTGTTCATGTTGTGGTTTTAAAACACTTTCAGAAGGAGAAGGTAGTTTTGAAATCTGCAATGTTTGTTCTTGGGAAGAAGATAGTGTAATGGAAGATAAACCAGATAGTTGGGGTGGCGCTAATAATGTTTGTTTAAGACAGGCACAGAGAAACTTTATTTCATTTGGGGCAAGTGAGAAAAGATTTCAAGGTAGGGTAGTTAATGGGAGTTTTGAAAAAGATTCTTTATGGAAACCTGTTTGGGAGAAAGAAGCGACACTAAATGAAGACGAATTTATTGATATAAAAATTGAAGGAATAATTTTAAAGAAAGGTTACCAAAAATCTATGGATATGAATGAATTTCTAGATAAATTTCAGGATTTTCTTGAAAGTAATGATTGGGGTTTTGGTGGTGACACAACTCAGATACGGAACCAAAAATATAAAGAGTAGCATATTAAATATCATTATTCCTATTCAACTATCGCATGTATTAGTTGAATAAGCATTAAAAAGACTGTTTGGTCAAAACAGTCTTTTTAAGTACGCAAACATCAACATTTTAGTTTAACAGAGCCTAAATATTAAAAAGCCTAATTTCTCTATTTAGTGCGAAGAAATTAGGCTTTTTTATTGCTCTATTAAAGTTTCATTTTGTTAGAGTTAGTTTAGTAATCCGCCATATCTGATTAAAAGTTGGTGTAAAGGGTAGATTAATTCTATAAATATTAATGAGGTGATGGAAATGTCTAACATGATGAAACAAGAAGAAATGGAAACATTAAGAGAGTTAATTAAAGACGTAGACACGGCCATGCTGACTACGGTTACTGATGAAGGGCTTGTTTCTCGCCCTATGAAAACACAAGAAGTAGAGTTTGATGGTGACTTATGGTTTTTCACTAAAAAAGAAACTGATAAATATGAAGAAATTTTACATGATCAAGATGTTAATGTGGCTTATGCAGGTAAATCCTATGTTTCCGTCCGTGGAAGAGCAGAAATCGTTGATGATTTAGACAAGAAAAAGGAATTGTGGAGCAAAGTATATGAGAAAATTATGCAAACTTCTTATGATGATCCTAACGTTGTCTTGATAAAGGTAAAAGCGGAAGCAGCCGAATATTGGGAAACCGGTAATTTCACGAAGAAAATCGCCTTTCTCTATAAACGCATGACAGGGCAAAGTTCTAAATCGACAGATGTTAATGAAACGGTTGAATTGAATAAATAACAGCAAAAAGGGTTGTCTGGTTAAAGGACAATCCTTTTTGTTATGTTGATCCATTTGTAGCTATATTAAACTCTAGGTTAATACTTCAGAAAGGAAGATGGGAACGTTTGATCCAAATCAAGAATATTGTTATTGACGTAGCTTTCTTATTCAACTAACGGGTGCTTTAATTTAACAAGTAATTAAAAGGATCTTCAATGATGAAAGATCCTTTTGTACTGTGTAAAATGTGTATTATGTTAACTAAACCGATATAAAGTAAGTATTTATATAGTTTAAACTTTTCTTGAGTTAACAAAGTAGGTTAGTTGAAGAATATAAAAGAACAATACAATGTAAAAGTGGAAGTTATTTATGAACAAACATTGTTGCGAGGATATGGCTTATCATGCGAATTTTAAGTGTAAAATACATGAAAATCCATATGAATGTCCTGATAAAGTAATAATATTCGATAAAAAAGATAATGAGTACGGTTTAATAATTCATGATGGTGGTTCTTCAAGTATTGAAATTTTATTTTGTCCTTGGTGTGGTGTCAAACTATGAGTTAGTAATACTTAGTTTTTTCATTAACGGCTACTTTAATTCAATTAATAATTCAAAGGATCTTGAAGAAAAGATCCTTTTTTACTTTATAAAATATGCATTATGCTAACTAGATCAATATAAAAGTACATAAAAAAGATACTCAAACATAATAAGTACCGACATAATGATATTATATAAAGTGATTGCTGAAAAATTCGAGCCACTTTTTAAGAACATAGATATGTACCTCAAATTCACCAAATTCTCTGTATGCTTTAGCCATGAAATTTCGCAGTACATTACTGTTTTCCTCTTTTAATTGTTCTTCAATCCATTTATCTATCTTAACCCTTTTATATTGGTTTAACATTTTAAATCTCCCTTTGTAAGTAAAACACACGATATAAAAAATAAAATTCTTATTTATATTATCGGAAACATGTAAAAAGATTTGAGTATTAGTCAGTTATAAGGGGCTTTAATTTAATAAACAGTTAAAAGGATCTTCAATCAAAGATCCTTTTTTACTTTGTAAAATTTGCATTATGTTAACTAAAGTATATTTTATGTATTTAAAAGGACTGAGATTGACTTAAATTATTGGTTTTTAAATAAACTTTCTTAAGAATAAGAAATATTGCGTATCCTATTATCATGCCGAAAGTATTTAATATTACATCGTCAATATCTGTGCTACGTCCAATGAATAATTGAACAATTTCAATTAAACATGTGATACCTAACCCTAGAAAAAATATCTCTTTGAAAGAATCCCACTTTTTCCAAATTAGTGGTACTAAAAACCCCATAGGTGAAAATAAAAGCATATTTGCAAAAATATTTAAAATTGATACCTGATCCCAATTATCTACATTTGTATTTGCTTGAAATAAATACTGATAAAGAGTATGGAAAGGTATTAGATTTACATTTTCATTACGGGGGAATATATGAAAATTTATGATAAATTTACCGGTATCGTTAAGAATCCCGATAGTTAACATTGGGATTACAGTTTGTGATGCTAATCCAACAATATATAAGACAAAAATCAATAAAACTATTTCATTTTTAATATTTATCCGTTTCTTTTTTATTTTGATAAAAATAAATCTACTTATTAAAAAAATAGGTAGTGCCATTACCATATAGCCTATCATGTTTTTGATATACATCATTATTAAACTCATAGTTAACCACCCGATCTAAAAAATGTAATTATTTTACCTAAATAAGATAATATACCAAAATTAGATAATTAACATTATTTTTAATAAAATTAAGAAATATTAAGATAACTTAGCTTTATTTAAGATCCATTATGTAGATAAAAGGATGTTTTAAAAGTCTTTATTACTATTGATAATGTAATTTATGTTAACTAGACTCATATAAAGCAAGCATTTGACATTTAAATAAGAATGTTTGTTCAATTAAAGGAGTAGTTTAGTTGAACAGGGATGGAACATTAGGATATTCTTATAAACTGCAGCTTGAAGCTACCTGGTGTTGCCTTAATGGCAACATTTTGTTTAAGCTTATAAAGATCTTTCTTCCTATAACACAGTACGGAGCGATTGAAGCGTTTAAAAGCAGAGATCGATATCAATATATTGAAGAAATGAGGCCAAGTTACTGCTAAAGTCGTGACTATATGGTAAAGTTTTTTAACGAAATGGGTTTGGACTGTCACTTACCAGGCGGGGCCTTTTATGTATTTCCATCTATTCACAAAACAGGGATGACATCAGAGCATTTTGCAGAAAAGCTTTTACTTGAAGAGCGGGTCGCAGTTGTACCTGGAAGTGTATTCGGTGCTGGGGGATAGGGAAATATACGTTGCTCTTATGCTGTTTCTATGGAGATTCTTAAAGAGGAAGTAAGCAGAATAAACCGTTTTTTAAAAAGCCTATAGATTTTTAAAATATAAAAGCTCGTCATAATGCACCGCCGAATGTCAGACATCTGTCTAACATTCAGCGGTGCTTTTTTATATGGGTACTGTTAGATTTAAAAAACTTTATTATTTTTGTGAGGAAAAGAATCATTTTTTGACCACCCATTTTCGGAGCTGGATGGTCAAAAATCATGAGATCTGGATGGTGTACAGCAATAAATAGTGAGATATACTTTACACAAATAAGTTAGACTTCAAACGAAAAACCTAGTAGTTACAATGTGAAAGGAGATAATACTTTGACTGACTTTGGACAATTACTAACAGCAATGGTCACACCTTTTAATGATAGGCTTGAAATTGATTATGACAAAATAACAGATCTTATCGAGCATCTAATCAAAACTGGTACAGATACTCTTGTGATTGGTGGAACGACGGGTGAACCTTCAACATTATCAAAAGCAGAAAAAAAATCTTTATTTAAGTTTGTGGTCGAAGAAGTAAGAGGTCGTTGTAAAGTCATTGCGGGTACTGGTACGAATGATACAAAATCGTCTATTGAAATGACAAGAGAAGCAGAGGAAATGGGTGTCGATGGCATCTTACTCGTTGTCCCCTATTATAATAAACCATCTCAGGAAGGCTTATATCAGCATTTTAAGACAATCTCAGATTCCACGAATCTTCCAATCATCCTCTATAACATTCCTGGAAGAACTGCTGCTAATCTATCAGTGGATACGATCCTACGCTTGTCTAAAATAGATAATATTATAGGGGTTAAGGAAGCAAGCGGAGATCTTTCGAAGGTGGCATTCATACTGGAAAAGACTCCATCAGGATTTAGGATATATTCTGGGGATGATAGTTTAGCACTTCCCGTACTAAGTGTAGGTGGTCATGGCGTAATAAGTGTGGCGAGCCATGTCATTGGATCTGAAATGAAGATGATGATTACAAGTTTTTTAGCAGGGAAAGTAAAAGAAGCTGCAGACATACATCGCAAGCTGCTTCCTATTTTTGAAGGACTTTTTATTACGACAAACCCTTCACCAGTAAAGTTTGCGTTACAAACGAAAGGGATACATGTTGGATCAGTGCGATTACCGCTTGTTCCAGTAACAGATAGTGAAGCTGTATTTATTACTGATCTTTTTGAAGAATTTTATAGGAGATTCTGATAAGCAAGTATGATTTATCAGCTTAAATAAGAGAGATGAGGAGGAATGAAGAGTGAGTGTACTAGAGCAATTGCGTTATTCAAGAGAGCATGAATGGGTAAAAATCGAAGGGACCGAGGTGCGGATTGGAGTCACTCATTTTGCACAGGTCGAACTTGGTGATATTGTATTTGTTGAATTACCGAAAGTAGGTGATATAATCCGAATAACCGAGCCCTTTGGTAATATTGAATCTGTAAAAACAGTATCTGAATTATATGCCCCTGTAAGCGGTACAGTAGTAGAAGTTAATCAAGATCTTATCGATAATCCGGAATTTGTAAACGAGTCTCCATATGAAAAGGCATGGATGATTGTCGTTAGACCAACTGATATAAATGAACTTGAAAATTTATTGACAGCAGAACAATACAATAAATTGACGAATGAGGTTTGATTTCATCACATATAAAGAGCTATCGTTTTGAAGAAAGATTGATCAAACGATAGCTCTATTTTATATTTAAGAATGTTTTTTATAAAAAGTTTGATTAAAATGGCTTCTTTTTAAGTAAATTAACAACAAGAGTATCTGTACCTGTTACTATTATTTAAAAGTTAAAAGGTCTTTTAAGTTAGCTCTTAATACTGCTATTGAAGCTGCTTGTGCAGATGAACATTATAGAACGCTTTAAGAGTGGTAACCGGTAACAAATGAAGAAGAAAGCTTGCTGAGCAATCCAAAAGAATCAGTAGATAAATCACTAGCTTGATCTGAAAAATACGAGGAGATACAACATATGTGTAGTAAAAGTAATGAATAAAAGAATAAAAGAAGATAAGAAGTTAAAATACATATTAAAGTCTTCACAAAGTTATTTAAATGGCGATAGGAGAAATCAAGGCTGAATGTACCTGTTAAAATGCTTCAAATTGCAGAGTTTTAGTTTTAACACTATGGTTAATTATCTAGCGGACACTTAGATAAGCAATTTTACATAAAATTAGTGAAAAGTTTTTCAGAAATTCCCCATATAGTTTTTAAAATTTCTATATTCAATAAATAGATAATCATCAACAGCTTGTACATAATTCATTGGATTTGAACCTCCATAAATATGTCATTATGCAGACGAACCAAAATAATTATAGTTGATAGTCAGAAGTTACGAGATCTTGAGTATCTTATTGATATGACTCAATAAGATGGGGAGTATGCGATATAAGATATTATAGAAAGTTGAAGAGAAGAAACTTATAGTGCTTTTCACTTTAATTTTAATTCTAGTTTACATAATATATAGTGAGAGGAGTAAAAAGAAAATTATAGGAAGTACACATAATTTATCGTAGAAATTTTGATAAGACGTAGAAAAAATGATAATTATCGTTTAATAATAGTTAGACAAATTTTGGCATATATGTTCGTCAATGTCTAATTTAAAATGCACTATCAATTCAAAAGATGAGTAAAGTGGTTATGTGATCGCTATGCTGACCAACATGTTTATAAAATACTAGCTGAAGAATGGAATGATTAATAACTTCTTAGTTCATTTAAAGATTAGAATAGCTCTTAATAAGATAAGAAATATAGAGGGAGAGGATTTTCCAATGGAAAATCCTTTTTTGCTGTTTAAAATGTCAGTATAGTATAACGAACAACTTAAATAACTTTAATTGTATTAATAAACCTTTATAGGTAGGGAAGTTAAAGACTGTCCTGTTGCTGAAGGAGTTAAATTACTTTCTAATTTAAATTCTTCGATTGGCTGGATGTGAGAAAATTTTTTCAGGAATGTTTCTAGTCCAATTTTCATTTCTAATCGTGCAAGAGGCGCACCTAAACAGAAATGCGGACCATTTCCGAATGTTAAATGCTTTTTATTGTTTGGACGGTGAATATCTATTGAAAAAGGATTTTCAAACATATCTTCATCCATATTTGATGCACTCATCCAAGCAATAACTACATCTCCTTTTTTTAATTCAACACCTAATAAATCATTGTCTTGCTTAACGGTACGTTCTCTCTTTGAGGTATGAAAACGGTATCGGAGCATTTCTTCAACTACTTTTGGGACTAATTCTATATTATCTCTCAGTTCTTGATATAGTGATTCGTCATCATAGAGCAGGGAGTAAAATGTATTTGCTATTGCATGACTAGTTGTTTCTACTCCTGCCCCTAAAAGTAACATTGTAGCTTGAACAATTTCTTGATCTGTGAATTTTTCACCATCTACTTCAGCTTGAATTAAATCAGAAATAACATCATCGGAAAGGTTTGAACGTTTTTGAATGACAATAGGATAGAGATATTCGAAATATTCTTTTGCAGCACGTTGTTTTTCTAGTTCGATTTGTTCCAATTTTTCTTTGTCATAAGGGTGGAAAAGGATATCAACCCATTTTTTAAATTGATATCTATCGTGTATCGGTACTCCAAATAAATCGGCAATAACTAAACTAGGCAAAGGAGACGCCAAGGCTTCTACAATATCAACAGTAGAATTTTCTTGTATCTCTTCTACAAGCTCAGCTGCAATCTGTTGAATACGCGGTTCCCAGTTTTTTAAACTGCGGCGAGTAAAGGCTGCTGCTAACAAAGAACGACTCTTTCGATGTTGAGGAGGATCTACACTTATAATGTTTGTGAGAGGGGAAGTTTTTTCTTGGCTGTTATTGGATCCGACAAAGATAGTAGTTCTAGATCCCTCACTTGAAAAGAATTCATAGTTGCTTAATACCTGTTTAACATGGTCGTATTTAAATACATTCCATGTATCTGTTTTTTCATGATAATAAACAGGATAATTATAGAGCATTTCTTTATACCAATTGATAGGAAAAAATTGTTCTGTACGTGATTGGAAACTTGTGATTTCTTCAACTGAAATTACTTCCTTATTCATACTATTCTTGTTCCTCCTTTAAAATGATATATGAATTCCTTCTTTATAAATAATCATGCTTGTAGCAAATAATGTAAATAAGTATTTGGAATGAATTTACTGTAGGTATGTTTATTCATTAATAAACTGAATGAGCTGTGATTTACAACTTTGTTACTGCCTAAAATATCAATTATGTTAACTAGATTTATATAAAAAATTTTTTTGATATTTAAGGAACTTCTTCAACTAACCAGCTAATAGTCTGTCAACAATTTTCAATAAAAACTTAAAATCATTCATGCTATACTAAAAATATGCATACTAAATAACCTTCGGTCATCTTTTAACTGGAAGGTTTTGAACTATTTAGTTAGATATAGTTTTTAACCTATATCTTGGAAAGTTGTTTTGTTTTTTAATAGGGCATAAATCCAATGTAAGAGTTTATTTACACATGCAATTATAGCTACTTTAAAAGGTTTTCCTTCTTCACGTTTTTTATCGTAAAACTCACGCATTTTTTTGTTGCGAGGAATGATTTCATCCGTCGTCTTCTTTTTACGACAATCACGAATGGCACAACGCACTGCCATATATAAGGCATGACGAAGTCTGCTGGATCCTCGTTTTGTAATCCGATTCTTAGTGGCTGTAAACTTGCCGGATTCGAATACGCTAGGATCAACTCCAGCGAAAGCTACAAGCTTTTTAGGATTGTTAAATCGATCTATCTCACCAATTTCAGAAATAACGTTGCCGCGATCTTTTCTCCTATTCCTGGGATAGATTTGATGATATTATATTCTTCAATTTCTTTGGCAAGAGTGTCTATCTCTGCTTCTAACTTTGATAGATGCTCTTTGTACTGAAGAAGAATACTTATATACATACCAAGGCTTAAAATATGACTCTGATAAACAGTCTTTTCAAAAGGATTACGAGCTGCCGCAGCTTGAAGCTGAATTGCCTTTTCGTTTACCCATTTGATGGACCGACTTTTACATAGATCAAATATCTTATTTGTAATGATTTCTTCATTTGCCTTCAAAATATCTTCTGAAGAAGGAAACTCTGAAAGAGTTAAGAGAGATACCACAGAATATAAGTCTCCAAAAACTCCTTTATATTCAGGGAATACTTGTTCAAGCACTGCCTGAAATTGAAGCTTTGTTTGAATCATCACGCCAGTTATATTTTCATGTTGTCTTGTGAGATTCCGAAGATTCAATAACTGGACACCACGCTTTTTATAAGGTTCTAATTCCTCTTTATAAAACAACTCACAGAGAAGATAAGCATCAATGGCATCTGTCTTTACTTTTCTTAAGCTAGATCCTCTAGCTTTATATGAAATCAATGGATTAATGATAATCAATAAATATCCTCTTTCTTCCAAGTGTTGAACGACTGGAGCTTGATAATGCCCAGTCGCTTCTAATATTACCGAAGGTTTCTTCCCAGACTCTTGTTTTATATCCTCAAGAAATGATACAAGTGAACTAAGTCCTTCTAGTGTATGGTCAACTTTAAAGCTCTTACGATATGGTTTATTTTTATCCAGAAATGCTTGTACCTGACTTTCCCCTTTAGATATATCCAGACCTACAACTGGATTCATTCTGAATCTCCTCCTAATCTAGTGATTTGCCAGTAACCCCTAATTCCTCCATGCAGTGTCATAGCTTCGCTTGTTATACGAGATCTATGTCCCAACCAGCCTCAATCATGTTTCTAGAAGTAGGGGGCGAACGGTTTAGTTGACGGGGTCAAGCCCCACGGGCAGATTACGTTCTACCCTGGCTACTGATATAATAAATCCATAATAAAAATGGTCAACCAGAAATATCTGGCTGACCTTATAATACGAACGGGGTAGGTTAGTTGAAGAAGGAAAATAATATTAAGGATAGAAATCCTTCTTTTTATAAGCCATTATTAATAAGTGATTTTGTTACACATGGAGGTATTTATGCCAATTTTAAAAATAGGAAATGTCCGTGTCAGAAGGGATTCAAACGAAGATACAGTTATCATTAAGGATTCTAGTTCAATTAATGAGAGTGTTAAATATATAAATGAGTTTAATGTAAAGAATGTAGATGTAGATGACTTTAATTGGGATGATTTAAATTTCCTAAAGGAATGTTTATCAATTGAAAAGTTGTCGATTCTTAATCATTTTATAAAAGACCTTAGTGGTATTTATGGCTTAATAAAATTAAGAGTATTGTCAATAAATGAAGCAACAACTAAGGCTGAATTCAGAATCGACGAGTTAAAGAATTTAGAGGAATTGTATGGAGAATTACCGAAAAACACCTTCGGTATTAACAAGTTAAAAAGATTACAAAAGGTTGAATTGTGGGGCTATAAACCAAAAACAAGGAATCTAAATGAATTTAAGAATTTGAAAAGTTTAAATGTAATAAGTTTAGCCCAATCAAGACTCGATACTCTTGATGGTATTGAAAAAATAGTAAATTTAAAGAGCCTTGGATTGTACTATCTTAGAACATTAAAGGATATAACAGCGTTGCAAGATGTAAAGGCTCCTATTACTGAATTGTTTTTTGAGAATTGTAAAAGCATAGTAGACTTCTCTCCTATCCAAAATTTAAAGGAACTTGAAAAGCTAAAGATTTCATCCAGTGGAGATATACCTTCACTCAGCTTTGTATCAACGCTAAACAAATTAAAGAGTCTTGTGTTTTCGGGAACCAATGTCTTAGATGAAAATTTAACTGTTTGTGAAGGAATCGAGTATATTTATTATACGAAGCAAAAACTTAAAAGCTAAGAAAACTGGTTGAACAAAAAAGGAATACGTATTTAACTAACGGGTGCGTTAGTTGAATAAGATTCAAACAATTTTAAGGAGCCTTATTACAATAAAATGTAGCAAGGCTCGTATCTTTTAAAACAAAATTCAATTGTTACGGAAATGAAGTCGTTTAGAAGCTTTTGAAAAATGATAAAGAAAAGTATGTTGATAGCGACTGTCTATACTTCAAACTATGCTCCTTTAGTTCGGGTTATAGGAAAGACCATAATCGGACTGATAAGTGTGAAGAGGATGAAACGAAGTATAGGTTATGGCCCTTCGCTTATATTGGACTGATAATCGACTATAATTACGTATTAAGTATTTTTACTGAAAAATATAGAAAAAGCACCCACATTTTATGAGTAATTTACTATTCTCTATTCTGAGTTGAGAATTTAGGTTTATGTAATATATGAAATAACCAGGTTATAACTTTTGCTATCAAAAGTACAAATACGTATCCAAAAAATAAGTGAAAATAATTAATTTCACCGTACATTCTAAAAAGACCAGTACTTACTAAAATAGGCTTTAAAATAAATGCAAATATAGCGGCAGTTATTATAGCGTATAGGTAATAATTTTTATGATTATTTAATGTCCATTGGTAAATGAGCATGAAAGCCACAGGGACCATGGAGGTGTCCAATGAGATGCTTGGCAGTGCAGGGATAATCTGATAAGGGTAATGCCAATAGCCTCTATTTATACCGTATAAATCGATAAATGTAAAAAAACATGAACGTTATATCCATAAAAACCAATTAGAAATACTTTACTTCGGTCAATTTTGATATAAAGAATAACCAATGGGACTAAAAGAATAGCAATTAAAACCCAAAACTGCCACGTATAAGGGTTAGAATAGTCTGTTCAAAGAATCGGTATTCTCTTTTCTACCGTATAGAATCTTGTCAAATTCACGTAAACGACCCAATAGAATTCCTCCCTAATGTTTGCCGATTATACAGTTAGAATAACCTAATATATTTAGTTTATTAGTAATTAAATAAAGAAGATAATTATTTCGCATTTCGAGTAAACCGTGTAGTAGTATTCTGGGAGGGAAGCATGGAAAGAGCAATTTACGTAAATGAAAGAATTGATAAAATTAACAAACTATTTTCGGTTTGTTGGTTTGTTTTTAGATCAAATGGCAGTTGCAATTTAATAGTCGGGATACAATTAAAGTTAAGCAGTATTGGGAGAGTCTTGAGGTTAGTTTTGATTTCCGTTGGTATGTTTTTTATACCAATGAGCAAATGGAATTAGGTATTAAGGAAATTGTAAGTGAGCCAGTTTTATTTATGACTTAGATGCTATACAAGGTAGAAGATTGCACATTAGGTAAAGTTTCAGATGAAAAATTGGGGAGAGTTTCCTGAGAAAAATGTGATTGAACTCGTTCGTTCCTTCCTTCGATTCCCTTTTCATCAGTTTGTTTTAATTCGGTTTTCGCGTTTAATTGAAATACACCGTAAGAACCAGGCACTAGAAAAAATTTTAATCATATATAGGTGATATCCAGTTCTAATTTGATGAGGAGGATATCATGAAACCAATGTTACCTATGGAAAAATACTTCGGTAAGTTAGAACTAGTTTATTCATTTTATGGAGCTATGCCTACAGGTGTGAGTGTGTCAGAAACCGGTCGCATTTTCATTTGCTTTCCGAAATGGGGAGACGTCGTTAAATTTACCGTCGCTGAAATTGTTGGGGGTCAATTGCAACCTTATCCTAGTTACGAAACTAATTTGTTTGACCCAGGGAATCTCACACTGTCTTTCATCAGTGTCCAAAGTGTAGTCGCGGATGGTAGGGGAACACTTTGGGTATTAGATACTGCGGCACCGAATTTTTCTGAACCAATAAAAGGAGGGGCAAAACTAGTTGCTGTTGATCTAAAAACCAATACAATAAGAAAAGTATATACCTTTACAGAAGATGTTGTCCTTCCCACAACTTACCTGAATGATGTCCGATTTGATTTTCGTGTTGGAAAAGCTGGTTATGCATATATAACCGATTCATCTTCCAAAGGACCAGGAGCAATTATCATCGTAGATTTAGAAAATGGAAACGCATTTAGACGGTTAAATGGGGCAAATTCAACTTCACCGGATCGCTATTTTTTACCGAAAGTAGAAGGAAAAGTGTTGATGAATCGAAATAAAGATGGCCTGACTTCTCCATTTAGATTGGCGTCTGACGGTATTGCGATTTCTCCTAATGGAAAGGTATTATTTTTTTGTCCACTAACCAGTCGTCATCTGTTCTCGATCTCAACAGAAGCCCTGAGAGACAGAAATATACCGGACATGGATTTACTTTATCATGTGAAGTATTGGGGAGAAAAAGGTGCGTCTGATGGAATGATCACAGATGCAAAAGGGGCCATTTATGCTGGAGATTATGAGAACAATAGTATTCGAAAGATATTGCCGAATGGCACAATGGAAACCATCGCACATGATCCGAGAATTTTATGGCCGGATACTTTTTCGATTGGTCCGGATGAATACTTATATGTCATTGTGAACCAATTACATCGGCAGGCAAGATTTCATTATGGAAAAGACCTGCGACAAAAACCTTATAGTTTACTTCGTATCAAAATTGATGAATTTCCTGCTCCAACTTTTTCATAATAAAAATAGTCGATTAATTGTTTTCATTATATAGTGTAAAACAAACACGAGTAAGCAAGAAGTATTAACTGTATTTACTTCTGCCAAATAAACTCAAAATGGTTTTAATAGGAACAGTTTATTTGGTGAGTGTTAAACTGTTCCTGGAAATTTTTCATAATGTCGGTAAGTTCAATGCTGTATTGATATTATTTAAATCCAAACTGATCTGTTCGTTTGTATCCCAAGCATGGTACCATCCCTTTTCTACCATATATGTGGATATTTGTTCATGCATATCAAGAGCTTCCACTAAATGGCGAGTGAGCATTTCTTTAATTTCCGGTGTTCCTGCCTCCGTAACTGCCATGGCATAATTTCTAATTCCACTTTTAGCTGAAATGAGTAGATCCATTGCAACCACTTGATCCGATAGTGCGTCCATACCAGTTAAAGTTTCAATGATTGGATTCATGTTCATTCATCTCCTAATTTACTGCTTAGCGTTGGAAAGGATAGAAGCATATTCTTGTAATTGTCTCGTAGATACATCAATGTCTTGCTGCATAATATCTTTTAATAGCTGATCTGTAACTAACGCTTTCATCGTTTTGGATTTAGTTAAACAAGTGGTCTTAAATGCAGCCATCTCATGGACCTCAAGAACTTCATGTAAGGCGTAGTTCATTTTTTATACCTCCTTCCTCAAGGTTTCAACACGACTTTTATACAATCATCCATTTTTGTGTCAAAAATCTCATAGCCACGCTTTGCTTCACTAAGTGGAAGTACATGACTTACGACATCTCCTGGATCAATTTTTCCAGTCGAAACTAATTCAAACATATATGGCATATAGTGGATGACAGGTGCTTGACCGGAGCGTATATTGATATTTCGCTGCATAATATCTCCAAGAGGAAAACCATTATATCTGCCGCCGTAAACGCCAGTAACTTGAATTGTCCCGCCTTTACGAACTGCTTGTGAAGCCATGATAAACGCACTTAATGCTCCGCCTTGAAGCTTCATTCCGCTTGCAAGGAACTCCATATCAGTCATTTTACCGTCCATACCAACTGCATCAATGACAACATCAGCGCCGCCTTTGGTGATTTCCTTCAGGTAATTTCCTACATTCTCATGGTCCTCAAAGTTAACAATTTCTACTTTGTTGGTGCGCTTGGCGTGCTGCAGGCGATAATTGACATAATCAACGGCAATGACTCGCTTTGCCCCTTTTAACCAACAGAATTTTTGAGCAAAAAGACCAACCGGACCACAGCCAAGAACAATAACTGTATCTCCATTTTTTACGCCTGCATTGTCAACACTCCAAAAACCAGTAGTCATCGCATCGGCAATAACTGTTAACTTTTCATCTGGTTCTTCACAAGTCTCTGGAATTTTGAAATGAGTAAAGTTGGCAAATGGCACTCTTAAATATTCAGCTTGCCCACCTGGATAGCCTCCCGTCGTACCAGAATATCCGAAATAGGCACCCATATCACCATTATCATTAGAATTATCACATTGGCTTTCCAAATGGTTTTTACAAAAAAAGCATTCACCGCATGCTATATTAAAGGGAATAATTACTCGATCTCCCTTTTTTAGTTTAGTCACACCTGGACCAACTTCTTCGACGATTCCCATTGGTTCATGACCAATAACATAGTTTTCTTGTAGGTTAGGAATCATTCCATGAATTAAATGTAAATCAGACCCACATATAGCTGTACTCGTTACTTTAATAATCATGTCATCTGGTTTTTCAATCTTTGGATCTGGAACTTCTTTGACTACAACATTTTTAATACCTTGATACGTTACTGCCTTCATTGGTTACAGCCTCCAGTGTTAGTGATCATCAGGTGTCCGGTCAAACATACCTTTTCTATTGGTCTCAACAGGGAATAGATTCATTTTGCCAATCATCAATGTATTGTTGGCAGAGAGTTGATCTAGTTTATACTGTTCACTTAGTTCGTATGGATGGAACCATTTTTTATTAATCATAAGTTCTGTAATTTCTTGATGCATGGCAATACCTTGCATTAACTGGTTTCGTAAGAGGGTTCTAACATCAGGTGATGCAGACTCCGTTAATGCGACAGCAATATTGCGCACACCTTCTTTGGCACGAAGAAGTAAATCCATCGCAAATGTGGTATCCGCTAGCTCCGGTACGTGTAGCGAGTTTATAGGGTCTAAATAGTCCTGGTTCAATGAATTTGTCTCCTTTTCAATTTATTATTGGTGTTGGTCGGTTTTGAGGAACTGGAGCTTCAAAAGGTGCGCGTTGATAAATGGCCTGTAATTCTCCAAGCGCTTGCATGGATTGTTCAACATCTTTTTGCATTAATTCTCTCAAATCATGATCAAATACCAGTCCTTGCATTAGTTTTGATTTCGCTAAGCATAGGGTTTTAAAATTAATAACTTCATGTAGATCCAATGACTCATGATCGGCTAATTTTTTAATGTCCATTTTTGGTTCCTCCTTTTTGACTAACAATTCAAATACAAAGGTATTATTCCAAATATTCGATGAATGATTCTTTAATATTTTTTAGATGTAGGAAAAACAATGATTAAATGGCTGGATTAATCATAATGTAGTGAAAATTCATTCATAAGGTATCGCTAATAAATATTCGATATATTTTGATTAAAAGGGCATAGGGTTAAACCCATACAACTTAGGAAAAGAAAATGAAAACTTCAAGCTGTATCTATTTAAAAGTGTCTATTATTGCTATCCTGCCGACAAAACGGGTATATTATACGCTAAAAGATTTTGAGGAAGGAAAAGTTGCTGATTTTTCTATACTAAGCAGAAAAATCAGGTTCTGAGTGTTTTATACCCATAAACGACTGTTTTCGGTGCTTGTTAACAGAAAATCAGTAGAATATTTAAATTAATGTAGAGAAAAAATTGTCAATAATTAAAACAAATATGCAGATTTAATCATTCTTCAAATGTTCCTATTTTCTTTTTGACTCTTATTGTTGATTAACAACCTGCATCTAAGATAAATCGTATTTATTATTGAATACACGTCTTATAAAAGCCATTGTAAATCTAACCAATAAAAAGGAAAAAGAGAGAGAATGAAAAGTAGTTGTCCAATTCCATCCATTTTTATATTTAATAAGACGTGTATTTTTTTCTAACCATAGCTCAGCAATAGTCATAGGTATACTGAAATACAGAACTTTTAAAAGGCACTGAATGATGCCAGAATCCTTAGTTAGCTGATTATAAAAGACACAAGTAATTAGGAAAATTATGTAATAAAACAACACGCTTGTTTTAACTTGTTTTGGAAATCGGGTGGGATATTGAACATAGCCTCTTTTTACAACCAGATTATCGACCAATGATGCATAGTAACTTTTTATAAAGAAAACAAGGAGCCAGTCCTTTGCAAGTATTTTTTTATTAGGTATATAAAAGAACTAATACCAAAGAAATAAAGGGATTTTATAAGGTTTATTTCAAATTTTTGACCCAATGTTTAGCACCTCCACAAAGATAGGTTATCCTTGATGCAGGAGGTTATACTAAGGAAATTCCAAAATTAGATAAGTAAACAATGAATAAACAAGGCTCTATTTTGATATAAAATGTTCCCTAATTGTGAACATTTTCACTTAAACTAAAGGGTGCATTTCTGTAATAAGCAGGAATGCTTTTTCATATTGTGCTGACGGTGCAGTTTAATGGAATAAGGAGTTTTACCATAACTAGGTTAATAACATTAAGAATTATCATATGGTGAATATAAATTTGTTGGAGTTAAGATAAAAATGATTTCAGCTTTAGCTTGGAATCATTTTTATCTTATATAAATTTATTTGTTTTTTTGAAGTATTTTAGCAGTATAATAGTATTGGTATTTCTACAATGACAGATTTTTTCTTTGCTATTATTCAAAAATTCTTCTAAGATTTTTGTTAATTTAGATAAATATTGTAAAATAATTCTAATTTAATTAATAAAAAGAGGTGCAATATGCAACAAAAATGGTATCAAAAATCATGGGGGATTATTTTATTACTCCTTTCACTACTTATTTTATTAACTAGTTGTTCACAACAAAGTAATACAGAAATCCAAAAAAATACAGATCAAGAAGTAAGCAAAAAAAGTACACCTGACGATGAAACTGAAAAAACGACTAGTGAAAGCGTAGTTAATCCAAGCGTTTCTGCCACTAGTACACCAACGATAACAAGTGTTAATGGTGACTTTGACTACAGTAAATATACACTAATTGTAGTAGATGGCGGTGATATGTCAGGTTATAGAGAGCCGAATGTTAGAGTTGATGTCGGGTTTGGCGACAGGGAATATTGGGCTTTTACAAATGAATACGGTCAGCTAATTCGTGTGGAGGCGAAAAAGATCACACTTCAAAATCCGAATACTGATCATGTATTGTCATCAGGAAGATATTACTCTGATGAAGCGAATGTTCCTGGTACAGAGAGTCCAACCTTGGATCAAGGGCATGTGATTGCTGACTCGCTTGGGGGAGTATCAAACGCATATAACATTACACCTCAGGACAGCACTCTCAATAGGCATGGCGATCAAGCTTATATGGAAAAAGTGATTCGAGATGCAGGCGGTTGTACTGATTTCGTAGCAGTGATTCAATATCCAAATACTCAGACGCAAATTCCGAGCCATTATAAATTCACATACAAAATTCAGGGCAGAACCATTACAGATGAATTTGACAATGTAAACCCAGATGAAGTGAACAAAAATTTAGGGAAAACGACAGGTACGAGCAGTACGCCACCGAAAACAGACAATGTACCTGCAGCCGAAACGGAAAATAGTAATGAAGATGTTAGTAAAGTGGATACCAATCATAACGGAAGTGTTACTATCGCTGAAGCCAAAGCTGCTGGCTTTAAAATGCCAATTACCCGAGATTCATGGCTCTATAAATATATGGATGATCGAGATGGTGATGGCTTAGTAGGTGAATAAATGGGGTTATGCGGCGATTCTTTTCTTCTTATTGAATTAACGGGTCAGGTTAGTTGAAGAAGTAATTTCATAGTTTTTTCTTACTTAGTAGACGTATAATATATTGTAAATATTTTCGTTGATGAAAGAGAGAATACTTTATAGGTGGTTGATTCTTAACAATCGGTACAGATTGGTTAAGGATATAGTTTTAATAGTAGGGAACAGTACCATAAGTAATGAGTTTTTTTATAATAACTAGTAACAGCACCTACCTTACTCGTTAGGATAGGTGCTGTTGCTTATTTGTTTGATTAGATGTAGGGAGTAGTTAGTTGGCTCTCTGTTTTATCTAGTTGATAAATAAATGATATCATCATAATGTAAGGAGGACTATGAGAATGGATACGATAATTTTTGATGTCGATGATACACTATATGATCAAGCACAATCTTTTCATAAAACGGTGAGGAAGCTTTTTCAAGAGCCATTTTCAGACGAAGAAATCGACCAATTATATAAAGCTAGTCGTAAGTATAGCGAGATTTTATTTGATCAAAGTGAAGCAGGTGAAATATCCCAATTTGAATGGCAAACCGGACGAATCATGGCTGCCTGTAAGGATTTTAACATCCCTATAGATACGGAAAAAGCGACTATTTTTCATGAAAGGTATGTGATCGAACAAAAAAATATTACCTTGTTTCCGGAAGTCGAAGAACTACTAAATATACTTTACAAAGAAGGGAAACAGCTTGGGATTCTTACAAATGGTGAAGAAAAACATCAAGCAATGAAAATTAAACAACTCAGCCTTAGTCGTTGGATTCCGGCAGAGATGACGTTTATTTCTGGTATGATTGGCCATGTAAAACCGAAAAGAGAAGTGTTTAATTTTATTGAACAGAAACTGGACCTTGACCAAACTAAAACTGTGTATATCGGGGATAATTTTGAAAAGGATATTATAGGAGCAAAACAAGCAGGCTGGCAAGCGATTTGGATGAATCATCGTAAGAAAGATTTACCGATTAATGCTACCTTTAAACCAGATAAAGAAGTACATAGTGCCAAGGAGTTATTAGAATTATTTGTGAAAAAGGCTTAGGTTGTTATGGTAGGAATCAGCGATTGTCATCCTGGTTCCTATTTAGGTTTCAATTGAAAACTTCTTATTTGTTTAATGAATAGAATTGAGCAGGTTACTAAACAAAACGGAAGATTAGTTTTACAAGAACTGACTGACATCTATAAAAGAACCTTTGCTGCGCAGTACAATGATACTCTGCAGTGAAATGACATCCATTTAGCGCTGACTTTGTGAAGAAATGTACTTAAACTAACGGGTGCGATTATGGAGCAACACAGGTAGAAAATGCTCAAACTTTATTTTAAAGCTACATCTGGATCTAGCCTTGGTACTTTTACCATTAAATAGTGTAAAAGGTTGACCGTAAGAGGATTGATATATTTAAAACCTTGAGATTATAAAAAAACACCCTACCTCTATTGTTGAATATGCCGATTTTCAGTCGAGCATTTCAATATAAAGGTAGGATGTAGGCAGATAGACTTTGGATGAATCCTAACAAGGAAAAAGCAGAAATCATAGAAGGTACTGATCGATATGTTCAATTAAATAAGGAAGATTCAGCTAGTTTGTTTGAAATTTTTACAAGAGAAGAATTGTCACCTTTAAATCAGTAATTTAATGAATAAGGAAAAGAATCTTTTCTTATGAAAGATCCTTTCTTGCTGATGATAATGTGTTTTTTGTTAACTAGAAAAGCAAATTCGAGAGAGAAGTGATTGCAACTTCTATGATAAAGTTATAAATTGGTAAAAAGTATGATTTTAGGGAGGATATTTTGAAGAAATTTCTCTTAATTTTATCATTGTTAGTTGTTTTAGTAATTGTATTAAATCCTAAAGGTACTTGGGATAAAACTTTATTATTAATTTCAATATTAAACTTAGAGATTTCTAATAGTGAGTATA
>NZ_BCVG01000017.1 GCF_001591625.1 Metabacillus fastidiosus NBRC 101226
GGAATCCATTGATGTAATCGTCTCATTCGTTTCATGCTGGATCATCTGAATGAGATTCGTTATTTGTTCTGCTGAATTTGCCGATTGTTCTGCAAGCTTCCTTACCTCATCAGCTACAACAGCAAAACCTTTTCCTTGCTCACCCGCTCTTGCCGCTTCGATTGCTGCATTCAATGCTAAAAGATTCGTTTGACCGGCGATTGCTGTAATAACTTCATTAATTTTTCCAATTTCAACAGACCGTTCACTAAGAGCTTTAATGGAGCTTCCAAGTCCGGTAACATTTTCATTGATAGAATTCATCTGATTCATTACTTTATGAATCGACTGCTTTCCTTCAATAGAAATTTCAACTGTTTCATTTGCATTTTCTGCCATCACATCTGCATTTTCCGTTATCTTTTCTGCATAATCAGCCATTTTGCCAATAATCTTTTTACTTTCTTCCACACTATTCAACTGATCGTTGGAGCCTGATACTAAATCATGGATCGTCACCGCAATATGCTGGCTTGCATGTGTACTCTGCTCAGCACTTGCACTCAGCTCTTGTGAAGATGCCGCGACTGTTTCAGAAGTTTCACTTACTTTTCTAATAATGTCTCGTAAACCGCCAATCATCTTATTAAAAGATGTAACAAGCTGGCCGACTTCATCTTTAAACTGATAATTTCCCTTAACAGAGAAATCTCCTTCTTCAGCCTTCATCATTAAATCTTGAATTTGCTTGATCGGATTCACGATCACCCTCGTAATAACGAGTCCGATAATAATCGAAATAATTAATGCACCACTGATGATACTAATAAGAATGATACTCGCTTTTTTTAAGTTCTCACCATTAGTATTCTTTATTTTCTCTGCCAATTTTTCATTAAAGTCTTGCAGACTGCTAAGAATATCATTTACTTCCGCACGCCTGTCACTAGCAACATCTGTGTAATAATGATAAGCTTTATCGTTTTCATTTTTCTGTGCTAATGCCAGTACTTCACTTCTTGCTTCTGAATAAGCGATAACCGCTTCTTTATAATCAGCTATGTATTCTTTTTCCTCCGAGAATAGATTTAATTTCTCATATTCCCCTATTAAGCTATTATTCCTTGCAATTTCTTTCTCAATATTACCCGTCAATTGTTCATACTTATTAGAATCTGTCGTTAACATTGCTTCCAGCATATAGCCGTCAATTGTTCGATTATTCAGCCGTATTTCTCCCAGCCAGTCAATTGGCTTTAAATGGTTATCATACATAATCTCTGAACCGCGAGCCATATCCTTCATATATTTATATCCTGAAACTCCAACTATTCCAATTGAAATAGCTGAAATAACAATTAATAAAATTAGCTTCTGGCTAATTTTTAAATTGCGCAAAATGTCCATCCAGGTTCTCTCCTTAAATCTAATGTATACAAAGTATATATCGACTGTATAAATATAATTTATAAGTACTTTTTTAAAATTAGGGATTTATAACCATTTATTTTCGACAACATTCGAGAATTTGCTGCTATATTCTAGGAGTAAGGATATTACAATTGCTAATATGTATTTTTTCACATAATAAAATCCCTGGCCCATTAACTCTTGTGAATGGGCCAAGAATGAATATATCAATTAAAATTTATTTTTATAGTTTCCGAGTTCCCAGCTATGAACCATTGTTCGATAGCTTTCCCATTCTGCTTTTTTCACTTTCACATATTCAGAGAATACATGCTCACCCAATGTTTCTTGTCCAATCGTTCCTTGTTCAAAAAGCTGAACAGACTGTTCTAGACTTTCCGGAAGATTTTCTATTCCACGTTCTGCACGTTGTTCATTAGTCATATGGAAAATATCTTCATTAATCGGGTCACATGGCTGTAATCCTTTTTCGATTCCATTAAGACCTGCTTCAGCGATGATCGCAAAAGTAAGATACGGATTCGCTGATGGATCCGGACAGCGAAGCTCTACACGTGTTGCCATTCCTTTTTTTGCAGGAATTCGAATTAATGTAGAACGGTTAGAGGCAGACCATGCTATATAGCAAGGTGCTTCATACCCTGGTACTAGACGCTTATAAGAGTTAACAAGCGGATTTGTTACAGCTGCCATATTTTTCACATTTTCCATAAGTCCTGCAATAAACTGATAAGCTGTACTTGATAATTGAAGACCGTCCGCCGGATCATAGAACGCATTTTCTCCATCTTTAAAGAAGGACATATTTACATGCATACCAGAACCACAAATACCGAATATCGGCTTTGGCATAAATGTTGCATATAAACCGAATTGGCTGGCAACCGTTTTTACAACCCATTTAAATGTCGTTGCTAAGTCAGCAGCAGTTAATGCATCAGCATATTTAAAATTAATCTCATGCTGCCCTATTCCAACCTCATGATGTGACGCTTCGATTGTGAAGCCCATTGCTTTTAATGCACGATAAATTTCTAAACGGACACGCTCCCCTAAATCTTTTGGAGATGGTTCGAAATATCCCGCATGATCAGCGAGTTCCGCAGTCGGATTCCCATATTCATCCGCTTTAAAAAGGAAAAATTCTAACTCTGGCCCGATACAGATCGAGTAGCCTTTTTCTTCTGCACGAGCTACTGTTTTTTGCAATACATTACGAGTATCACCTTCATAAAGAGTGCCATCAGGATTCATAACCGAACATAAGAAACGTGCTTCGGCATAATTTTCTTCAATCGTCCAAGGGATGACAGCAAATGTATTTAAGTCCGGTTGAAGGTAAAGATCAGATTTATCAATCGGAGCAAAACCTGTAATAGAAGAACCGTCAAACATTTGTTTCCCGGCAGCAATATCATCTAATTGTTCCACAGTTACCGTTATATTTTTTAATATACCTTCCATGTCTACAAATTGTAAGTGAATTAATTCAACTTTCTTTTCCGCAATCGTTTCTTTAATTTGTTCAAGTATCTCTGCTGTTTTATCTACTCTATCTAAAACCACTTCAGCCATATGTTAGAATACCTCACATTCGATGTCTATTTTTTTAACATGGAATAATTATATTGAAATGAGCTCCATTTGACAACAGTTTTTCGTATAAAACAATAAGCAATTTTGTTTTAAAACCGAATAATTAACAGTTTTTTTATATTTTCATTAAGAAAAAGGAAGGATTTGTCCAATAATCCCTCATTATTTTTAAATCTGCAAGGCCCCTTCACGAAAAATCCTTGATTTACTGGATTCTCATAAAGGGGCCTTGCAGGAGGATGTCCAGAAGGGGGTGATCTTTCCCCTTCTGGACATCCTCTTTCTCTATTATTCTCTTATTTGTCCATTTCCGCTAATAATGAATTTACTTGATGTTAGCGCATTTAATCCCATTGGGCCCCTCGCATGAAGCTTCTGTGTACTGATTCCAATTTCCGCCCCATAGCCGAACTCCGATCCATCTGTAAATCTTGTAGAAGCGTTATGATACACCGCTGCTGCATCTACTTTCGTTAAAAATGCACTAGCATGTCCCTCGTTAGCCGTAATAATTGCTTCTGAATGTTTTGTACCATATTTATTAATATGATCAATTGCTTCTATATAATCTTTTACTATTTTCACGCTGACAGTGAGACTTAAATATTCTGTGCACCAATCTTCCTCTGTCGCTGGTTTTGCTTCCTTAAATACTGCTGTTACTTTTTCATCACCATGGATTTCTACATTGTTTTCATGAAGATGTGCAAGCAGTTCTTTTCCATTATTTTTAAACCAGCTGTCTGTAACCAAAATAGATTCAATCGCATTGCAGACAGATGGACGCTGTGTTTTCGCATTAATAGCGATCTTCTTCGTCATTTCTAATTCCGCACTATCGTCAATGAAAATATGACAATTACCTGCACCTGTCTCAAGAACCGGAACAGTTGATTCGCGAACGACTGTGTCAATTAAGTTTTTACCGCCCCTTGGGATTAGCACATCTAAATACTCATTTAAATGGAAAAGCTCCTTCGCTGTTTCTCTGCTCGTATCCTCGATTAACTGCACGGCATCAACTGGTAAACTGCTAGTCTCTAATCCTTTATGAATAATTCTTACTAATGCAATATTAGAAAATTTTGCTGATGAGCTTCCTCTTAAAATAACAGCATTGCCTGTTTTTAAAGATAATGTCGCCGCATCAATCGTCACATTCGGTCTCGCTTCATAAATCATCCCGATCACACCGATTGGGACACGTTTTTTCTTAATTTGAAGCCCATTTTCTTTCTCAATTTCTTCAAGTGTTTCGCCGATTGGATCTTTCAGCTCCACTAATAATTGAATCGCATCTGCCATATCTTTAATTCTTTTTTCATTTAGCATAATACGGTCAAGCACCGCATCTGATAAGCCATTTTCTTTTCCATGTTCTAAATCTTTTTTATTTTCTTCAATAATATATTGCTGTTCTTTTAATAATTCATCTGCAATTTTCAAAAGTGCTTCGTTTTTCTCTTCTGTTGTTACTCCTACCAGCTGAAAGCTTGCTGCTTTTGCAAGCTCCCCTTTTCTTTTTACTTCACTCATGTAAATTCCCTCCTATGCTTTCACCCAATTATTTCGGTGGATTACTTCCACTGATGAAATAAAGGCATCGTCTTTTAATTCATCTGTACGCTTGCCCATCATTTTTATTAATTCATCAGAAGAATAGAGAACCTTCCCTTTACCTATTAAACCATTTTCACTAAAAACTTCAACAACATCGCCTTTTCGGAAATTCCCTTTTACATCGTAAATCCCAGCTGGTAAAAGGCTCTTTCCGCGGAAAAGAAGTGCATCTTTTGCACCTTCATCAACATAGATTTCTCCGCATACTTCTGAATGCAAAGCAATCCACTGACGGTTATTATTAATTGTCGCAAGCTCTTCTTTTCCGATATATGTTCCATCGCCATTTCCATCTAAAATTTCAATTAATTTTTCTTTCCCTTTTCCTTGTCCAATAAATACTCGGACTCCTAATGATAAAGCCGTTCTTGCGGCAAGTAATTTTGACTTCATTCCGCCAGTGCCCACTTTAGATCCGGCACCTTCTGCACCTGCAAGAAATTCCTCATTAATCTCATCAATAAAATCAAACTTTTTCGCCTCAGGATTTTCCCTCGGATTTGAATCATATAATCCGTTAATATCCGTTAAAATAATGAGCTGATCAGCGTGGACTAAGCCGCTGACAAGCGCTGACAGCATATCATTATCACCAAAAGTTAATTCTTCAACAGATACTGTATCATTTTCATTAATAATCGGTAAAATTCCCCGTTCTAATAATTCCGTGATCGTCTGATAAGCATTTCGGTAACGGTCACGTGTAGAGAAATCGAGACGGGTTAATAATATTTGAGCAGGAATAACTCCACACTCTCCAAATTTCTCAATATAAGAGCGAATTAATAAGCTTTGGCCAACAGCTGCTGCAGCCTGCTTTCCTTTTAATGTAATCGGTCTTGAAGGATAGCCAAGGCTTGCAAAGCCGGCAGCTACTGCACCTGATGAAACTAATAACACTTCATGCCCTTTATTTAATAAAGCAGTTACTGCATCGATATGATCGGAAAACTTCTCATGATCAATTTCACCTTTTGCATTTGTTAATGAGCTGCTGCCAATTTTAACAACGATCCGTTTTTTCTCCATAGCCAAATCCTCCATTGATGACGTTGAAAATAGATAAAGTATATCTCCTATTGTACATGTATTTTTCAACATAAAAAAACCTTTTTCATCCTTGAAAATTAAGGACGAAAAAGGTTTTTTCCGTGGTACCACCTTAGTTGAGCATGAAAATATGCCCCTCTTTTTCCTAATAACGCAAGGTTTACCCGCGCCTATGGTTTTCTCCATAGGACTCAAAAGGCAGGTTCAGCGGCTTCATCGTGACAGGGTCTTTCAGCTTATAAACCCCGCTCTCTTTCACATGAAGGACCGCTTACTATTCCTTTTTCAACGTTCATTAATATTTAGTCTAATATACTTATTATTCTTCATTATGTCAAGGCTCATGCAGCATATTTAAAATACCGCTTTCATAATTTAATAAAAAGATAGAAAGGGGTTTTTACATTGGCTTATTTCGGTACAAAAGGCTGGTATATTAAGGAGCTTAAGGCACTCGGAATGACGAAGCATCCTATTGAAAGGAGAAAATTGGAGCTGTATAAAACATATGTCGTCCGAAATTTTTATATAGAAGCTGTTGCAGAAAAGAAACAGTTCCAAATGTAAACACTTAGCAGGAAAGGAAAAATAATGTTTTAATTCACCTTCGTAAGTTCCAAATCACAGTTATGTTGTGTATAATCAAGTTAAGATTGTGTTTTAACATGAGGTGAATAAAATGTTAGATGGTTGGTTTCTATGGTTTATTTTATTTTGGGTCGTTTTTCTAATTTCGATGGTCGGAATTGGCGGATTTTTCATGTTCAGAAAATTTTTGCAGCGGCTCCCTAAAGTAGATGGTAAATCCGATCTTGACTGGCAGGATCATTATATTGAACAAACGAGACATTTATGGAAAAAGGAAGAAAAAGAACTATTAGAAGAATTAGTAGCACCTGTACCAGAATTATTCCGTGATGTTGCCCGCGCAAAAATTGCCGGAAAAATCGGGGCAATTGCACTCAAGGAAAAAGCGGAGACAATTACACAGGATTTAGTCATTCGCGGTTATATTTTAGCGACACCTAAACGGGATCATAAGTTTCTTATTAAACGTTTAAAAGAAAAACAAATTGATTTCTCACAATATGAGGCACTATTTTAATGATGAAATATCTATATAATACATAAAAAGCTGACAAATTAATGATCAGCTTTTTTATGTTACATTTATATTTGGAGGACTTAATTTATTTTGCAGTTTACGAAATGATACATACATCGCGATTCTCCATGGAACGATCATTCCAAATGCAAGAATCCAAAACATACCGCCAAGCTCTCCGACATCGATTGAATTACTTAAATATGTTTTCATCACGATTCGGATAAGCAGGAGACCTATTAATATAAAAGCAAAAGCTTTAGAACGTTTTAAATAAATATGATTATCCCGCACTTCAAAATTTGACGTTTTAATAAGAAAAATAGAAAAAAACATCCCGAGCAAAAATGCCTCTAAAAATTCCATTCCAGTCACTCGAAACATCGGATGTATAAACATTAATGCCCCAGTACTCATAAAAATCGGCGGCAAAATGATTTTCTTTGCTGTTGCCGGTTTTTCTGCTGATTTCATCCTTATAAATAAAACTCCGATTCCCATACAAACAGCAAATACAGAAGTTAATATTGTTGCCAATCGTATCCACTCTCTTCTAAAGCAGTCTAGTTCATAATGTACAAAATTCGTTTATTTAGCCAAAACTCGAGTAATTGCTTCTATTACTCTGCTTTCATCAAACGGCTTAACAATAAAATCTTTTGCTCCAGCTTCAATAGCTTCAACAACCATTTTTTGCTGTCCGATAGCTGAGCACATAATAATCTTTGCATCTGGAAATTTCTCTTTAATCTCTTTGAGCGCTTCCACCCCGTTTTTTTCAGGCATCGTAACATCCATCGTTACTAAATCAGGCTTCAGTTCCTCATACATTTCAACAGCCTCCATGCCATTTTGCGCTTCTCCGACAACTTCATAACTTCCTTTATTTAAAATATTTGACAATGTCATCCGCATAAACTTCGCATCATCCACAATTAATATTCTAGCCATACGAGTTCCTCCTCGAAATAAAGACAACTTAATATATATAACTCCTTTACTAGAATGCACTTACCTATATGAAGTAAGACTTCCCATCAATTCATTTTTCTCTCTTTTATTGACAGGTAACTTAAAGAACAAGGATTTAGAAGCATTTATATCTTAAATCCGATCTAATTAACTTTTACAGGAAAAATTACATCTATTATACATTTATTATAACAATAATAGGAGTAAATTATAATTATTCCGATAAATGCGGAATAATTATATCAAAATCCAGTGAAACCACCGAATATTTGTGAGAAAAAAATAATTATTTCAGTCATTAGATCAAAGAAAAGCAAGATACCAATAACGATCATTAATAAACCACCAATTTTCATCAGTCTTATATTATACTTTTTAATCCAATGCAGCTTTCCTATAAAAAAGGACAATATTAAAAACGGTATCGCAAACCCTAAGAAGTAGCTGAGCATATAGATCATAGCGAAACTAGGATTATTTGCACCTAATAAAATAACAGCCGATAATATTGGTCCAGTACACGGCGTCCAGCCCGCTGCAAAAGCGAGACCAATAAAGACCGATCCAATATAACCTACCGGCCTGTTTTTAAATGCAAGGCGATGCTCTTTCATTAGAAACTTCGGCTTAAACAAACCAATTGTAATAAAACCGAATAAAATAATTAATATCGCACCAATTTGTCTTATTAATTCCTGATAGTTTTTAAAAAATTGCCCGATAAAGGATGTCCCGAATCCAAGAGCAATAAAAATAATAGAGAAACCAAGTAAAAAAAATAATGTATGTAATAAGCTTTGCCGCCCAAGAAATGTGTTTTCTGACTTCAGTTCACCAACTGATACTCCAGTAATATAAGACAGAAAAGCCGGATATAAAGGCAGACAACAAGGAGAAATAAACGACAAAAATCCGGCACCAAATGCTAAAAACACATTAATATCTGGCATATTCTCCTCCTGGAAAAGAGAGTTTCATCCATTTTAACAGATACCCATGAAAAATTATATGTATCAAATTAATAATCCAATACTCATTCTTCTATATTTCTCCGTGTCTATTCCTATATAGATGCATTAGCAGCTATATATGCCTACTTTTTCTATTATGGCAGAAAGCAAATGCAAGTAAATTGTATGTATAATCTTTTAAATAGATTGAGGAAACCCTTATTTTAAATAAAACACCAGTTCCTAATCTAATAACAGAAAAAGCACGCAATTATGCGTGCTACTATAATTTCAAAACAAAAGCGCATACGCTTTAAACAGTACTCATATGTAAAAATAAAAGTTCATAAAGAATTTTATTTTTTGCTGTTTATTCATCGTCCTAATCATGGATTGATCTTCTTCTGCGACGGCTTCATACCCATTTGCATCAAAACGTTGATATGTAAGGATTTGTTTCATATTAAGTGACCACTTTTTCTAATAAGAAAAATATACCTTAATTCCACTAATTTGTCTACTAATTTAACCCCTGATTTCTAAAATATGGTGCATTATTCATTATACTCAAATAACGACAATTTCACACATTAAAATTAACAATCTATCCTTCATTAAATCTCTATTAACGACTTCCCAAGCAGGGTCCATCATATTAAATGTATAATTCACGATCAATTGATTTTTAGTTTACTCATTATATTGGACAATTACTGTAATTTGATTATTGGATAATCTTATTGTACTTGGGGCATCTAAATGATTTATTATCCACTATGCAAGGAATAGAAGTAGGCAGGGTGTCCGTACATTCTTCAATTGGTAATCATATCCGATGATAGAACATTCTAATCCGCCAGACATTTCCCAAACCTATTCATGTATATTGATATTATGTTCCTCATTTAATTTAGTTAAAATTTCCGAATATTCTTTTTGTTGTTTACTTACTTCGTATTCAAGTGAGTATTCTTTAGATTTTATATATAAACTGTTTAAACTTTTTAACAAATATAGTAGTTGAATTAATTCCTCGCTTTTATTGTCTATTTCTTTATTTCTTGAAGATAAAGGAGCAGGATACCGATCAAAGAAGTCGTTTAAAAACTCATTTTCTGTCACAATACGTATATCTGAATTATCATGGGATTCTATAATTATATCAGTTACTTTTTGAGCCTCTACTTGTAGTTTTTTATGTTCTCGACTACTACACGAGAATAGAAATAAAGTTGACACTAGAATTATAATGTATTTTTTCAACACAAACACCTCTTAGCATTTTTTACTAATATTAGCAGATTTACTATTTTAAGAGTTGGATAAAAGGAACTTGATTCACCATTAATTCAGTCATCGTTTTACATTCTCCTTACTTTATTATCCAAATGATAAATTCTTGTTCTAATATTTTCAGCAAAGTCTGATACCGATATATCGTCTGTTTTTATAAGTGTTCATTGAATTCGGTATCCTAGATAGGTACACTCTTCTATTACATCTTCTAATTCTAATTCTAAATAAAAAGACCCCTCTCTGATTAAACATTTATCAGAAAAGTGGTCTTATATGTCAAATATGAAAGATTAAGCAATAGTACATATTTTCACAACGAAAGATTCACCTATCATTGGGATATCGTGTAAAAACATCTATGTAAATAATGCCTAAAGCCTTGTTACATCAACGTTTATTTTGGTTGCTGTTTATTCATCGCACTCATCATTTGATTAATCTTCTTCTGCGACGGCTTCATACCCATTTGCATCATCATCATTTTTAACATTTGTTCATTAATCGGCGGATTTTTCTTTAAATAATTTAACATATATTTACGCGCAATGAAAAATCCTAGAGCCACTCCGGCAAGCAGTGCCAGAGCACCTACTAGAATAACAACCCATAAATCCATTAAATTTCCTCCTTCTATTGTCTATTTTACAGTGTACTAAAACATCTGTTATTATACAACATTTGAGCTGTATTTTTTCTATTTTCAAATAAAATTTCTTTCCTTTATCGGGTTTAGCCAGCCGTAACGCTCGGCTTGAAAATCCATTGCTAAAAAACACGGATCAAATTTTCTCAACACTTCGAAAAAAATTGTCTCTGCCTCATAGCTTCCGCTTGAATGCAATTCAAGATATCTTTCTTTTATAGTTAATGAACCATAACTTCGGTTCCCTCTAATCTCCAATTTATGTATTTCACCAGATCTGATATAGTCTTTTCGGTTACTTAAATGGGTTTTAAGCAATTTATCAATAAACATCATTGGGATAGGTTTTGTAATATATATTATTTGTTTCTCTAATAACTGAATATTATCATTACTTGGGCTTGTCCATTGATAATCCTGAAAAAGGCGATACATTTTCGATTCACGTCCAAAATAATGGCTAGCAAATTCTTCCTCTACTAAATAAATATAATAATTTCTCATGTCCCCCACCCTTTCATGAATGATCATATTTTCATTCATTATAGAGCATATGCTAAAAAAGGTTTGTCTAAACAACACAGTAACCAGCAACTATTTTTGTCGAAACAAAATACTTTTACGAGAGAAAGGGAGAAGAAATAATAGTTATATGTCAAAATAAAAAAAGAGAGAAAAAAACTCTCTTTTCTCTCTTTAATGAAGATTTCTCTTTTGCTCATCTTTTAATTTTTGCGGCGTTACATCATTACCGTTCGGATCTACAATCGTCACACTTTTTAATGTATTTTTCATCGAACTGCGAAGTGATTGTAAATATTCTTGACGAAGATTTTGCTGCTCTATTTTTTCCTCTTCTGTCAGACCGTCAGCTTTTGATTTTCTTGAAAGCTCATTTATGCGATTAATTTTTTCTGCTGATAACATAATAGCCACTCCCTTCTAACTATACGACATATTACTACAAACAAATAAGAAAAAACAACTCATACTATTTATTCTTCCTTCGTGTCCATATATTCCTGATATCTTCTATGTACAGTCGCTTTAGAAACATCATAGCCGAAACCTCTTAATGTCGCTGCTATTTCAGCAAAAGTGAGTTTATTATTCCTGAGCCGGACTATTTCCGCAATCGGCACTTCAAGCTTTGCTTTTCCGCCTGATTTATTCTGATTATGTAAGTTTTTCTGAGGCTGATAACCTTGCTCAACAGCACGTTTCATTCCTCTTTTTATTTTCATATTATGAATTTTTCTTTGGTATTCTTCCACGACACTTACAATTTCCAAAACCATTGAATCAGCCTCGGATAATTGCAGTTCACCTTGATGGGCTGCAGTATATAATATAATATTTTCCTTTAAAAGATAATGAATAATAGCAATTCTTGCACTTCCCCTGCCAAGCCTTGTTTCATCCTGGACTAATACTGTATTAATATTATTCTGTTTAATTTCTTCAAAAAGCTCGAAAATACCTTCTCGTTCTAATTCATACCCGCTTGCTTTTTCCTCAATTACTTTCATGACAGTCACATTATTTTTTTCTGCCAGCTGAAGCAATTCTTCCTTTTGTCTTTTTAAAGAAGATTCTTGTTCCGTCTTATTTGTACTCACACGACAATAGATGACTGCCCTCATTATGTCCACTCCAATTATTATTCCTTACTTGCTAAATTATTCAAATCCTTTTTGACAGGGATCATTACTTCATCACCTGGTTTAATTACTTCTGTATACAAATTATTTTTCTCCTGAACCCATGTAATAAATTCCCATGTAGATAAATTAGCCTGTTCCTGAAATTTATCAGCAATGCTCCACAGGCTGTCCCCTTCTTCAATTGTTACTATATAATAATGGTCTTTACTTTCTTTTATACCAGTGTATGATAAGGCAAATACTATTGCAATCATTACAAAGAAGAATGATAGAATGTAAGCGAAAGATTCTGTTTTCATTTTGTCCACCTCAATTAGAATATTTGTTCGTATGATTTACATTCAGTATAAAACGAACCTTTGTTCTAGTCAACTGTTTTTCGAACATTAGTTTGTACTATTATACAAACCATGCTATAATTTATTTAAATTATCTGAACCAGGGGTGTCATAAAAATGACAAAACTATCAAAACGCCAGCAAGATATATTAAATTTCATTAAAGATGAGGTACAGAAAAAGGGATATCCGCCTTCCGTTCGCGAAATAGGCGAAGCTGTTGGTCTTGCTTCCAGCTCCACTGTTCACGGTCATTTAGCAAGACTTGAGACAAAAGGACTCATTCGCCGCGATCCGACAAAGCCAAGAGCAATAGAAATTCTGGATGACTCTGAAAATACAGATATTCCAAAAACGAAAGTAATAAATGTGCCGATTATCGGAAAAGTAACGGCAGGGCTTCCAATTACAGCGATTGAAAATGTAGAGGAATTTTTTCCTTTACCTGACCGATTCGCAGCAACTGATGACCAGATTTTCATGTTAGAAGTAGTTGGGGACAGTATGATTGAAGCGGGAATTCATGATAGAGACATGGTTATCGTGAAACAGCAGCAAACTGCAAACAACAGTGATATTGTCGTTGCAATGACAGAGGACAATGAAGCAACGGTTAAAAGATTTTTCAAAGAAAAAGACTATATCCGCCTTCAGCCTGAAAATTCAACGATGGAACCGATTATTTTACGAAACGTTTCTATTTTAGGAAAAGTAATTGGTGTCTTCCGTACAATCCATTAAAACTCAATCTTAACGATTGGGTTTTTTCTTTTGCAGAAAAGTTCCCTTCCTTTCCCCCAAGATTTTAATTGTACAAAGGACAATACTCTTTTTTCATTCATGCTTAAGAGGAGAAAATGATGATTATCTGATAAAAATATTTATTTTCAAGGAGGAATTGTTGAAGTTTTTGTCTCATATAGTAAATTGTGCTTATCAAATGAGAAGTAACGGAGGGGTCTTTATGGGTATCCGCTTTATTAAAATTTCAGTCATTTATTTTGTGATTGGTGCCTGTATTGGTTTATTCATGTCAATGACACACTCGTTTGCTTTAACACCGGTGCATGTCCACATCAATTTGCTCGGCTGGACTTCCATGACTTTAGCAGGCATCATTTACTACTTATTCCCGAGCATAGCTGACAACAAGCTCGCAAAAACTCATTTCTGGCTTCACAATGTATCATTACCGGTCATGATGCTCAGCCTCACATTTGTCGTCTACGGCAATGCTTCCTTTATACCGGTCACTGCTGTCGGAGGAAGTGTTTTAGTTCTAGCTATTATTATCTTTTCTATTAATGTTCTATTCTACCTAAGAAAAACAGGTTCTGCGTAATATTGTAAGCGATCTCATAAATTCCATTGATATTAATGAAGGGATAAAATCTATCTCTTCATTAATATTTTATAATGGACAGCGGATAAACTGTTTCATCTTTACAAAGTTCAATCGTTTCAATAAATGCCTTCACTGTCGGAGTTAAATATGTGTCTTTTCTCCTAATGAAAATAGTATTGATCTTGCTGTATTTATCTGGAATAGAATGACAGTGAATAAGTCCGCGCTCTTCCAAATGAGCAACCGATAATTTAGGTACAAAGGTAATTCCGAGCCCCGCAATAACACTTCCTAAAATCGTTTCAAATGTTCCAAACTCCATCATTTTCATCGGAGTTATTCTCTCATCTTTCAACCATTCATTCAACTTTGCCCTGTATCCGCATCCTTCGCTAAAAACTAAGAAAGGTTTATTTTTCAATTGCTCCAATGATGTTAATGTACGATCCGATATTAAAACAAGCTCCTCCTGAAAAACATCGTGGTGAACTAATGAAGGATGTTGACCTGCTTCTGTTACGAACGCTCCGTCTAATTGATAATTCAGCACTTTTTCTTGAAGTCTTTCCGTCACACCTGATTCAAGTGATAAATCAACATTTTCATATTTTTTATTATAAGCTGATAAAATAACCGGAAGTTTAATAACTGTTTCCACAGAACCAATTTCTAATTTGCCACAAGGTGTCCCTGAGCTTTGTACCACTTTTTTCGTTTCACTCATCAATAAGAGAATTTTCTCGCTATAATGTAATAATTTCTTTCCTTCTGGTGTTAAAATCATACCGCGATTATGACGATTAAAAAGCCGTGTATTCAGTTCTGTTTCAAGCTTTTGAATTCTGGATGTAACATTTGATTGCACATAATTTAATTCTTTAGCAGCCCTTGTAATATTCCCTGTTTCCGCGACCATTTGAAATACTTGTAAATCTTTAAATTCCATTTAAAAATCCTCCCCCTAAACATGTCTTTTATAGTATCACAAAAAATGATCTCTAACATCATTATCAATCATTTTACTTTATACCATATCCATTATTTAATTGATTTAGAGATTATGAATGTAGGTGGAGATTTATTTATGAAAAATAATGTATTACTAGGTGCCTTATTATGTTTTATCGCAAGCGTATCATGGGGAGCTATGTTTCCAGTCGCAAATGATGCATTCCATTACATTGATCCATTTTATTTTACTATTTTCCGATATTCTTCTGTAACAATCATCTTATTACTTCTTCTTTACTTTAAAGAAGGGAAAAAGGGATTTCATCTTGAAGGGAAAGGACTTTCTTTATGGTTTTTCGGAACTATGGCATTTGCTGTATATAATTTGCTCATTTTCTGGGGTCAGGATCTACTCGGGGAACAAGGAGTAATTTTAGCATCTATTATGGAAGCATTGATGCCAATGATTTCAGTTGTGTTACTTTGGATTTTTAAAGGAAACAGGCCTCCTTTATTCACAATGTTGAGTATTTTAATTGCTTTTATTGGTGTTATGCTCGTTATTACAAAGGGAGATGTAACAGCTTTTCTATCAGCAACAGGCCATTTATTCCCAGCCTTCCTTATCTTTTTAGCTGTAGTTGGATGGGTCGTTTATACGATAGGAAGCAGTCAGTTTAGCCATTGGTCCTCTCTAAAATATTCAGCATTAAGCTGTTTATTCGGGACTGCTACCGCCCTTATTATTGTACTAACCGCTACTTTGATCGGAGCTGTTCCTATACCTTCAGCTCAAACGATCCAAACAGTAAGTCCGCATTTAATTTTCATGATTATCTTTCCCGGGATTATCGCTTTACTCGGCTGGAATATCGGCGTTAATATTCTCTCTCCTTTAAATGGAATTCTCTTTATTAACTTTGTTCCGGTTACAACGCTCGTCATCTCCGCTATTCAAGGGTATCAAGTGACTTCTTTTGATATTGTCGGGACTGCTTTCATTATTATTGCAATCGTTTCGAACAATATTTTATTAAGAATGAACAAAAAACAGGGGCTTGTACATAAAAACGAACTAAAACAATTGCAGAAAAAAATATCCTAATATACAAAATGTACATACGATATAAAAAGCGCTGCCGCATAAGTAATCTTCTTATACGACAAGCGCTTTTTACTCCCGTCTTCTTACTTGTGGATCATTCATTCACTTTATTTATCTGTCATACTGAATATAAGATCCCATGGGTACGTAATATCCTCCGCCGACCTGATATTTTCCATCTTTAAAACTGTAAACTCTCAACGTTTTACCGTCAGCGATCTTTTTATGCAATTTCCCATTAGGGCTATACATATTAATCCCTTCTAAAATACTATAAATAAATCCAGTATAAAATAATGTCCCTTTGCTTTTCTTTACATAGTATCCTCCACCAACATCAAATGAATCAGCAGTTTCTTTAAATACTTTAAGACCCTCACCCTTCTTTAACGATCGATGGACTTTTCCTTTTGGATCATATAATTTTATCCCGTCCTGTTTAATAAGTACTCTTCCATAATGGGCATCTTTCACTTTTGTCAACTCTATTATTTTTCCTAAATGAGTGCGCTGTTTAACAATACCGGCGCCAGGTGCATAATAGTATACTGCTCCAGCTCTGCTTGTCACCTTAATACAGTTAGAAAACGTTCTTGCCGGAGTTTCAACAGTAGTCTTTAAAGAAACTAGTTTAAATTTTCGCTCGTCGTCATTAACAGCCCATTCCTTTCCTTCTCTTAATGGAAACTTGATCATTTGTTGCCATAAGCCTGCATAAAAGGGATCACTTTCTCTTAAGCCCTCCTTATCTTGTAAAAAGAGTTTATGACTTAACAAATGATTTTCTTTAAAATGCCATAAATCTCCCTCCTTACTTCTTTCAACAAAACTGGCAGTTATTTGTTTTTTATTATTTTTGTTTTTCTCATCATAAACATTGTATACATATATCTTTTTTGGGTTCATTAAAAAACTTGTTGAGGCAGATACAGGACTCGATAAAAAAACGAAAAACTGCTCCATACTAAAGTAAAAAATAAAATAACGATACATATTTTGCTTTTCAACATTCTCCCCCTTTCTTTTTTACTCATATTTACAAAATATATCATTTTTTACATTTAGTAAGTGCAGTTTTTCCTATTATTAACTCTAGTTCCGTCCATATAATTGATCCTTTTAACATATAAAAAAATGAAAAGCTCCTGCTTTTCATTTTCCAAAACCATTATCTAGTACTTCTATCTTACCAATAGATGCTTTTGCCATATTTTTTGTATTCTGAACTAATTTAATAATATTTGGATGAGCTTTTTTAGCTCCTATTACTAATAAAGGAACACCGATAAAATTGATTTTAAATCTTCTTGAAAACAGGCCACCAAACGTCATCGCTAACGGAACAGTAGGCGATGTATTAGAAAAGATGACCTGTTCCTCTAATTTTCCTGCTGTATTAAATAATTCACAGACACTTTGCATAGCTGGAACGACTACTTTTGAGGAACCCCGGCCAAGCGTAAATACTTTATTCCCCTCTTCATCAATACCGTGGAAAAACAGCTTCCCCATGTCATTTGGTGTTAATTTATTAAAAATATCGATATTAAGAACTTCTTTTTTTGTAGGCTCTCTGTCATATGGAAGTTTTTTTAAATGATATGCAGCAGCAAGTGCAGAAGAATGTGTCCCCCCATAACAGTTATAAATATAAATCATCCGCCTCAAACCTTCCTGTTTTATCTTTAATACTATATTGTGCAAATAATTTAATTAAATTACTCACAGGAAGGCATACTATTGAAAAAAAGGTGGTTCAGTAATGGATTTTCCTACAATACATACGAATTTTTGGGACGCTGTAATAGCAGTTCCAGCCGTTATGATCATAACTCAGCTAATAAAACTTTTTTTAAAAGTACCCCGAAAATTTGTACCGACAATTGCTCTCGTTTTAGGATTGATTATTTCTGTTTTTATTAGTCATCGCCACAGTCTTGTTGCAGGAATATTTATGGGCTGGTTTTACGGGTATGCGGCTATAGGTTCGTACGCTTCTTTAAAAACATCTATTTTAGCTTACAGAAATGGGGATAAGACTTAATTCTCCCATACTTCATCCAATGTTTCCCGGAATAATTGATTGAGTATAGGAGTCGGATCTTCCTTTTTGACAGCTAATGATTTTGTATATACTAACAATCGTTCTATTTCACTGTCTAAAAAATCATTAATGACATGTACTTTATGCCCTGCTTCTAATTTTTCTCCGGTCATTTTTCTCGTTAATAATTGCCTTATCTCGTTTTTCAATACACCTTCCCTGATCATTTTTTCTAATAAAAGAGAAAATTCAACCGGGGGCACTGTTTTGTATTTTTCAATCCATTGACATGCTAAAACAGGTCTGATCGCATAAAGATACTTTTTTATCTGCACTTCATCACCCTGTAAATAACTGTGAACATTCCCCTTTGCCATATTTAAATAATGATGAAGACTGGCTGCTGGCAAATATACCTTTTCTATCATCTGCTTCATTTTCTCCATAACAGAATATTGTTCATAGTAAACAATCCCTGAATACATCCATTCAAATAACGAGGGATTTGATTTTCTGAATAACCGTAAAGCTTTCGTTAATTCCCATCCGCTTATATCCAATAGATTGCTTACCGGAAGCTCAATAACATCTCTTCTTTGATCAATCGATAAGTACCAGTCTTTTTTATGAATATAAATAAAACGCACGTCATAATCACTGTCTTCAGAAGAGAAACCCCATGTCCTGCTGCCTGATTCACATGCATAAAGAATTTTGACATCGAAGTTTTTTTCAATTTCATTCAGTTCCTGCCTGATTCTTTCTTTCAATAATGTTCTCTCCTTTCTGTAAACCGAAAGTCTTTTAAATGAAAATAGGTATTTAGATTAGGACAGATCCCTTCTTTCTTTCATACGCTATTAACGAGTCAACAATTAGAAATGGAGGTTATAAAATGCATCATAAACATTGGGGTCATCAATGTTCCCCACAGTATTGTCCACCTAATGCACTGCCGGCTCAGTATGATCCGCCACAAGTTTCACCAGCAAAACAATACGTGAGTACAAATGTATTAAATACTGTAAAATCACATGTTCATCCTTCCCATAATACTACAGTTAATAAGCATATGATCACTCACAAGCACTATTTCCCTCACACTGAATCAGTAGTGAATGAATGTTATGAACAGCATGTCATGTGCGGAAGACCTTATAATCCTTGCTGCCCGCCGAGAAGACCATTTGGATATTAATAGTAAAAGTTCCCGATTTATTGGGGACTTTTCGTTATACTGGTGTAGCATTTTATCTCCTAAAAGTATAGTCTATGTTTTTTTTGATTTTACATATATCGTTATAGTAGTACATTGTTAAAGGAGTTGTTTTATTTGTTTATAAAACTTACAAAAGAGCAGCAGCAATTAATGATTTCCGATATTCAGTATTTCTTTTCACAGGAAAGAGACGAGGAAATTACGGAATTTGCTGCAGAAAGAGTACTCGATTTCTTTAAGGAATCACTTGCTCCTCATTTTTATAATGCTGCTGTTTTAGATGTTAAAAATCTCGTTGAACAGCAATTTTCTTCCTTAGAGGACGAGATATTAACTTTAGAACGTCCAGTTAAAAGATGAAGGAGTTAAGCTCCACCATTTGTTTATAGCCTGCAGAAAATATGACATTGAAGATAGAAAGACGAATAATGTAAAATTTTCAAGAGAGAAAAAGGTTTTTCAACATATTCTATAAAGGCTGCCATTAAGTCAAAAAATTTGACTTAATGGCAACCTTTTTCTGTTTATAAAACGTATTATCTGTCATTATTTAGGAATACATAACTTAGAATAGTGAGGAAAAGTAAACGATATATTTCATTAATGTTAAATTTATATCTCATTTTAAGTTATTTTTTAAATGTATATACTTTTTTTTAATGTATATGAGATACTTTAATTAACAACTTTCGCCAAATTTAAACTTAAATTAGGAGGTGTGTGAATATTGTTTATAATTGTAAGAACTATTAATGGAGCAAAAGAAATTTTAAAAGATTCCAATAGCCTTTTCGCCAAAACCTTTAACGAATTTTCCGCCGCCCAAGCCCTCGTACAAAAATTAAATCAGCATACTAATTCTCCAGTACAATGGTCTGTAGAGAGGAAATAAATAGAATATGACAAGCTGACTGTCATCAGCTTGTTTTTATGTCTAGCATATTATTTACAATGAAATCATCCTGATTGCTTTAGAGTATTTACATTCTCTCTATGACTCGGATCATCAGTGGTTCCGCTTACCATCATGACTCCTGAATGCAAATATACAGAATTTTCATTTTATCGATTCTTGTAGCTATTATTTTTGAATTGTTACATTCATTCCAGCCAAGCAAATTTATCATTTTAAAAATATCTACTGGAGATGTTACAGTCTTTCTTTACTATAGTTTTATTTTATTCGACATAATTAATTCAAATAATCCATCAAGGTTATCCGCTACTTTTTCCACTTCTTCAAATTCAGGTTCATATCCATGTACGATAGCACCTATATCATTAGTTAAATCAATTGCATAGAAGGAATAGCCACCATCAACTGACATAACTATTGGTAAATATTTATCCCACCACAAAGTTATATCTGATTTCCACTCGTTATCTTCGCCTGCTGCTTCTAAACTTATCAATTCAAATTCATTCCATTTTAATGCAATATCCAAATCATTATTATACTCATCTTCACATATAAACCATGTTTTCTCACTTGGTGCTATACACTGTTTAATCATCTTCAAGAACTCCAGATACTCATCAGGAATATTTTTATATCTTGTAACTATGCTTTCATCTAGATTTAATTGATATTCAGATTTAAAAACTATAGTCCAGCCGCTTTCTTTAGCCCAATCAATAAATTTTTTCATTTATAATGAATCCTATTACATAAAAGTCCCATTAGTTCCATAGCATTTTGCACCAACTTTACTTTTTCCAGAAGAATTTTTATGATATTATCATTCGATACATCTCCTCCTCACTCTTTTAACTATTTTCAATAAATAAAGTGTCAATATAGTAAGGTGAGAAAAAACCTGCATTATACAGGATTTCTTATCAAACTTTATACGAAGATTTTTTCATCATATCCTTCCTTACCGTTGGACTTTACCCTTCACACGTTTGAAGAAGGAGACTTCCTTCGAAAAAGTTAAACTCGATTGATGGTGTTCACCAATCTCTGTTTCTAATTGCTTCTTCAATATCAATTGGAACCTGATAAAATTTTAATATTGTCTCTACTGTTTCCCCAATAGAATCCCTTGCTACTGTTTCTATTTCACTATTATGCTCCCAAAATTCTTCTTGTATATCATTAATTGTTAATGTCATTTCATCTAAACTTTCTTGAATCTCCTCTAGTGAGTGATTTCCTTGCTTAATAAAATCCTCCACTTTTAAAATAGCAGCCTTAACCTTATCCACTAAAAAGTTGGGAAAATAAGAGTCCATATACATTGTATTTAAATATTCAATATTCATCATTTTTCTTCTCCACCTTCTATAAACTCTTATTCAATTATTTCAAATTTCTAATATTTGGGCAATCACTTATTCCAAATAATGGCCTATTCTTTAAGATAAAAGGTTAAACAAACGTGCTTTATCGGTGCAACATTTTTATAAACGTTGAATCTTTTTTATAAATAATGCAACTTTACTTTAAACGACACCTCACTTTGATAACCATTTTCGGCATAGATTCATAGACCAAAAACACATTTTTTCACCATATTTATATTTTGTCTCCAAGGGGCCCTTCTACCGGTTTAGGCTATTTTTATATAAAATTTATATTAGTTTATTAAAAATAATATATTTCACATATCAAAATTTGGTTTTTATAATGAAAGTATCATTTTTAAAAGGAGGTAGCTGGAATGGAATTTAGTAAACTTGGTAATAGTGGATTAACTATAAGTAAGATTGCATATGGGAACTGGATAAATCATGGGGGGAAAGTGGATGAAGATACGGCAAATGACTGTGTCAAAGCTGCATTAGATGTCGGTATTACAATGTTCGATACGGCCGATGTTTATTCAGACACTAAGGCTGAAGAAGTACTCGGCCGATCTTTGCAAGGTGTACGGCGGGAGAGCATTGAACTATGTACAAAGGTGTGCCACCCGACTGGGCCTGGGCAAAACGATAAAGGTTTATCACGAAAACACATTCTAGAAAATTGCCATGCATCTTTGCGTCGATTACAGACCGACTACATTGATGTCTATTACGCACACAGATTTGATCCAACTACTCCTCTTGAAGAAACGATGCTAGCTTTCGCAGATCTTGTAAGACAGGGTAAAGTGCTTTATGTTGGTGTAAGCGAGTGGACAGCAGAACAAATCACCCGGGGCGCAGCACTTGCACGAGAATTGAATATTCCGCTTATCGCTAGCCAACCCCAGTACTCCATGTTGTGGCGAGTTATCGAAACAGATGTGATACCAACCTGTCAACGTGAAGGGCTTGGGCAAGTAGTATGGTCTCCCCTCGCACAAGGTGTTCTCACAGGAAAATATCAACCTGGTAAACCAGTACCAACTCAATCACGTGCTAATTCTCCTGCTGGTAAACCGTTTTTTCGTAATCTTGCGCAACGTTGGATGAATGATAATGTCCTTACCGCTATTCAGAAGCTTAGACCCATCGCACAAGAGATTGACCTTACCCTCGCTCAACTTGCAGTAGCTTGGGTACTTCAAAACCAGAACATTTCTTCAGCAATTATCGGTGCCTCAAGCCCTGAACAGGTAAAAGAGAATGCTTTCGCCTCTAATGTCAAACTTGAATCTGAAGTAATGAATCAGATTGACAAAATACTAGAAGGTTTGGTTGAGTACGATCCGAGTAAAACAGGTTAAGTTTTCAGCAAATTTCTTACAAGAAATGTACACAAAATTTTGTAGTCTTACTTGGAAGCCTATATTAAATGAGAAGACTTACTTTGTAATATGTTACTGTCCAGCCACTTTAGGCTGGACTTTTATTCCTTGTAATAAGGATATGTACTCGAATAAGCTTCCCTAACAACGGTTAAGAAATGATCTAACACTGCAGATTTTTCATCTTGCCTCCATCCAACATACAGATTGACCTTCGGTGTAGGCTCTTGGATTTTTTTATAAACAACTCCAGGGCGTTTCAAACTTTCTACTGATGATGGAACGACAGAGACTCCCATTCCTGTTGCAACTAAATTAACGATCGTTTGCATTTGAATAGCTTCCTGAACAACATTTAAACTTACGCCATGATACGAAAAGCAGCTAATAATTAAATCATAAAAACTTGGACCAAAATGGCGTGGAAACAAAATAAATGGTTCATCGATTAATGATTGGATTGAAATTTCGGGTAATGAGGCTAAAGGATGGTTTTCATGTAAAGCCAATCTTAAAGATTCTTCAGAACAAATTTCAGAAGTTAATACATTGTTACTCTGTTTAGAACGAAAAAATCCAATTTGTATTTGTTTCTCATAGAGTGCTTTTAGTTGCTGCTCCGTTGTCATTTCATGTAATACAAGATGAATTTTAGGAAAGCGTTCCCGGAAATTCTTCAGAATATCTATAACGATTTCTGTAGAATCGACAAAACCGATTGTTAGATGACCTATTTTCCCCTCATCTGCAAGTTGTGTCGCTTTTATAGTTCTATCTACTTGAAACAGAGTATGTCGAGCCTCTTCTAAAAAAATCTTTCCAGCTTCCGAAAGTTCAACCACTCTTTTGGTTCGATGAAAAAGTTGAACTCCTAATTCTTCTTCTAATTTGCGAATTTCTTGGCTTAATGGAGGCTGTGCCATTCTCAGGCGTTCTGCTGCACGAGTAAAACTCAGTTCTTCTGCCACCATTATAAAATAACGCATTTGTCGGAGATCCATCTTTCTCTTTCCTTTCCACAAAAACAGGATATTTCTTTTATTTCTAAATCCATTCCTCGAAACGCCCAATATGAATCCAACCAGTTCGATGTGACTACTTCTAACGGCTATGATTGGGGTTATACCGGGGTCACTCCAAGATATCCCCACCGATTTTCGCAATTCCAGCTAATACAAACAACACAATGGTTTCGAACATCTCATGCCTCGAAAATTTTATCTTTCATTTCTTAAGGTTATTCTATCAAAGATAAAATAAAATGTATAACTTGCCCCTGTACATACATGGGATGACAGGATCATTTTTTTCAGATTTTTCTGTCGTTAGGATCAGTAAGATAATTCAATTTAGAAAACAATCTTGTTTTATATGTTAAACTTAACATATAAAGGAAATTTATATAAAAAGAAGAGGAATCATTCTGTATCCCACACTTTTATTTCGGTCTATAGGAGGATTTGCAAGTATTATATCTGGTTTATTGTTAGGAATTGGACATCTGATTAACTTGCTAGGAAAAACAAATGATGGAACAGTTTTTGGGCAAAGTTTAATTTTCTTTGGTCATCTAAGTCTTATCTTTGCTTTTATAGGACTATTTGAAGCACAAGGTAAAAGAAACGGACTCTTTGGTAACCTAGGAATGTTATTTGGTCTAATCGGTACAACATTTGTAACAGCAGTAGTATATGTAGAAATAGCAGCCGTTTCTGGAGTAAATGTAAATTCTATTTTAAATGAAGGTGTGTCAGGCATCATATATACGGTCGGACCATTATTTTTCGTTTTCGGGATGATTTTAGTTGGAATTTCGATAATGAAAGAGGGTATCCTTCCTTTTATAAGTGGATTATGCTTAATAATAGGAACCTTCGTTTTCACTTTAGCTACTTTTATCCCAAATGCTGAAGGAATTATCAGTGTTATTGGCGGAACTGTTACAGGTATAGGATTTGTATGGATAGGGAAATATTTACTTTCGCCTATTGAAGAAACTAAACAATCAAATAAAAATGAAAGCTTTATAAGCCTTAAAAAATAGAATTATGTACATAATTTATTTATATAATAATTTCTTAACAACTTAATCTATTTAACATGATCTGCATTTTAGATAGTAAAAAAGATCTTCTACCCGACTGGAAGATCTTTTTAGTTATTTATTAAATTAACGTATAATTGAACAAGAATTCAATTTATTTAATATTCTTTTTATTCTTAAATAAAAAACCATCATCTAAATCTGAATGTGTCCCATTACAATCTACTTTATTATCAATATTCTCTAAATTTAACTTGGTAATATCATCGTCATCTTCGCTACCAACAACAGCAATTAATCTTAAGCCTTTACCTGGAGTACCTAAAAGTATCGCTGTAGATTGATACGTATCGAATTCAGTTTTATCACCAAGATATTTTGACAAAATCTCTAGAATATCATCTTGATTGTATTTAAATATTTTTCTCTTATTATTTTTAATCATTTTATTTTCCCCTGCAATTGTTATTCAACTAACTTACCCTATTATTTGAACAAGATCCCTAAGTATCAAAATGATTGCTTTATATCAATTTAATTAAATAACAAATATGAAACGGCAACAGAGACTAAAACAAATATAAACACACTTCTGATTTTACTTATCTTCCACATATCAAATACTGAAAAAATTCCGCCTAGAGTAAAGACACCAATCCCAATTAATTCAATTATATTTATAGCTAATAAGATCCCTAAATGTGTACAAAAAGCACCAATTATCATAAATCCAGTTGTAAAAATAAAACGACTTGATGTAAAATCACTTAATGCTGATTTTTTATCAGCAGTATTCATTTTTAAATAACCTCTAACAACCATAAAAGTTGGTATGCCCCATATAATTATAAAAGTTACAAGAGAATCAGTATTTATATTCAATAGCTATACCCCATTTATTACCAGTTTATCATTAAAATTTAACTATTCGTATTCCCTAACTTACTCCTTTAACTACCTACATAAATAATTTATATCAATCTAGTTAACATAAGGCATATTTTAGATAGTAAAAACATCTATGAGTGACTGCTCTCAACCATGGATGGAAAATTTTTTCACAGAAAAAAGATCTTTTGATAGAAGATCCTTTTAAATGCTTATTGAATTAAGCATTTAATAGTATAAATACAATACTCCAAAAATAAATAACTATTATTCCTAATTTTTTCGGATCTGAACAATAACATAATTTCCTGTCCACATTTCAGTAGTTGCAATTAGTTTTTTATCATCCTTTTCGAAAAAAAATCCACTACCTTCTTGATTCTTAAATTGCCACCCTTTTTCACTAACCATTCTTTTTAAATTTTCATATGCTTTTCCCTGTTCATTTCGAGTAATAAACCAATCATAACCATTTTCCTCAGCTATTTTCACAATCTCTTTTGACGAATCATTTAAAGATTCTAAAACTTCTCTTTTACTTACAGAGTTAACAGGCAATGATGGGTAATAGAATTTGCTATTAAATGCAACAATACTTATAACTATGATGACTACCCCTACTAACAATAACCATTTCTTCATCTACTTCCTCCAATAATAATTTTTCCTTTTATTTCAATTTAATCATTAAATACTTTACTTCTCAAATAAATACTTTATATCACTCTAGTTAACATAAATCACATTTTATACAGCTAAAAGGATCTCTTGATGGAAATCCTTTTAACTGTTTATATAATTGTATTTATTTCACACACGTGTTGGACATCCATTCATAAAATCTTTCCTTTTCTTCAAACTGTGGGTAATGAGCTGATTGCTCAAAAGAAATAAACTCCTTTTTATCAGCTTCAATCATATCAAAATATTTTTTTGCTGCATTAGATGAAGTCATATAATCATACTTTCCCATGATAAAATAGAACGGTAATTCAAGCTTTGTTACTACAGTAGGTAATGGCTTTTCGAATATATCTTTTATCAAAGTACTTTGAGAGTAGGTTACTCCATAGTTATAACGGATGACATCTAATAAGTTATACTCGCTACTAAATAAAATACCTATAGTATCACCATCAGGGTTATCAATAAGCCTTGAACCTCCACCGTACTTCATTACATAATTTCGTGGGGTAAACGTATCACCATTCTTAATCTTTTCAGTTAACCCTTCTAAATATAGAACATCATCTGTGTTTCCAGCATTTTGAGCCTGTTTAATACAGTAGTTTAAACTATCAATCTCACTTTCTATCATATTACTGGCCTGTCCGATACCAATATATGCTTCATATTTCTCAGGGGCTTTGTAAGCAGCTTGTGTTGCGATATATGTACCAAAAGAGTGACCAATCAGTATTACTTTTTCTTTGCCAAGGCGTTCTGATATATAGTCCGTCATAGCCAGTAAGTCTTCCACCAATAAGTCTGGTGATAGATTAGAATAGTCCTCAAAAAAATGATATGATTTTCCACTTGCTCTTTGGTCATAATTCACAACTGTAAAATCGGTTTCCAATAAGTCTTGGTATTTAACTGCGTATGGTATTTCTGGATTCCCAGGTCCTCCATGCACAAAAATAATAACTGGATTATTCTTATCATTGCCACGTATCATAATTTCATGGCTACTTCCGTTTATTTCGACTTGTTCTAATACACTAATACTATTATCGCCTTTTATATGAGGAGTCCATGTAGGAGAAAAAATCGCTAAGATCAGTAATACTATCATACTTAATCCAATATACTTTATTAACTTTCTTCTATTTTTCATTCTTTATTTAATACCTCTTTCTGCTTAATACAATCCAAAATATGATTATTTCACAATCAATTTAATTTACCAATCTCAACCTAAAAAACCTTAATTTAGTTGTATAACTCTAGAAACCTTATATCTTTATTCGTTATTTTAAAAGGAACTTAGTTAACATCATGCACATTTTAAAAATAAAAAAGATCTTTCAAGTGAAGATCTTTTTTATTTTTTTGCAATGAATCCTAATACATTTTCTCCATTTTCATCTAAATATACTTGAATAGACTTTAATTTAGATTCTTTTTTAGGTTCAAAAGTGACTAATATGATTTGAATATCTTTAATATCCTTTGTTTCGTTATTTTCATTAGTCAAAATTTCAAACTTACTGCCTGACTTAAATCCGGTAATCTTGCCTTTTCCCCAATCAACTATGTTATCTTGTAATGAGTTTTCTAAAAAATCATAAGCTAAAGTTAACAGTTGATTTTCTTCTTCTGGAGTAAATGAATATATAGTACTGGATACCTCACTTTTATGTGAACAGCCTATTACATTAATAAAAATCACACTTGAAACTGTGATTAATAGTAGATTCATTAATTTCTTCAATATTTCACCTCTAATTACAATTATAGCCTATAGTATTTATTAATGGGTTTATTTTCGACCTTTAATCCTAATTTACTTTGAAAAGTTAAACACAATATCCTATATCAACTTTGTTAACATAATTCAAATTATCCATAGTAAAAAAGATCTTTAAAAATTAAAGATCCTTTTAGCTTTTTATTGAATTAGACGTCCTATTAGTGGAACAAGATTTTAATGTTACTATTCTTATTGTCATTCTCCTTAGAGAATAAGGTTCCTTAGCCATTAGAAAAATGCTTTTTCAGTATCTTCACTTGCAGCAATCTGAATCCAGCGTTTATCCCCCGGTAATTGCTTATACCAATTTAGTTCTCCTACACTAAAACGTTCTCCCTCATTATTACGATATTCTTCCAGAAAAAGTATCTTTTCTGTCTCATTATCTAAATAAAAACAATAACCTTCATAGTCTATCTCTGAAACTTCGACAATAGGATGTTCATGATTTTGCTTACATAAACACATATTTCCTTTTAATGCTCTAAAAATATTTAAGAATTTAGTCAGAAACTCTTTCTTTACTGGTACAGTGGGGGTGTAATAACGGGCATTTCTGGCTTTGAGCCCAGTGTATCGTTCATCTATCCAAATGTCATAATAGTTATCTTCACTAAAGCCTTCTTTTTTCTTATCACTTAAATAATATTGATGATACTTATTTAAAATCTTCTCAATATGCTTGAATGGAGGCAAAGTTTCACCATATAATAGTACAATTTTTATTTCCATTAATCTCTAAAACACTTCCTTATTTTATTCCATATTTCTATTTAAACATCACAAATTATATCATTTAAACGAAATTATTGAACTAATGTGGTCAGGCATTTAAATAGGACTTTAAAATATCTGAATAAGTACTTTATACATATTTAGTTAACATAAATCACATTTTAGACAAGGGATCTTCAATAAAGAATCTTTTTAAAAAGGAATTTTCACCGGTAATTTAATCTTTGATAAATTCCGCTAAAATAAGAACTTACTACTATAATGAATTCACCCCTTCAAGAAAAAGATAAATCCCTGTACAAATCAAAAGGATATATGTAAATTTTCTAAAAATCCGTTGACTAAGCCATTTGAAAATAATTTGACCTATAAGCAAGCCAAAAAATACGATTGGAATTGCATAAAAACTTGATTCCCATATTATTTTGTTAGTTCCAGTAAAGATTATTTGAGTTATTAGACTAATGGAATATATAAAGAGATAAAAAGCCAAAGTAGTTGCTCTTAACCTTCCTTTTTCAGTATCTGTTCCCGTAAAGTAAAGCAATAACGGAGGTCCAGGCATACCGATACTTGTTGTTAAAATACCGGATAACCCACCAACTATGAAATCTCTAAATTGTGTTGATTTAACCTTAAAATTGCATATTAGTAACAATGTTAATATTAAGAGGAGTATACTCAATCCTAATTTTAAATTATTAATGTTAATAGAAATAAAGATAAAAATACCTAAAGGTACGCCAACTATACTCCCTAAAATTAATCGTTTTAGCAATATAAAATCAATATCCCTTCTTATCTTAAAAATCAATGATATTGAGATAATTAAAGATAAAATAATATTTATTTGTATGGCTTCTTGTGGTAGGAATAATATCAGTAAAAAAGGGGTCGCTAATATGGAAAAGCCAAAACCTGTACTGGTTTGCAATATAGAAGCCACTAATATAATACATATGAAAATTAATTCATTCCCCAAGAATTACCTCCTGTCTAACAACTTTGCTTATTAATATTTTTTCATTTCGAGAACTAATTTTTTCACTTGGTTATGTGCAGTTATATCTTAAAATTCAAATGAGTATATTATACAAACTTAGTTAACATTATCGGTAGTAAAAAAGGGGGTTCCACCGGCAGACCCTTTAATTATTTATTGAATTGACACATTCGTTAGTGGAAGAAAACTATAAATCTAAGTATTCCATTTAGTAATTGAATAAAAAATTTCTTTTGGGTTGGGGTCTTGTTCTAGATATCCTCCATAACGAGAAACTAGAACACCGTAGTTGAAATCTTTGCTAATAATCCACAAATCATCATTGTCGATACTTTGCCATAGGATGTTAAAATTCTCTATTACCCATTTTCCTTCGACAAGATATATTGGACTGTCATCTATTCCTAAAAACAAACAAACTACTTTCTTTTCAATTTCTATCTCTTGCATATACTGAATAACTTCTTGTTCCCAACTAAATTCTTTTCTGAAATCACCATATTTTTTTACAAATTCCTCTTTATGCAATTCATAGTTCCATTTTTGATGAATTTCATCTAGGATCCTGTCTAACTTTGGAGATGTAATTAAATCACATTTTTCTAAAACAGTTGAAATATCTTGAGGCAGAAAATCAATTAATTTATTTCTTTGACTTTTTTGTTTGTTAATTTTAATTTTTTGCTGTAAAAGTGCTTTTCGTTCGTCCATAATATCACCCAATTATCTTTAGTTTTAATTCTTATTTCACTAAAACCCCTATCAACTTAACAAGGGCTTAATTAATATCTCCTAAATAAATTGGTGATTTAACATTATTAAAATTCTTTATAATATGTTTTCTTAACTCTTTAGGATATACCCTGTATTGAAGTAAATCATTAATATGTATCCATTCAATCCCAACTTGATTGCTGTCTGGATTAGTAGGTTCTTTATCATCATCTGTATTGTTTACTATTTTACAATCAAAATAATACTCAACTTGGTGAACATCGAAATCAAACGATGAATGCTCATGATTTTTACCAATATACTCACGAATATGAAGAAGTTCTCCGATTTCTACTTGTTGTCCAATTTCTTCAATACACTCCCTAATTAATGCATTTTGAATTGTTTCTCCGTGCTCTTGTCCACCACCAGGAAAAAGATAAAAGTATCCTTCATTATTTTGATTTTTTGTTAATAAAACCCTGTCTTCACTAATAATAATAGCTTTTGCTGAGTTTCTAATATGCATTTGTATATCCTCCTTATCTAAAAAACAATTAATCTTACTATAAAGTGTATTTTGCACCTGACTCGTTAATCAGTTTTGAAATTCCTTCTGACAAATGCTCATAAGATAATTCAGGATAATGGGCAAGATGCAAGCATACAGCCATTCCATAAATTGTTCTTATTCAATAGGTTATTCAAAATAACAGGTGTCATTTTTCCTCCTTTTGTTCTTACTTTCTTCGCCCAATTAAGTCAGAAGGGATTTATTTTTTAATTTTTATCTTGATTATGAGCATTAAACAAACTAAAAAGCTGTTTTGCGAGAAAATGGGGTGTGTACGGCATATCATTTCGCAGCCAGAAAACTATAGTACCAAGAAGGGCTGAAGATCCGTGCCAAATGGCAATATCTTTTTGAATACCAGCTTTATAACTGAAAGAATTACTCCCCAAATGCTCTAATCTTGAAGTAATGATTTCAGCCATCAATTTTGACAAGCGTTCAGTAAAAATCGGAACTTTTTTGGAAGCTAAAATAACTTTATAAAATTTATGATGTTCCGCAATATGCTCAAGCAGTCTCAATATCATGAACCAATCTGCGTCTTCAGAAGATTCCTTTTTCACTGACTCACTGTCCAAAACATGTTGAATATCTTCAATCATCTCGTCAGCCATCTTTTCTAACATATCTGGTATATCACGATAATGGAGGTAAAACGTCACACGACTAATGGTCGCACGCTCCGCTATACGGCTGACAGACATCTTCTCAATCTCCATTTCCTGTAACAAATGAACAAATGCCTCTTTTATCAATATCCGTGTACGTAAAATTCGAGGATCTGTATATTGCTTATTATCCGCCATTTTCTTTTTCCTTTCTTCTCAATTATTAAAATTTACAATTTCTTTCGATAATGCAGTATATTGCTTAGATAAACGACAAAATCAGCTAAAGTGAAAACTAATTTACATTTTACGCTATATTGTAAATTGTAAAATCTGTACTTACTATTTATAATCTCTTTTATACATTGTTCATTATCTTACACATTGTAAATTAAGTCCAATTGAAAACAGAAAGGAAGGATTAGGTTGAGCAAACCTATAGATGCAACTACTGGTTCTACCAAAAAAGGACCAATTTTATTCATTATGATTTTAGGGGCTTTTTTAGCTACCTTGAATCAAACGATCATGAGTGTTGCCACTCCCGAATTAATGATCGATTTTAATATTTCGGCTACAACCGCCCAATGGCTTACAACAGGCTATATGCTGGTTAATGGGATTTTAATTCCAATGACAGCCTATTTCATGCAGAGATTCACGACTCGTCAGCTTTTTCAATCTTCGATGTGGATTTTCCTTGCGGGTACAATAGTATCTGCTCTCGCAACAAACTTCCCGGTTCTTTTAACCGGACGTATGATCCAGGCAGCAGGTGCCGGTATTATTATGCCGCTCCTTATGAATGTTATTTTAACGCTGTTTCCTCCTGAAAAAAGAGGTGCAGCAATGGGGATGGTAGGTTTCGCTATCATTTTTGCTCCTGCTATCGGGCCTACTTTAGCCGGATATATTATGGAAAATTATGAATGGGAAATGATGTTCTACGGCATGATTCCACTCGCTGTTCTAGTCATTATCTGCGGTCATATTTATTTAAAAAATGTGTCAGAACAGATTGCCGCTAAAATTGATATACTGAGTGTCATCCTGTCGACACTTGCATTTGGTACTTTATTATACGGCTTCAGCAGAGCTGGCAGCGCCGGATGGTCAAGCAATGAAGTTCTTGCGTCTTTTGTCGTCGGAATGATAAGTCTTGGACTTTTTACATGGAGACAGTTAACTTCTCATAATCCATTACTGGATCTCAGAGTGTTTAAATATAATATGTTCTCCCTAACGACGATTATCAATATCTCGGTTACAATGGTTATGTATGCGGACATGATGCTGCTCCCGCTGTACTTGCAAAGTGCACGCGGCTACACAGCAATAGAATCCGGTTTATTACTTCTTCCCGGTGCTCTTATAATGGGATTCCTAATGCCGGTTACCGGAAAATTATTTGACCGATATGGAGCAAAATGGCTCTCTGTTATTGGCCTAATCATTACAATAGCTACAACTGTCGGTTTTATTAATTTAACAGATTCAACGAGCTATACGTATTTAGTTCTTATGTCTACAGGCCGCCGTATCGGAATGGCACTGTTGCTCATGCCTATTCAAACAGCAGGTTTAAATCAATTACCTTCTAGCTTGAATGCGCACGGGACAGCCATTTCTAATACGATTAGACAAGTAGCAGGTGCTGTTGGTACTTCTCTTCTTGTTACAGTCATGACAGATCGTACGAAAACGCATCTTACAGATATGATGTCTACAGCGACTAGTGCTGTAAATCAAAAACAGATGATTTTAGAAGCTACTATTGAAGGTATTAATGATGCCTATGTTGTCATTATCGGCATTGCGGTCATCGGATTACTTTTATCATTTTTTATCAAACGTGTGGAGCAAGGCTCTGAGGAAAGTGTTAATACTACATCAAATAAAGCTACTGTGAAAGGTGCTTAAGTTTATATCAGTTTAATTAATAGAAGTCACATTTCTGAAAGTTGAATTCCATGTCAATCGCTGAATTGAGGAGAAAATAGCCCAATTCAGCGATTTTCAATTTAGGAAAAAATCAAAAAATGAGGTAGAAAATATGATCATGATCTTTTCAATCGATACATGTAAACACCTCCACGTTGTTATTATGGGCTTCATACCCGTTTTTCAACGAAAGGTGTTTTAATTTGTCTCATTTTTTCAGGTCAGTGCGCTATAGCCATTCAAGGTTTTTCCTTAATTCTATATTTCTTGCTTAACTAAATCTGATAAGAAATCAGTAAAGTCGTTAGTAATTATTTCAAATGTTTGACTCTCTAACTCAACTCCAAGTACAATATTTGGCTTTTTGATAAGTTTCAATGCTTATTCCTCATTTTACTTTTAAAGATCGGAATTATATTTCAAGATCTTTTCATTTAAAATAATATAATTTGTTTATCCTCATTCATTTTATATTTTTAGAAGCATGATTTAGAAAAGCATTTAATTTGTCACCCAAATTTAATTTAACATTATCTAGAGTATTTTTTTCTATTTTTATACTTTGAAAGTTTTTTATAAAACTTTCAAAAGAGTCAGAAATCAAGAAAACATTTTCTTCAGCCATTTCGTGAAACCAAATATAAATTTTATTTTGTTTATCATCTTTCTTTCCGATGCAAATTAAATCTCCGCCTGGCAAATCTGCAATAGGAAATAAATCAGCTGGTAATATATCTTTATAAAAGTTTATTTTGTTATCTATTTTATTCTCGTCATTATTTAATCCGTAAATAGAGTCTATTTCAAATTGAGTTTGCTTAATTTTTTTCGGCAGTTCTATTGAAGGGATAAAACGATACTCTTCTCTAATATAATCATTACCATAATGTTGCAGGTAAAATGCATAGTCTTGAGGTAACTTTAACTGATATTTTTCTTCAAATGTTTTTATATCATCTTCATCCCAAATTTCATCTATCTCTTTTATATCAAAATCAATTATTTCCTCTAGTTTCTTTTTTAATTGTTCCATTTTTTAATATCCTCCTCGTAAATCAGATACAGAACCAATATGTGGAACATTTCCATGCAAATCAGTTGGTATTAACTCTATTTCTGTATTCGACTTATGATGTGGTGTAACACCCGCTTGCTTTAATAATTTCTTGGCAGCATTTTTTGAAGGTAAATTATACTGTTGTTGTATTTTTTCATATACTAATGAAAAGTCATCATTCGCACCAGTTAATTTTCCTTTTTCAAATACTAAACTACCCTCTGACCAAGGTGTGAAGTTAGGTCTCCCTTTTACAAATTCTACACCTTCACCATTCGTTACCTTTTTAACTGCTGGCTTATCAGAATACCACTTTCCATTACCTGGTTCACCTTCCCAATGACCATTATTTCTTGGTAACCTTGTTCTAGGATTATCTATACCCTTAGTATTAAAATAACACTACTTAATAGCATAACTATCATGATCTTTTAAATTTTAGTTCAGATTTTTCAAAACATAAAACTATATAAAAGCGATAAATATCTTGAAAAGTTAAAAGCTAAGTTTATTTTTCATATAAATACCGTGAATTATTATTAGATCTGCTTATCACCATGACTTTTGAATTTAAATATTGGAATTTTTCTAAATAAATAGGAGGTAAAAAATAAACTCAGCAGAGACCAGCTTAATGGCCTGCTGAGTTTATTTTTTAACTTACATAATCGTAAAATCTTGTTATTTAGCTTTTAAAAACTTTAAGTACTTCCCGTCTTTTACTCCAAAGCACCTTCCTTTGGATTTCATATTAGCAATATCTAAATACTCTCTAGCTTTAGATAAATCTCCTAACTCATAAGCTACCTTGCCAGCCCATAAGTCTCTTTCACCTGTATCTCCTCTCTCAGGATCTGCGACAAATATTTTATCAACCCATTTTTTCATCCGTTCAACATCATTTAATAAAATAGAGATATCCAAAATGCCCCATATTATTAAAAAGCTCTCATCATAAGTTACTTTATCATTTGGAAGTTCTCCCCATGCCTGCTCCAATAAAAAAACAGACTTCTCTAAATTTCCCTTATCAAACTCTTCATTACTCTTATCCATTAAACTTTGTATATAAGCACCTTTTTCTCCTGCTACATAAGCCATTATTATTTATCTCCTAAATTTCATCTTTAATCACATCAAAATATTTATCATCTTCACTATCAAAAATCGAATATCCTTCAAGAATATACGCCCTTAGTAAATACTCTTTCGACTTATCAATGTCTCTTAATTCATACAAACTTTCACCAAGACGTAACATGATAAAGGGATTATCTATTCCATCAGGACAATTAATTGCATCAAATAAAAATCCTTTGGCAGCATTATAATCTTTCTTGAAATAGTATGTATCACCTAATGCTGTATAAATCCACGTACTTGCTTCCCAAATATACTTTGGTTCTGGAACTAAATCTAAAGCTTGCAAGTACATTTCTATTGCCTCATCATACTTCAAACTATCGACCAAATTATCGCCTTTAGAACATATACTTACTATTTTTTCATATAGTTCATCTTGTAACTCCACTATATATCTCTCCTACTTATTTATGAATGCAAATTTTCTTAGGTAGTTGCCTTCATGAAGATTGATTACCAAATGGATCTATTGGAAATAGAAATATCCCCTTTGGTAAAGAATCACGAATAAATTCGAATACTACAACTATATTCGGTCCACTTGTAAAACTTAATAAATGGGCAAATACTCCATCTATCAGGAAATAATTCTTCTAGTCTTATCTCTTCAAACCGGTGTTTCTTCTTTTTATATCAAGTACACCCTTAATACCACATTCATCGAATTTTTCTATTAAATAATCATGACCTTTTTCTAAAGCGAGCATTCTTTCTTCTTCATAAATAGGGATTAGAGTATAGAAATCTATCAAACTTTCCATTTCTTCAGATTCACTTATCAATATACTTGATAATGCGGTATTAGAAGCAAACGGCTGTGGAGGTTCCCCATTTGGTAGAATGACCCCTGCATCTAACCATCCATCATATATATGAGGAATGTGGGCAACTATTCTCAGCCACTTCAAAGGCCAATAATGATCATTGTTCGTCATTTCCTCTTTACTTATTGGCCAATTTGCAGGTAATTTGAGTACTAATTCTGCGTACTTAAATCCCCTGCGATTTTCTGTTTCATCCATCGCAGCATCACTCATCCCTGTAGTCACTAGAGTGATGAAATCATGTTCTTTTGATGGCAGTATCACTTGAATATCAACCGCTACCTTACTTCCAGGGATGATTTCACTGATTGTCTGATGGATGGGACCATAATGTTCTGTTATGTAATCTAAAATCTCATTTTGGTCATTTTGCATAGTATTCCTGTTTTCTTCTTTTTCTACAGAATCGTTATCTTCTTCTTCTTTATAGGACTGCAATAAATTAGCTATTTCTAAATGTCCTCGTTCCTGTGCAAATGCTAATGCATTCATATTTTTCATAGATTCTCCTGTGTACCTAACATGAATGTCAATGCCGTTTTCAATCAGAAGTTTAACAATATCTATATGTCCATCAAGAATTGCACCAAACAAAGGATTTCTTTCCGGTTCGCTAACATCCATTTCAGCTCCGCGAGACAATAAATACCTGACAATTTCAATATGTCCCGCCGAAGCAGCTACATTGATTGCTCCCCCACCAAATGTGCCACCACGCTTATTTATATCAGCACCTAAGTCTATCAGCCTCTTGACTATTTCAAGCTTTCCATGTTTGGCTGTAACATGAAGAAATGTTCCAAATACTGTTACCTTATTCAAGAGTTCCATATCTGAACTAATTAATTCGACTACCCTTTCCACATTGTTCTGCTTAATAGCTGTACGAATCTCTTTAGCTAGTTGTATATTTTCCATATTTTTACTTCTCTTTCCCTATCGTAAATCACAACAATATGATAAAAATCAAATATTATCTTTATTCTATCAACCTGATCCGTTCAATTATTAGATTAACTTTCTCGAGATATAGATCCGGATCGTCCTCTTTTATAACAAGAAGGATTTCTTTAATTATCTGTTTCGTTGAGCTATCTACATTTTCTAATGCCTTAATATAAGGTGCTACTAAACCTTTTGAATTTAAAAGTGTCCCATGAATTCTTTCCGCCCAGAACTCTGCATGAGGCAGCATTTTAGAAATACTGATCGCTAACTTATAAAGTCCATCTTCTAAACCGTTACGTTCAACAATATAGAAAATAGTTTTAATAAGATCATCACCAGCAGATGGTTCAGCAATATCATCCTCAAAAATTGTACAAAGATCAGGAATTATATCATTTGTTCCTCGATAAAATAATTCAGTGAGAATATCTTCAAATACTTCAATTCCATCGTCATTATCCCCTAAAAAACGCATTTTGTATAAAATAGAAATCTGTTCTTTGACAGTCATTTAATCCTCCTACAAACAACCAAAAATACCAAATATACCTAAATTATTATACTCACTTTCTTGATAGTAATCAATCTATGCTCTAGACTTCCATGCATTATCTCTTCTAGTCTTAAATCACTTTCTTTTGATTATAATGGCAAAAAACCTTGAAAATTTTAGTCAATCAAGGTTTCTTATGGAGAGCTAACATTCTATACTAAAGTCCTGTAAATTATTTAAATCGCTAATTCTAAGCACTCTGATCACATTTTTTAAGAATGGATTTTTATAAGAAAGTCTTCAAGTACTTTCTTTACTGGTATGCTCACTTTGGACAACATATCAGTTACTCGAAGTAATATAGATGGATCTTTCAATATTTTTTCTTTACTTTCTGGAGCTGTAAAGCTTCTTAGGGTATCTATACATATTTCAAATAGCTCGTCATCTTCAGTAGGAAGTAATGATAGTAATATTATCATTTCATGCATATTACAGTTACTATCCATACAATATGCAAGTTTTTTCTGCCATTCTAATGGTTTAGTATGTACTTGAATTGATAACTCTTCCCAATCCTTTGGACTAAACTCTATCAATATCTCACTTGCAATGATACAGCCATCGTCATACCATGAATCTTCAGTTACATAAGCAGATATAAGTTTGTCTAATTCCCTATACATTCTTTTACCTCTTTTTAAAAATAAATATTAACAACATAGAAAAAGCTCATTCATTGTCCCTATTGAAGATCCTAATAAATTCTTCCAGTGATTCTGCCAAGTATGTAGTATATTCTTCAGGATCTTTTTCGTACTCATATTCATGGTTTCTCTACAAACGGGATAAGCCAATTAGAAAGAATTTCACCTATCCTTAGCATATTAAGTAAAGTTTCTAAATTTCCTCCGCTATCTTATTTTTATGTTTAATTGGGATAAATCGCTGCACTACATATTCATCTTCATCTTTATCTATGAGTACATATCTTTCTGGTTTCCCGCCATTATAAGTTAAATAATAATCCCTAATATCTTGAGAAAATGTAAATTGATACTCCCTTTCAATATCTGAAATATCTTCATCTACCAGAATTTCTTTTGTATTTTCAAATTTATTGCTATATAACTCTTCACTATAATTTCCCCTCTTCTTCTTGTTCAATCAGACTCATAAAAAATTCACTAAAAGTGTTCCATATATCAGGCGATGTAAGAAGGGACGTATTATGAAGTTTATCTACATCACTATTATCAAGCCATATAACAGCAGGTTTATTTACAGTATCCATTACAATAAGACTAGCTGGCGGTTCCGCTAATACTAAAAAATGTTTAGGCAAATTTATAACATTTCTAAGCCTAAGTGTTTCATCTACAAGATTAGGAGGATTGCTGTCAAATGCAAACATACTAATCTCACCTAGTAAACCACCACTGTAAAACTCGGCTATTCTCTGAAAATCTTCTGGCAATTTTACATTTAATTTCTTCTCAATATTATGTAAGACTAGTTTGTCTATTCCATCAGAAGGATAAAAATTTTCATAACGTTCCTTTATAATGTTAATAATCCCCATAAAAAATCCCTCTCTATTTTCCTTAGGTTAGTGCGCTTCGTTTTTCTTACGCCGCTCTTGACTTCTGTACGCTCTTTTGAGAATATTTAACGAATTCACACTTAGTAAATTTACATCTCCTCGAACCAGTTTACCTTGTTGTCTTTAGATTTTCTTATTTTCACATCAAACTACCAATTAAGTAGAAATAAAAAACTAATTAATGATTGTCAAATTTCTTTACCAGTTAAATTATCAACAAATCTTATTTTTCCATTTTCAGAAACTAATTGTAAATCACTTCCTATTGGTAGTTCATATATTCCGAGAATGGCTGGTTCAATATTTGCTACAGTATTAAAATCACATACTACTAAATTTTCAGGATTATTAACGTAATCATCGTCATCAATTTCTGAAAAAAATCTCCAACCATTATCCACTGTATCTATAGATTTCTCTCTCAATATCCATTTCAATTTCCCTGTTTCATTTATTATATTTCTTGAAACAATACAGGCCCCAGCTTTTTTAATAAATTCAATAGGTTCTTTTTGATTCATATTTTTCCATCCTTTCAATTAAACTTGATCTATATGAGAATTTTCTAGCGCATTCAATAGCTGAAAATTCTGTACTATCTTTAGAGGTTAAATCTAAGTTAGGTTGAGAACAACACAAATTATATAACTTTTCTAATTCTTCATCTGATTTATTCAATCGAATTATATAAATTAGTGCAACTTGACCCTTTTCATCTTGCTCGTTAATATTAACACCTTTTTCTATAGTTTTCTTCAATGTCATTTTTTCGTTGCCCTAGCAAAACATGTAACACAGTCTCACCTTCACTTTTTTTACATAATACGGTAATAAAAAACCATTAGAAAATTCATAACTATATTTAAATCACCATTTACATACATATTTTCCAATATAAAAAAAGATCTATTCCTACCGAATCACAAGCTGGAATAGGTCATCATATTTAATCGTGATCTTTTAAATAATCTAAATCATCCCTGTTATAATCAATCATTGCTAAGAATAACTGTTTAAAGTTATTAAACCTTTCTACCTCTTCTCCTGCAAACCATATAACGATTCCAGGACTTGGTGAATTCCATTTAGTCAAAACGAATAAATCTTTATCCATTTTAGTCGCTGCAATAGGTAAAAGCTGATCTTGTGAAAAACTGGATTCCTCTATCAAGCTATTTTCTATTGCATTAAGTATCATATTGGCATACTCCATATCTCCAGACTGACAAAGTTCTTCCGTTCCAAATAAATCAATTGTTTGTGAGAACCCTTTCCACCCATTAGCATGCTTTAAGAATTCCTTATAATATGGATCTAGAAAGAAACCTAAACAATTTTCAGCCTCCATTATTTCACTTTCTGCAGCTGCAGTTTCTGGTAAATAATAATCCCAGAGTTTCTTCTTATCATATTTTTGCATTTCTTGTCTCACTGTCATCATCGCAGCAATCCTATCTGTCTAATGGTCCATTTCTCTTCTCCTGTTAGATAATAATAAAGTTATTTAATTTTGATATAAAAATATAAGAGCCTTGCTACATTTTATTGTAGCAAGGCTCTTTAAAGTTGTTTAATTTCCGTTCATTTAAATATGCTTGTGCTCAAAAATCAATAATAAAGTTGTTTAAATCTTATTAAGCTAAAGCCCCCGTTAGCTTAAGTACAATTCTTCACAATATAAGATTCTCCTCACCCACTTTAAACATGCTGAAATCAAAATCATTCTTGCAGATAAACAACAATTTCGATTCATTTGTTGAATAAACATCAAATCGCATGTTATTAGCGATTGAAAACAGCCCGTTACTTTATATAATGATAGTCGGATGTTGTTTAAACATCATTGAAGGATTTGTTAAGTTTAATCATTAGTGAAAGTGGGGTTGTTTTTTTGACAAAACGAAATAATTTATTGATTTTTATATTAACTATAGGAGTTTTCGGCATCTTAAATACCGAAATGGGGGTTATTGGGTTATTGCCTTCCATTTCTGAACACTTTAATGTCAGCATATCAACAGCAGGTTTGGCAGTGAGTCTTTTTGCCATTGCAATTGCAGTGGCTGGTCCTACTTTGCCGTTATTATTTTCGGGTATAGATCGCAAGAAGATCATGTTACTTGTATTAGGTGTTTTCACTTTGGGAAACATTGCATCTGTATTTATTTCTAACTTTACCATTCTATTGATTGTTCGTATCATTCTTGGTTTATTTCATCCCATTTATTGTTCCATGGCATTTACCGTAGCTGCTTCCTCAGTAAAACCTGAAGAAGCTCCAAAAGCTGTTTCAAAAGTATTTATAGGTGTATCTGCTGGTATGATAGCGGGTGTACCGATCGCAAGTTTTATTGATAGTGCCTTTTCGTATGAAATGGCGATGGCATTCTTTGCTATTGTTACTGCTATTATGTTGATTGCAGCATTGATTTTTGTACCATCTATGCCTGTTAAAGAGAGACTGTCTTATGGTACACAACTTACAGTATTAAAAAAACCTATTTTATGGATTTCCATAGTGACTGTTGTTTTATTAAATGCCTCCGTATTCGGGGTATATAGTTATATTGCTGAGTACCTAGAAACTGTTACCCAAATGTCCTCGAATATCATCAGTTTAACGTTATTCGTTTTCGGTGGAGCTAATATTATTGGAAACATCGTTGCAGGGAGGATACTCACTAATAGTCCTATTAAGTCCATCTTAACTTTTCCTTTGTTATTGAGTGTAGTTTATATCCTTTTATTCTTCACTGGAGAGTTTGCTGTACCTATGGTAATAATCACTTTCCTTTGGGGAATATTGGCTGGAGGAATCATGGCTAATATTAATCAATATTTGATTTCATCTTCAGCTCCAGAAGCTCCTGATTTTGCCAATGGTTTATTTATATCTCAAATGGGTGCACAATACGTTGTGTTAGTGGGGATCCTATCATTAATATTAGGTTTGGTAACTATTTTACTTAGAACCTACATGTTGACTCCTACAAAACAACTTTCTAAAAAAGTTTCCTAATAAAAAAGGCTAGGTATAAATCCAAAATACCTAGCCTTTTGTTAATAACTATAGAATCCTATCTAACAAAGTCCCCAATTCTCTGGCTATTGACTGAGGCGGAGAAGGCATTCCATCCTTTAACCACGATTCTAAAACCCCTACATAAGCATTTGCAGCAAATTTAATAATAACATCTTCATTTAGACCTTCATTTTTTCCATTTGTGTTGTGTAACTCTTCCTTGAAACCTTCCATCACATACTTTAGGAATTTACTACGAAAAGAAGGAGCTGCTTCTTTGCTGGTTAACATGGTCGAAAAGAACAGATAATGATTTCTAAAATATTCAAAAAAGATCTGTGTCGCATCTCCCCATTCCTCTTGACATGCCCATTCATTTTTTTCCTTAAGTTTGTTTATATGATCTTCTATCAACTTATCTAATAGGTCAAATTTATCCAGGTAATGGAGATAGACCGTGCTTCGGTTCACATTTGCCCTGTCAGAAATATCTTGAATAGTTATTTCATCAAAATTTTTTTCATTCATAAGTTCAAGAATTGCTTTTTTTATTGCCTCTTTAGTCTTAACTACTCTTCTATCTACTTTCGTCATCGCTTGATCACCAGACTTTCCTTAAGATTATCTACAATATCGATTACTTTGTTGGATAAACATCATATTGCGTTAAATTGACTAATAACAAAGGTAGGGATATGGACTATAAAAATAAAAACTCATCGTTAATAGAAACTGTTAAAAAACACCTTAAAAAATAATCAACAATTTTTAATGATTTGTTGAGTAAACAACAAATCGTACTCATATAACGATTGAAAGCATCCTATTTCTAATTATATTATAGACATGTGTTGTTTAAACAATCAATGATGTTAATAGTCTTAGCTAGGGGGTTTACGTCATTTTATTGGCATTACCCTGTATAAAAATTAACAAAAGAGAGGGCTAAAAAAATGTCAAAAAGAGATAACTATATTTTCGATCTAAGCGATAAAGTAACAAGGAAATCAGTTTCATACAAAAACAGGTTCGGAATCAAAATTGCAGCAGATCTATACTTGCCAAAAGAATTTGATGAGTCAAAGAAACATGCAGCTGTTATTATAGGTGCTCCCTACGGAGGTGTTAAAGAGCAAGGTTCTGGTATTTATGCTCAAAACATGGCAGAGCGTGGTTTTGTGGCTCTTGCATTCGACCCATCTTTCAACGGATATAGTAGTGGAGAGCCACGTCATCTTTCTTCCCCTGATTTATTCGTAGAAGATTTCAGTGCAGCTGTTGATTATGTAGGTACACGTCCATTCGTAGATAGAAATCAACTTGGTGTTATCGGTATGTGTGGTAGCGGTGGTTTTGCGATTAGTGCAGCGCAAGTTGATAGACGCATTAAAGCTGTTGCCACAGTCAGCATGTATGACATGTCTCGTGTACAAGCCAACGGATGGAAAGACTCGTTCACTGAAGAAGAACGCAACAGTATACTGGATGCAATTACCCAACAACGTTACGCAGAGTTTGAAGGTGGCACACCAGTGTTGACTGATCGAGGAGCTGCTATTGGATTTGACGATAATACAGATCCTATTAGTCGCGAGTTTGGTGAGTTTTATTCTACACCTCGTGGGTATCACCCAAACTCAATTACTCAATTTACAGTAACAAGTGGCATGTCATTTATGAACTTCCCTCTGCTTACACACATTAAATCGATTTCGCCACGTCCAATTTTATTCATCATGGGCGAGCACGCTCACTCACGATACTTTAGTGAAGATGCTTATGAATTGGCAGCAGAACCGAAGGAACTGTACATCGTTCCAAATGCAGGACACGTTGATTTGTACGACAAAACGGATTTGATTCCTTTCGACAAATTGGAATCATTCTTTACCGAGAATTTGAAATAACAATCCATACAAATTAAAAGTAAGGAACTAGGAAGAAGAGATGTAAAGGTCAGTCTAGGTGACTTGTTCATAGGTGACGTACAGTTCACTATTATTCTTGATAGTGCGGTGCCGTCTCACGAGTGCGTATGCTCTAGTTTTAGGATTATTTTTAATAAAACGGCTCAAATTAAATAAGTATGATATTACAAAGGATGAAGAAATTAAAGAAAGGTGCTTTTATTATGTCTAATATTCAAGGTAAAGTTGTCATTATTATGGGTGCATCAAGCGGAATTGGTGAAGCAACGACCAAGAAACTTGCACAAGAAGGGGCAAAATTAGTTATTGCGGCTCGTCGTGAAGATCGCTTAAAAGCTCTAGTTGAATCATTGACAAATAATGAAATTTCATATGCTGTTGCAGATGTAACAAATAAAGACGAAGTTCAAGCAGTTGTAGATTTGGCGATTGAAAAATATGGTCGTGTCGATGTACTTTACAACAACGCTGGAGTCATGCCACTTTCTCCACTTTCAGAAAAACGCTTTGATGAATGGCGTCAAATGCTAGACATCAATATCATGGGTGTCTTAAATGGGATTGCTGCGGTTTTACCGATCATGAAAAAGCAACAATCGGGTCAAATTATTGCGACTGACTCCGTAGCTGGGCACGTTGTATGGCCAGGTTCAGCTGTTTACTCTGGGACAAAATTTGCTGTTGGGGCGATTATGGAGGGGCTACGCCAGGAAGAAAGAGAAAGTAACATTCGCTCAACCATTATTTCACCAGGGGCTGTAGCCACTGAACTTTATAAAACGATTAGTAATCCTGAATTGAGTGAATCGGTGAAGGAAGGTCAACGAACACCTGGATTCGGACTAGCATCAGAAGATATTGCTAATGCTGTAGCCTATGTTATTGGACAACCAGAACATGTCTCAATCAGTGAGATACTAATCCGCCCTACTAAACAAGATGCTTAATAGATATTATGAACGATGAACGCCTATCGTGACCAGTCTACCATCCTCGCTTACGAGGATGCATAAGCTGTCAGATGTAAAACTTAAATAATAAACTGTCCTATTAATTTGGGACAGTTTTTATTTCAAAAGGAGTGATAACATTGGAAAGACCATATATTATCTGCCACATGCTAACTTCATTGGATGGGAAAATCATTGGAGATTATTTAGAAACGGAACGAGCAACTTACTTTTCAGACGAATACGAAAAAATCCATGACCGTTACGGATGTAAAGCATGGATGTGTGGCAGGGTTACCATGGAAGAACACTTTACTTTGGGACATCAATTAGATTTAAAAAATGACAACATTGAGACGATCCTAGAACAGATTACGTCGCAAATCAGGATGCTAAGAGTTATGCCATAGCAGTAGATCCTTCTGGGAAATTAGGATGGACAAAAAATTCAATTGAACCATGGAATGAGAATAGGTCGGAGGATCACATAGTAGAGGTTCTTACAGAGCAAGTGTCCGATGCATACCTGGCTCATTTGAGGAAAATAGGTATATCTTATATTTTCGGCGGAAAAGAACGATTAAACTTTAGTCTAGTAGTGGAAAAGCTAAAAAATCTTTTTGCAATTGATAAATTAATGCTAGAAGGCGGAGGCTTTATAAATGGCTCCTTTTTGAATGAGGAATTAATTGATGAATTGAGTCTGATTTTAGTTCCAATTGCAGATGGTGCATCTAACTCTGTGACACTATTTGAGACGAGTTCTTTTCTAAACAAACCGAAGCCTGTAAATTTCTTTTTAAAGGAAATCAAAAAACTTGATGATGGCGGGTTATGGTTGAAGTATGTAACAAAACATGATTAATCATCTTGTAAATTACAAAAAATAGAGATGCATTACGATCAGTTGGTTTAATGCAGCATCAGTTGCGTTTGCAACGATTGTAGCAGTAGTTTCCTACGTTCCTATTCAAACAGTCTCGAACGCATAGGTAATTAATTAGGTTTAATAACAACCGATTGATTAAATAATAAATTAATAATAGAAAAAGCTGATTTTTCCTAATTCGGAAAATCAGCTTTTTCTAACTTTATGAGAGAATGTACTTAAACTAAACTGCCCCGTTAGTACAATAAGAAATGCGATACCTCTTTATTGAAGTATCGCACCCGTTAGCTTAAGTACGTTTGTTCACAAACCTTTAATAAAACAAGCCGTTTTTCTATAAGGAAACGGTTTGTTCATTGTTATCCTCTAATTTTTGATTTTTTGTTTTCTCATTTGTTGATTTAAATCTTAATGCAGAAGCTAGTATGATTATCATACTCACTACTCCAATCCAAACAAGGGTAGATACAGAAGAATTCCAAGTTAATACTTTATCGAAGAAGAATAGTTCTCGTAAACCTTCTATCATAAATCGCATTGGCAACCAAGAATAGATCCAATCGCGATAAAATGGAGACATCATTTCTGGAGCCATCGCAAGCAATGGTGCACCAAAGAAAAGCATTAAGATAAAAATTGGCATACCTTTAAGCCCTAATAGTGAAAGTACAGCTGAAATCATTAGAAAAAAGCAAAAGGATGTAATCGATAAAAACAACGATATATCTGTGAAATGTGGAATATGAAGCCCTACCATCCCATCTGCCAGCCAAGTTAAGCCAAATCCAATTACAAGGGAGAGAATCACACCTATTAAAATTTGCACCAATTTTGCAGTAAAGTTTTCTTTTCGATTAGTAATGGCTGCTTTGCTAATAGCGATAAAGATAATAGCAGCACTCGCTAAACTTGCCATCCAAAGAGGTTGGAATAAAGAAATAGGAGCATTACCGTTTGCACTGTTAGCCCCAATTTCATTAATATTAGTGACTTTTTTTGTAATAGGATTTATCAGACTTTCAGCTTGCTTTGCTGTTAATTTTGCTTCTTGCTGTTCTAGTCCATCTAGTAGCTGTGTACGAACATTGTTGTTTATATTGTCAACTACTCCGTTCAATATTTTTCCTGCCATTGTTGAAGCCATTGTATTCATACCTTGGTTAATAAATATTTCAACTTCAGGTGAAGAAGGTTTTGGAGTTCGCAATGAAGCCTGCTTTGCACTAAAATCTTTTGGAATAACCAATGCTGCATAATATTTTTGGTTATCTAATCCTTTTTGAACTTCCTCTGTGTTTTTTACTTCAATCCATTTCACAACAGGATCTTCTTGATCTGTAGTTGTTTTTGAATTTTTTTGTACCATTTCAACGATTGTTTGCCCCATATTCATCTTTGGTTGATTAGGAATTTCCACTCCTACATCCTCATTTACGATTGCAATAGGTAGATTTTTTAGTTCTGGTTGAACGGAAGGAAATAATGTTAGTGAAAAAATAAAAATAATTACCAATGCAATAATTGGTGAGAAAAATACCAGTTTGTTTTTAAACATATTTTATCCTCCTAGATTTTAAGTTATAATAATGAACAACCTGTTGTTTATTACTTTTCAAATTATATAGTTCGATTAAGTTCTATTCAATAATCAAAATTGACATATATGTTGTTTATAGGACACATTTTATAATTGTGTTGGATAAAGTTAAGGAGGAATTGGCTTGCGTGATACTAATACAGATTTACGTGTCATTCGGACAAAAGAATCAATTCGAAATGCACTAGTAGAATTAATAGATGAAAAAGGTTTCGAAGCAATTACGGTTAAAGACATAACAACTAGAGCGAAAATTAATAGAGGTACATTTTATGCACATTTTCAAGACAAATTTGATTTAATGACTAAATGTGAAGACGAAATTATGCTTGATCTGTCCAGAATTGTAAAACAAAACTTCCCAAGTGTTATTGCTGCACTTGAAACTGACTCTCCGATTGTGACACCATTTTCCCTTACAGTTTCAATATTTGAGTATTTAAATAAAAACAGTGAATTTATGAAGGCTGTATTAGGTCCAAAAGGGGATTTATCATTTCAAACAAGACTGAAAGAATTTATGTGGGAAACACTTTATGGAAATAATCCAAACACACTTATTAAAGAAGAAAATTTACTCGTTCCAGGACAATATTTAGCTTCTTATGTTGGATCTGCACATATAGGAGTATTTCAACAATGGTTGAATAATGGCAGGAAAGAATCTCCTCAAGAAATAGCTCGTATCCTATCAACTATTATGGCTAATGGTCCCTTATTTGCAGCTGGTTTGAAAAAATAATCCCTTAAAGAGAAAGGGACACTCCCTTAGAACAAACAGGTACTGTCCCTTTATTATTTACATGATTATGCAACTAACCTGCCCCTTTAGTTGAATAACTGATAAACCTTTATAATAGTCCAGAAGGTAATTATGCTCCAAATCAGAATTATTAGTGAGCCTACCACCCAATTTTTCGGCTTACCATTTTTCATTATTTCTTCTGCTTTAACTTCACATTCCAATATTACTTCATTAGGTATCATCTTTAATGCAAACATTATTCCTAATGGAACAATAATAACATCATCTAAATAACCGATTATTGGTATGAAGTCAGGGATCAAATCAATTGGACTAAACACATATGCTACAACACAAACTGTAAATAATTTAGTATACCAAGGTACTCTTTCATCTTTATAAGCTAAGTAAAGTACAAATATTTGTCGTTTTAATTTTTTCGCCCAAATCTTTATTTTCTTCATAATTTTTCCCCATAAAAATTAGATACTTTATCCCTAATATAACATTGTTTATTCAACTCTTCTGCTCCGTTAGTTAAAGAAGGATTTTTAAAGGACTTTATTGTAAATTAAACAACTTTATTGTTACTTAACAATAAAAAAAGAAGATCACTTCATACTAATTCAAAGTCATCTTCTCCTTAAATAAACTAAAAATGAATTTATTCCTTTTTTAAATGCACTATATCATATATCCGTGCTTATTCTAATAATTGATTTTTCAATCTGTCAATCATACATCTATCAATCTGACAAGCTTCGGATAGATAGGTCTCAATTGAACCATATTGCCTTAACATATCATTATAAACTTCATCTAAATACTCAGGCTTAGCTTCTAAAATATATTTCGTTCGCTCCGCTGAGACCTTTACCCATCTCATCACCTTAATAAATTGAGAAAGGCGAGGCCCGTAATATTGATTCGTAAGAAGATAATCTTCTTGTACCTTTTCATACGGTACTCCAACGAGCAGCTGAATGATTGCTGATATAATCCCTGTTCGATCTTTACCCGCTGTACAATGAATAATTGCGGGCAGATTCTTTTCTTCTGCTACCAGACTGAGAATTTCATTCACCTGTGATGTACGTTCAAAAGTAATTCTCCGGTAATAATCTCTAATAAAATGATCAAATTGTTCTTCACCAGACTTCCTAAAGAGGAAACTAAGTAATTTCATTCGATTCGCATCCTGGGTCTCATATTGTTGAATAGGTATATTCACTATTTTTAGTGTATCGTTTGTGCGCATTTTTGCCGGCTTAGATTGATGTTCCTTTTGTGTACGCAGATCACAAATGAGTTTAATACCTAATTGCTTTAGCTTCTCTATATCGCTCTCAGATAACTTTGATAGTTGATCCGATCGAAAAAGAACCCCTGATTTCATGTAAGAACCATCTTTAGTTCTATATCCTCCTATGTCTCTAAAATTATATAATTTATCAAATTGATTCAACGTTCTTCACGAACAGTTTCCATACTTTTCTTCCTTTCATTTGTTTTTTAATAAATAGAACAAATAATTAATTTTTCACCTATGTATTCTTTCTGCATATCTTATATATTTTATTTGACTGGTATTGATTATCTACTAAACAATTGATCAAACTATTAAAGAATAATAAAGTTGTTTAAAAATGTTATTAAAGTCGTTTCATTTTCGTAATGTGACAGGAAACTAATCTTCAATCAATATGATTTCAACTTTTGTAATACGTTCATCAACAATATTACCGAAACTGAAATCTTTATAGGTTGCATAGACTTCGTACAAACCATCACCGAAACCCGATGTAAAAGCACACCCTATAATATTTTTGAATTCTCCTGAGCTCTTCTCATTCATAGTTAATTGACAAACTTCTTGATATGACCCGTTGTTAGCGATATTCCAAACAATCCTGTTTTTATCAAAGTCAGCTTCCAAAAACTCAACAAGTGCTTGTTGAATAACCTCAACTTGCTTCTGATTATTTGTACGTATTAACCCATTTCCATCTTCTGCTATTTCAACATTATAGCCTTTGGCTTGAAGATATTTAACAGCGTTTGCTTTCCCTACTCCCCAAAACTTAACACCTAAAATCTCGCTTTCGCTGTCCTTTTTCCATTCGTTTTCAATATAACAAGGATCAATAATAAGCAATTGGCCTGAATCTACTCCGACACGACCAATCAGTTTCCTTTTCATTTTGAAAATCTCCTTTCTTACTTCACATTTTATTTCTTTAACCCATTAAATTAAAAAACTTAATTTTTATATAGTGTAATTAATATCATGATCTACTATATAATTCTTAAAAGACGTTAGGATCTCAGCAAACTGCAAGCCTAAACAAGAAAGTTCTTTATTAAAAAATTCACTGCCACGTACCTTTAGCATAAAGGCTGGTTTTTTCATATGTTTCATAGAAGTTCTTTCAGTCAGTTATTGAATTGGCACACCCGTCATCCCAAGAAGATACATTAAAACAAATAACATATCACTAACTAATCTGTAACAACCGTATACTTCTTAACTTTTTCGCTGTTATCAAATTCGATAACTAGCCATTCGCTATCAATAGAAATTAGTCCTCTTTCATCTCCAAGATAATAGACAATATTATTTTCGGTTTTAAAATATTCTGTTTCGGTCGGTGTTCCTAATAGATTAGTAACTTCCTTCTTAGTTTTTCTATTTAAATTATGATCGTTTAATAAATCATCAACCATATACACTCTTTCTGAAATATTATTTAACCATTTTTCAGTTGTGAAAATTGATTTATATTCATTTAACGTTAACATAAGTGTACAGATTAAAAGGGGTAAGCTTCCTAAAATTGTTATGACTTTAAGTTTAGTCTTCACTTCTCTTTCAATCTTTAAATCACCATAAGCCCGTTTCCATAAAACTAATTCAAATAGTAGTAATAAGATAAAAGGCAATAGAACAGCAGGAATACTTACTCTACTGTACGAAGAATGTACAACAGTAATGATAAGGATATAAAAAGCATATAGTAATACGTATAAAAAACCGTAAACACTAAATAAACGCCATAATAGTTTTTGTCCAGATGTCATAATGATACCTCCATAAGAAAACTGTATTAACTCTTCTCTGCTGATGGATTGTAATCAACCTCTGCATTTTTCAGTCCATCTATTACTCTATTTATTCGTTGTAATAAGTCTTTTATTTCTTCTTCTGTTAATTCACCTTCTGCTTCTTTTAGATTAAACATGCTCAGTCTCTTTGATATTCCTTCAACATAACCGATAAAAATTTTATCGTGAGTAATTAAGATTTCTCCAATAGCAGTATCAACAATAAAATCTTCTATTTTGCCAAGATTTATATATTCATTAAATGTTCTTGCTATTGCATCTTTATATCCTCTATTTAAGGTTAAATATTCATTATAGTCCTCATTAATTGCCTCAAATATTTCATCGTATTCCCAATCTTTCACTGAACTCTCTCCCTCATATAAAATAAAAGCTGTTATAAATATTTTGTATACGTAAAGGGCATCGGGCATCTATTCCAAGCTTTTTCAATCAATCGATTGTTAAATAACTCTCCCAGATTTCTTCCTTCTTAATACATAATTTTACCATCATTCGTTTTAATAGTGTATAAAGAGGGTATTTAATCAAGTAATTCTTAAAAAATACTCAGGCAATGTTCTCTAGCTGAATAACATCACTTCCGCTCTCTTGTCTCTATCTTCTTGTTGAGACAATTTATGCGATATACGTTATTAACAAATAGCGATTATGCAACTTTTGAATAATTCTCCAAATATTAAGCATTCTAAATATAGATTCAGGAGGTGAAAACAATTGTCAAATCAAGCGAATAAGAATGAAAAAGAAAAAAACAAATCATTTAATAACAGCCAAGCTTCAGGCTCAGAATATCATAAAGAGCATGCAGGCCATGTGGAAGGTTACGGAGAAATCTATCCAGAAGCTAAAAATGTAATTGATACGACTAACAAAAATGACTGATGATGATTCATTACTGAGAGTGAATTAAATTGTAGTTCACTCTTTTTTGTTTCCCTCTCAAAAGGATTATTTATAAGACGATGCTCTGTATCTCACACTTAACATCTATTCCACCTTCATTTCTCATCACCTCCATTATAATTTTTCATGTCTAAAAAAGAGCCGGATAAGGGAAAAATACGAGACTTCACTCGAGAAGACTATTGAAAAACCTTTCCATATGTATAAAATATAAATAATGAAACGCCTCTGTAGCTCTAGAAGGGAAGAGCGCCGGAAAACATTGTAGAACCGGGTCGCAAGGTAAGGGTTTCAGAAGCACCGAAAAGCAAATTAGCTGAGGCAGGTGCAATTCCTGCCGGTGAAATTCCGTAGGGAAGCGTGTTCTCCCCTAGCCTATGCTTAAAGTGCGGATTCGAATCCCGTCAGAGGCATATGTTGAAATTACTCTATTGAGCAAATTCAAGGAAGGGAGTGACACTCTTATAAATACAAGATTAAGAATTTTGTGGATTCTCCCTAATCTTTTTTGCTATCTAATGCTTTTAGGATTATCAGCCTTCGTAATTTTAAATGCAAAAGAGTTACAAGAAATAAACAGGATATCAATATGGGTTATAACATTAATTGTCATATTAATAATTTCACTATTTGGCAGTTATCGAATTTCTCAATGGATAAAACAAGGGAAAATATGAGTTTCGCTTCTAAATTTAATTTACAAGCTAATAATTGCAAAATGTGTACTACCATCTGCATATGCACGAGAAAGGAGAAATAAATATGGAACGAAAAATGGAGTCTGATCTTCCGGAGAAACTGGTAAAACCCGCATTACGCGCACTAACCGGAGCAGGGTATATCCGTCTGGATCAGTTTACTGAGCTAACTGAGTCTGATGTCCTACAATTACATGGAATGGGGCCAAAAGCTCTAGACCAAATTCGACAAGCTCTTTCAGCACGAGGACTTTCATTTGCAGAAAAATCTTAGAAACTGCATATATATTTCCAGTTGATTTCTATTCATCTTATCATACATATGGCTGTTACATCTTTCTAATTAATAGATTAATCCAGCTGACAATAAGGTTTTACTGTTCTTTTTATTAAAATCAGCTTTACTTTCACTGCTTTGAAATTTGGTAGTTCCTCCCTCCACTATTAAAGATTTTTATATAGCTCAATTTACCTATAAAATATGATACTATGTCTTTGGGCAAATTTTACGAAAGTAAAAGACGCAAAGCCACGGGCCTAAAACATTTTGTCACGGCAGCCGGGTTGCCAATAATCTTTCTTACAGTTTCAATAAAATTGGTTTCCTTTCTAATTTGCCTAAACTTAGAAAAAGGAAGATAGAGATGGTATTTTATCCAACAGTTGTTTGTAATAATCTTAAGGAAAGACATATTGTAAAAGACAAAAATCATTGTGAGTGTGGAATACAATACAAAGTGTTTTTTACATTTACTCACAAGGATCTTAAAAAAATTCAATTTAAACCGCTTCAGGAAATTGATTGTCCGAAATGCAGATCCGTCATTAGTTGACGGATCTATTTTATTAAAATCCAGAAAACAATTCCCTAGTTATTTTTAAACGAATCATTTCGGTTTCTCCTTATAATTCCTAATTCTTTGCAATAATTCTTCCCGTTCCCTCTCAAATTGTTCCGTACTCATTTGCTGAGACGGCTTCGTTTCCTTTACTTCAGCTTCACCTTCTTTTAACCAATCAGGCATCAGTTCTTTCCGAATCTTATTCCCTTTTCTATTATGTGATTGTCTTTTCCGAAAAGCCATTTGTGCTGCACGAACCTCTTTTACTGTTTTTATTTTTTTCACAGACCAGTCTTTAAGAACTGCTGAGACATATCTCCAGTTTCTGCTGTTATTCTCAACCGCAGTTTTCATCGCTTCGATGACGAGTTCTTCTGATAAATCCCTTATCCAATTATGTATACTTTCAGCAATGTACGGACTGATCGTTCCAAATCCGTTTTGTTCAAAAAAATGATAAACAGCTGATGTGGCTTCTTCTTTTTTATTATCTGAAGTAATCTCTGTAGTACTCTCTGGTATTGTTGTGCTCAAACTTGGCTCTTCGACAGCTAACTTTGAACACCTCGACTGCTCATTTTGAGCACATGGACTGCTCATATCGTCCAATGCTTCATAATTGATGCGGTACCATTTTGTTTTATCCATTTTCATTTTATTGAAATTTCCAGTGACAATAATGCCGAGCTTTTCCATCTTTATAATAAGCCTGCGGATCGTCGCTTTACTCCACCATGGAAACTGCTCCGCCCATTTATCATACGTATTATACATCCATTTATAGCCCTCATATGTATGGTCACTGATCTGTAGCCAGTAATGAATCTGCTGTAAAATAATACTTTCGTTTAGCCCTAGTTTTTTAGCGAGCGAAGGAATAATAAGCAAAGGTTTTTGATCAAGCAGCAGTTTAGACATCTTTTCTCTCCTCTCTTTCTTATCACTCCCGTCTATCTTAATGATCTCTCTTAAAGAAGCAATTGTGCTTTCACATCCATATCTCCTGATAACAGCCTGATAACATGCAATTTCATTGATTTTTTTGTGTTATTTCACTGTTAACAAGTGTGATAGACACTTTTAAACAGAAAAACCTTGAAAAGCATGTGCGCGCTAATCAAGGTTTTCTTATACTCATTAGAATATTTATCACAGTCTCGACAATTCTACTTATTCTTTTAACTTGTTTCTCAATACTCCAAGATTATGCCGTTTTTAAAGAATTCAGCTAACGAATCAGCCACTTTCACTTTTCCATATTCTAAAATATCATCCGGATTATCTCCTGCATCGTGATATATTTGAAAGACCGGCGGGTTGTCACAATCGAAATTAATAAAATAAGGATCTCCGGAACCTGTTGGATCTCCTCCTATACACACATAGCCTCTTTCTAAAATCGGCATACCGGGATATGCTTCAAATGACTCATCTATCATATGGTCCGACTTATATATATCTACATATGCTATCCCATCATAATCATCTTCCGGCTCATATGCCTGCCATCCTATTTCCATATGGATGAATGGAAGCTCAGAAATTAATTTATAGTACCAGTTTGGAATTTTTTCTTCAAACTTATCATCTAATAGTTCGATTTCTTCTTTTGTTGCAGTTCTTCCTAAATATTTATTATCTAACTTTTTCACTTTTTCAATAAAGTTATAAGCTTCTTGAAAAATAATATCTGCCATATTATCACCTCAAAATCAATCTATACTATGCACGTCATGTATACTCAAAGCAAATAACCGCTTTTCTTAGCTCTTTATTGAAAAATAAGTAGATGCGGTCCGCACCAAAGGCTTGAAAATAATAGCCTGTCAAATACCCGATGTATGTAAATGTCTCCCCGTTCGAATCCTTAGGAATATGAAAAAGATTAGTATATTCGAATACTCCTTCCATCGAATCATTATAGTCTTCTAATAATTCCTGTCCATCCTCTGTCAGGAAGCCTATGTCATCAAGAATACCGTTTACTTCAGGATAACCAAGCCCCCAGCCGCTTTCCTGCTTTTCTTTAAAATTCCGTTCCAGCTCTTCCACTGAGTTTAAGTCATCACCAAAACTGGAATACGGAAAAATATAATTATTACGCAGGAAAAATTCTTTTCGGATGTTATAATCTTTTTCGTTCAATACAGTGAAACTTCTATCAG
>NZ_BCVG01000018.1 GCF_001591625.1 Metabacillus fastidiosus NBRC 101226
TCTTTTTATTTAACCTTTTTAGCTTAGAAACTTTAAAATGATAAGTCTTTCGATGTATATAAATTGTAAATTTATATATAAAAATGGTAATACAGGACCATTATTTGGATTTATATACATGATATACTAAATCCATTAATGTAATTATTATTTATTCTATTGGAGGACTAGAAATGAAATGGTATTTAAAAGCATTCCAGAAGTATGCGATATTTCAGGGAAGAGCAAGACGGAAAGAATATTGGATGTTTTTCCTTATTCATTATATTATTCTGCTAGCACTTATAATAATACAAGAAGTTGCAGATATTTCTTTCTTATTTGTAGTATATTTTTTAGCTACTATATTACCAACCTTAGCTCTTTCAGTTCGTAGATTGCATGATATTGGAAGGAGTGGATGGTGGATTTTAATATATTATGTTCCATTCGGTACTATTGTTCTACTCGTATTTGCTTGCCTGGATAGTCAGGAAGGCGACAATCAATATGGTCTAAATGCTAAAGTTCCAGCTTAAAAATAATCGTCCTATTAATGGGACGATTATTTTTTATTAAAACAGAATACATTAATTCATTTAATATAAAATTAATTTTAAAATGATTTGAAATAGACATACACGGATAGTTATTAGTCACATAAAATATGAAATATGTAATTAATTAATCTTAGAATTCTGTATAAGGTTCACCTTTTTGGGCAGACTTTAAATATGGAGGTGGAGAGAAAGTGAATTCTAATAATCTAATAAAACAAACTAGGGAAGTATGTATTATTTGTGAGAAGAAAAAGGAAAAGGGGATTCATCTTTACACAAGCTTTATCTGTACGGATTGTGAAAGAGAAATGTTAGCAACAGAAACATTTGATCCAAAATATAAGTTTTACTTAGAAAAATTAAAAAGGGTAAATACCCCTCCTCTTTATTCCTAAGATCTGTGATAAACAGGTCTATTTTTTATAGTTATCATGACTCTGTACTGTTTATCGATATAACTATTGTTATAATATATATTAAGGAAAGAAAATGCAGTTAATTTAAGAAAGGTAAGTTTGACATGGAAACTCCACTATTCTCTGCTTTAATAAAACATAAAAGTAGATATCCTGTTTCTTATCATGTGCCTGGACATAAAAATGGTGAAGTTTTTATTAATGAGGCAAGAGAAGTATTTCAGGAAATTTTAAAGATAGATGTGACAGAGCTTAATGGCTTAGATGATTTACATGATCCACAAGAAGCAATTGCGGAGGCACAAAGTCTGGCAGCAGCTTTATATGAGGTAGATAAGACATTTTTTTTAGTTAACGGTTCTACTGTCGGAAATCTTGCGATGATTATGGCTTGTTGTAGCGAAGGTGAACCAGTGCTCGTACAAAGGAATTCTCATAAGTCTATTATGCATGGTGTACAATTAGCAGGGGCAAAACCTGTTTTTTTATCCCCTGTTTTTGATGAGCAGTATAAAGTTCCAGCTTATGTGGAATATGAGACAGTTAAGGAAGCTATTTTACAGTTTCCTAATGCAAAGGCTCTCATTTTAACAAATCCTAATTATTATGGATTATCAACTGATTTAACGGAAATTATTAATCTAGCTCATCAATATAAAATACCTGTGCTGGTAGATGAAGCACATGGTGCTCACTTTGTATTGGGGAAAGAGTTTCCGGTCTCATCTGTTAAATATGGGGCGGATGTTGTCGTACATTCGGCACATAAAACGCTTCCTGCCATGACGATGGGCTCTTTCTTACATGTAAATAGTAATCTTGTTGATATAGATAAAGTGACTTGGTATTTATCCATCCTTCAAAGCAGCAGCCCTTCTTACCCAATTATGGCTTCTCTTGATTTGGCAAGGGCATATTTAGAAGAATGTAAGCAATCGATGCAAGAAGAGATTATACAGGCAGTGAATAAATTCAAAGAGCAAATAGGCAGTCTCTCAGGAATTAAATTAATAACTTCAAAGGATAAAAATATAAAAACAGATCCACTGAAGGTGACTATTCAATCAACAAATGGACTGACAGGTTTTGAATTGCAATCCATATTTGAAACTACTGGGGTTTATTGCGAACTTGCCGATATATATAATCTATTATTTGTTCTTCCGTTGAAAGATATTGACTTATTATCTGAAAAGCTGACATTATTAGAGCCTTTATTAAGAAATAAAAAAGGCTTAAATAATTATCATTGTTATACTTACCAAGCAGATAGAAAAATAATTTCATTGGAAATACCATATTCTCACTTTAAAAATTGTAAAAAAGAAGTTGTCAATTTTGCTGATGCAGCCGGGCATTATGCTGCGGAATCTATTATTCCATATCCACCCGGAATACCATTTATTATGGCGGGAGAAAAATTAACAGAGAAATTAATAGAAGAATTGATCAATTTAATAAATCTAGGAATTAATATTCAAGGCGATCAACATATAAGCTATGGAGAAATTGCTGTTTATCGAAAGTAAGGGTGAAAAGAATGAATGGTTTATTTATTACATTTGAAGGTCCTGAAGGTGCCGGTAAAACGACAATCTTAAATATGCTGAAAAATTATAATTTTGGTAGAGAAGTTGTTTTTACGAGGGAGCCTGGCGGTATTCATATAGCAGAAAAAATACGAGAAGTCATCCTGGATAAAAATCATACTGAGATGGATGCAAGAACGGAAGCACTATTATATGCAGCTGCGAGAAGACAGCATTTAGTCGAAAAGGTTATTCCTGCATTAAAAGATGGGAAGATTGTTATTTGTGATCGCTTTATAGATAGTTCATTAGCTTATCAAGGGTACGCGAGAGGACTTGGGATTGATGAAGTTCTATCAATAAATGAGTTTGCAATAAACGGTGTTATGCCTGATTTAACTTTATATTTTGATATCGATCCTGAGGTTGGATTAAAGAGAATTGCTGACAGTGAGATTCGTGAAGTGAATAGATTGGACTTAGAAAAGTATAGTTTTCATGTAAAAGTACAAGAGGGATATCAAAAGGTTATAGAACGCTTCCAGGACCGAATTATTAAAGTACAGGCAGATCAGTCTGTAAACGTTGTTTTTGAAGAGGTAAATAAAATATTAGCACAATATATTTGTGATTGAAATTATTAAAAATACCAAATTCTGATATAATATAATTACCATAAATCAAGCAATGATATAGAAAGATTTGCATGTTACAATAAAGGGGCTCGTACTTATGAAATTAATTATTGCTGTCGTCCAAGATAAAGATAGTAATAAACTATTAAATATACTTACGGAATATAACTTTCGTGTAACAAAATTAGCTAGTTCTGGCGGCTTTTTAAAATCTGGCAACACAACGTTCATGATCGGAACGGAAGATATCAGGGTACAAAAGGCACTCGATATTATTAAAGAGAATTGTCAATCTCGAAAACAGTTTGTAACACCTGCTACTCCATTAGGTGGAAATGTGGATTACACAACTTTCCCAGTAGAGGTTGAAGTAGGGGGAGCAACTGTTTTCATTCTACCAGTTGATCATTTTGAACAATATTAGAGGAGATAAATGATGAAAATTAGTCAAGATATTCGGACGATGATTGAGAAAAGAGGAGTAGAACAAAGAGGAACTGCGATATCATCAAAAGGTTTCCAAGATCTTATCCAAAAACAGGGGAATAAATTACAAATAGAACAGTTGAATAAATTGATGGTTGATATTGATGGTGCTGGACGACGTCTGGCAAAATCGAGGAATTTCAATGAACTGTCTAAATATAAAGTGTTAGTAAAGCGGTTTATTCAGGAGGCTGTAGAATTTGGGATGAGTACAAAACAATCCTACAGTTGGGATATGAACGGAAACAGCAGATCATTGAAAATTGTAGAGCAAGTTGACCAGACTTTAATAGAATTAACAGATGAAATTGTAAATAAAGAGCAATCATCAATCGATATTCTTGCTAAAATAGGAGAAATTAAAGGATTGTTAATTAATCTGTACGTATAGAAAGTGGTTTTGATATGACGAGTACATGGAATGAATTAGCTGTCTATCAGCCTAAAGTGTTAAAATTATTAGCAAACAGTATTCAGAAGAATAGATTAGCGCATGCGTATCTTTTTGAGGGAAGTAAAGGCACGGGGAAAAAGGATATTAGTTTATTATTAGCTAAGCGTTACTTTTGCCAAAATCCGAGTGGATATGAGCCTTGTCATATATGCAGAAATTGCAGACGAATCGACACAGGAAATCATCCTGATGTACACATTGTGCAGCCGGATGGTCTGTCTATTAAAAAATCTCAGATTCAGGCATTACAAGAAGAGTTTTCAAAAGCGGGCGTTGAATCAAATAAAAAGCTGTATATTATTGAACATGCTGACCGTATGACAGTCAACGCGGCAAATAGTTTGCTGAAATTTTTAGAAGAACCAAGTTCCAGTACAATTGCTATTTTAATTACAGAACAGGTTCATCGTATTATAAATACGATTCTTTCAAGATGTCAGACCTTATCTTTTCAGCCAATTCCTCCAAGCGCTATAAGAGAAGAGCTCGAAAAGCATGAGGTACCGAGCAGAATTGCTCATCTTGTTTCTTATTTAACAAATGATGTAGAGCAAGCACTCGAAATAAGTCGAGATGATTGGTTTGCAGAAGCAAGAGTGATAGTGATAAAATTGTATGAGGTATTGTGGGATCGTAAAGGACAAGCACCATTAATGATCCATACACAATGGATGCCGCATTTTAATGATAAAGAAAAGCAAGATATCGGTTTAGATTTACTGTTATATATATATAAGGATTTATTATCTGTTCAGATCGGAAATGACAAGCAGGTTGTTTTTCAAGATTTGTTACAGCAATTAAAGCAGCATTCCCTTCAAATAACTCAAAGAAATTTGCTTAAGAAAATAACATTAGTATTAGATGCTAAGAGAAAGCTTCACGCCAATACGAATCCGCAGTTATTGATGGAACAGTTGGTTTTAACATTGCAGGAGGGATGAGTTTGTACGATGTTGTAGGTGTCCGCTTCAAAAAAGCAGGCAAAATTTATTACTTCGATCCGAATGATCTCCAAATCCAATCTGGTGATTTTGTTATCGTCGAAACGATTAGGGGAATTGAATACGGAAAAGTAGTTCTTAATAATAAGAAAGTAGAAGAAAACGATGTTGTATTACCGTTGAAGAAGGTCATTCGTTTAGCGGATACAAATGATCAAATAATGGTCAAGGAAAATCAACTTGCTGCACAGGAAGCTTATAATGTTTGCCAGCAGAAGGTGGAAGAACATCGTTTAGATATGAAGCTTGTTGATGTAGAATATACATTTGACCGTAATAAGGTTATTTTCTACTTTACGGCTGATGGAAGAGTCGACTTTCGGGAGCTCGTAAAAGATTTAGCTGCTATTTTTAAGACAAGAATTGAATTAAGACAAATTGGAGTACGTGATGAGGCCAAAATGCTCGGCGGAATTGGTCCATGTGGCAGGATGCTTTGCTGTTCAACATTTTTAGGCGATTTTGAGCCAGTATCAATAAAAATGGCAAAGGATCAAAACTTATCATTAAACCCAACGAAAATCTCTGGATTATGCGGCCGCTTAATGTGCTGTTTAAAATATGAAAATGATGAATATGAATCAGCAAAAGAGATGCTGCCGGACTTGGGAGAGGTTATCGGAACTCCTAACGGAATTGGAAAAGTAGTTGGGCTTAATATTTTAGAACGTGTGTTACAGGTAGAGCTTGTCGAACGGGAGCGCGTTGTTGAATACACTTGGAGTGAATTACAGGAAGAAGGCGTAGTTCCAATGCAATCCACAGATTAATGGGGTGGAACAAGTGAATAAAAAAGAGATATTTGAATCGGTTAGCAGTATGGAAGAACAAATCGGTTCTTTGTACACTCAATTAGGCGCATTAAAACAACGCCTGGGTGATCTTATGGAAGAGAACCATCATTTACAAATTGAAAATGGTAATTTACGTCGAAGACTAGATTTGGCAACATTAGTCGAAAAAGAGAATAAAGGTAGTAAAACTGATAAACAAAAAGAACAAAAACAAAGCTTAATTGATATAGGCGAAGGCTATGATAACTTAGCTCGTCTTTATCAAGAAGGTTTTCATATTTGCAATGTTCATTATGGGAGCATTCGTAAAGAGGGAGACTGCTTATTTTGCTTGTCTTTTCTAAATAAAAAATGAGGAAGGACTGACCCGTTTATTTAAGGGATCAGTCCTATTTTATATATAAATAAAAGGAGAATTAGTTTATGGTTGAGCTAAAGGATGACGAGCGCCTGGACTATTTATTAGCTGAAGATTTACGTATTATTCAAAGCCCATCTGTATTTGCTTTTTCACTTGATGCAGTTTTACTGTCTAAATTTGCTTATTTGCCGATTCAAAAAGGGAATATTATCGATCTTTGTACAGGGAATGGAATTATTCCATTACTGCTTAGTACAAGAACGAAAGGTAAAATAACTGGTGTGGAAATTCAAAAGAGACTATATGATATGGCAACAAGAAGTGTTGCCTATAATAGATTGGATGGGCAGATTGATATCATTCATGGCGACTTAAAGGAAATGCCAAAGCAATTAGGTCATAGTAAATATGATATTGTTACTTGTAATCCACCTTATTTTGTTACACCAAAGGAAGGTAAAAAAAATGAGAATGAACATTTTGCCATTGCAAGACATGAGATATTATGTACTTTAGAGGATGTTATTCGTGTTAGCAGCCAATTATTACGTCAAGGTGGTAAATTTGCAATGGTTCATCGTCCGGGCCGCTTTCTTGAAATTATTGAACTAATGAAGAAATATAGACTTGAACCAAAGCGTGTTCAATTTGTTCATCCTAATAAGGAAAAGGAAGCAAATACATTATTAATAGAAGGAATAAAAGATGGCCAGCCAGATTTGAAAATTTTAAAACCCCTTTTTGTTTATAATAAGCATAGTGAATATACAGATGAGATAAAGGAAATTTTATATGGAGAAAAATAATCATTTTTTCTATGTATTAGAATGTAAGGATGGGAGTTACTATGCTGGATATACAGTTGACTTGGCAGCAAGAGTAGAAAAACATAATGCTGGAAAAGGAGCTAAATACACAAGGGCAAGAAAACCAGTAAAGCTTCTTTATAATGAAAGATTCGAAACTAAAAGTGAAGCACTGAAAATGGAATACTCCTTTAAAAAACTATCCAGGATAGAAAAGGAAAAGTATATAAGAAAAAATAGAAAGGAGGGATTACATAAATGAATAGCCAAAAAAGCTTTATAAATGATAATGAAAAAGGTGAATTATATTTAGTCCCTACACCAATCGGTAATTTGGAAGATATAACATTCCGTGCACTTAATATTTTAAAAGAAGTAGATGCCATTGCCGCAGAGGATACAAGGCAAACGAGAAAACTATGTAATCATTTTCAAATAGAAACACCGGTTTTTAGTTATCATGAACATAATAAAGAAGTTAGCGGAACACGCATCCTTGATATGATGATGGATGGTAAAAGAGTTGCTCTCGTAAGTGATGCCGGTATGCCGACAATTTCTGATCCTGGAAGTGAGCTGGTCAAACAAGTACTGAGCTTGAATGCAAAAGTCATTCCGCTTCCAGGAGCAAATGCTGCATTAACAGCATTAATAGCATCAGGAATTAGTCCGCAGCCTTTTTATTTCTTTGGATTTTTGGACCGGCATAAGAAAGAAAAGAAAAAACAATTAGAACAATTGAAAAGCATGAGGGACACATTGATTTTTTACGAATCCCCGCATAGATTAAAAGATACATTAAATCTTATGTATGAGTACTTTGGTAATAGGATGATCTGTCTATCAAGGGAGTTAACGAAGAAATTTGAAGAGTTTATTCGTGGAACTCTGGAGGAAGTAATAAAGTGGTCTGAAGAAAATGAAATCCGTGGAGAATTTTGTATAATAATAGAAGGAAATACTAATGAGGAAATAGAGGATCCAGACAATATATGGTGGAATACATTGGGATTAGCAGAACATGTAGAACATTATATAGAAAATGGATTAAAAGCAAAAGATGCTATTAAACAAGTTGCAGTAGATCGTGAAATGGCAAAAAGAGATGTTTATCAAGCATATCATATTAATGAAAAATAAAAATGCCCCTGTAATGGGGGCATTTTTATTTTTCAACTAATTGACTTTGAATTTCAGCAAGGATTTGTTCTGCACCTTCACGGCTAAGTACAAGTTTACCATTACCAAGTGTGAAATTATCATCAGATACTTCACCAGTTACTTGGCAAGTCATATTAGGTTTATATTTTTTTAAGATGATTCTTTCATCATCAACATAAATTTCTAATGCATCTTTCTCAGCAATACCTAAAGTACGGCGTAATTCAATAGGAATAACGACACGGCCTAACTCGTCAACTTTACGTACAATTCCAGTAGATTTCATAATTCTTTCTCCTCTCAATATAAAAAAAATATCTCTATTTTTAATTTCAAACTTCGTCAATATAAGTCAAGATTCGACAAAAACTGCTTGCTCTATTAGAATATCAGTGTTTCCAATAAACGTCAATCATTTTTTTGAAGAAAATTTGAAAAATAGTAAAAAGATTGATAGATAAAGGGATTGAAGTATCTATTAGTAGATGAATATTTACCATTAAATTCATAAAAAGGAAATTTAAAAACATTTAATTACTTTTTTTTGAAATATTTCTGATTCTTATTATACAATATATTCGACAAAATTTAAATAGTTCAAATATCTGTATATTCCAATAGAACTATTTTAACTTGAATGATAAAAAACAATCTGATTATAGTATTTCTTTCTAAAAGAAAAGCAATTTGTTTATGTATATTTTCTTGATATTAAGGGTTAAGATGGTATCATAGAAATTATAAATAATAATGTTGAAAAAGTATTATTTCATTAGATTTTAAACAATATAATAGTTTCGTAAAAGCGCTCTCGTCCTTTAGGGCGAGGGCTTTTTTATAAAGCAAGCGTCTCTCTAGCCGCTTTGGGTTCTTGCCAAGGGCTGTTTAAGACGCTTTCGCTTTTCTTAACTGCTTTAAAGGAGGACACTATGGTGGAAAACCAACAAAAATCATATTATATTACGACACCAATTTATTACCCAAGTGGAAGGCTGCATATTGGACATGCATACACAACAGTTGCGGGAGATGCGATGGCACGCTATAAAAGGATGCGTGGATATAATGTTATGTATTTGACAGGTACTGATGAACATGGACAAAAAATTCAGAGAAAAGCTGAAGAAAAGAATGTGACACCAATACAATATGTAGATGAAATTGTTTTTGGTATCCAGGATTTATGGAAGAAAATGGATATATCTTATGATGATTTTATCCGTACTACGCAAGATCGACATAAAGAAGTAGTAGAGAAGATCTTTACACAGTTAGTAGAACAAGGTGATATTTACTTAGATGAATACGAGGGATGGTATTCTGTTCCTGATGAGACATATTACACAGAACTTCAGTTAGTTGATCCGATAAAAGAAAATGGGAAAATTGTTGGCGGGAAAAGTCCAGACAGCGGACATCCGGTTGAACTAGTAAAAGAAGAGTCATATTTCTTTAAGATGAGTAAATATGTTGACCGATTATTGGAATACTATGAACAAAATCCAGAATTTATTCAACCTGAATCTCGTAAAAATGAAATGATTAATAACTTCATTAAGCCAGGTTTAGAAGATTTGGCTGTATCTAGGACAACATTTGACTGGGGAATAAAAGTACCTGGGGATCCAAAACATGTTATTTATGTATGGATTGATGCACTTTCTAACTATATAACAGCTTTAGGATATGGCACAGAAAATGATGAAAAATATAAAACATACTGGCCTGCTGATGTTCATCTTGTAGGTAAGGAAATTGTTCGTTTCCATACGATCTATTGGCCAATTATGCTAATGGCTTTAGATTTGCCATTGCCTAAAAAGGTATTTGCACATGGATGGTTATTAATGAAAGACGGAAAAATGTCTAAATCAAAAGGAAATGTCGTTGATCCCGTTACATTAATTGACCGCTATGGTTTAGATGCACTTCGTTATTATTTATTAAGAGAAGTTCCATTTGGTTCTGATGGAGTATTTACTCCAGAAGGTTTTGTTGACCGAGTTAATTTTGATTTGGCAAATGACCTAGGTAATTTATTAAATCGAACAGTAGCAATGATTGAGAAATATTTTGAAGGTAACATTCCGGAATATAGCGGCTCAGTAACAGAATTTGATGACAGCTTGAAAAACTTATCCGAAGAGACAATTAAAAAGTATGAAGAGTCAATGGAAAAAATGGAATTCTCAGTTGCGTTATCAACTGTTTGGCAATTTATAAGCAGAACGAATAAATATATAGATGAAACACAGCCTTGGGTGCTTGCAAAAGACGAAGAGAATCGTGGGAAATTAGCATCTGTAATGACTCATCTTGCGGAATCTTTGAGAATAACCGCTGTATTATTGAAACCGTTTTTGACACAAACACCGAAGCAAATATTTAAACAATTAGGTGTGAATGACGAAAATCTACACAGCTGGAATAGCATTGAAAATTTTGGCCAGTTATCATCTGCTAAAGTATGTAAAGAAGCTCCGATTTTTCCTAGATTAGAAGTAGAAGAAGAAATCGAGTACATAAAAAATCAAATGCAAGGTTCAGAACCACCAGCAGAAGAAGTGAAAGTAGAAAAAGAAGAATCTTTAGAAGAGATTACAATCGATGATTTTATGAAAGTCGAACTTCGTGTAGCAGAAGTTCTTCATGCTGAGCCGATTAAAAAAGCAGACCGCCTTTTAAAAATTCAGCTTGATTTAGGATATGAAAAGAGACAAGTTGTATCAGGTATTGCAAAATATTATAAACCTGAGGAGCTTGTAGGAATGAAGGTAATCTGTGTAACGAATTTAAAACCAGTAAAACTTCGTGGTGAACTATCGCAGGGAATGATTCTTGCAGGTTCAAAAGATGGGAATTTGGCACTTGCGACAGTAGATTCTAGTCTTCCGAACGGATCACAAGTGAAATAATTGTATATAAATGGGTGTTCCACGTGTAACATTTTGTAGAACACCCATTTGTTTTGTCAATTATTAGATGAAAATTAAGCCAAAAGGAGTTGTATGGAATGTTGTTTGATACACATGCACATTTAAATGCTTTGCAATATGAGAATGATGTCGAAGAAGTCGTTCAAAGAGCTCTTGACGAAGGGGTATCTGAAATTGTTGTTGTAGGCTTTGATAGAGAAACAATTGAGCGTGCAATGGAATTAATAGAAGAATATGATTTTATATATGCTGCAATTGGCTGGCATCCTGTTGATGCTATTGATATGACTGATAAGGATTTACAATGGATAAGAGAATTATCAGAACATCCAAAAGTGGTAGCAATAGGTGAGATGGGTCTGGATTACTATTGGAATAAGTCACCAAAGGATATCCAAAAGGAAGTTTTTCGTAAACAGATAGCATTGGCAAAGGAAGTAAAGTTGCCAATTATTATTCATAATCGCGACGCAACAGCTGATGTTGTTGCTATTTTAGAAGAAGAGGGCGCGAGTGAAGTCGGGGGTATTATGCATTGTTTTACAGGCAGCTTAGAAGTTGCTAAACAATGTATGGATATGAATTTCTATATTTCGTTTGGCGGGCCTGTCACGTTTAAAAATGCAAAAAAGCCCAAGGAAGTTGTCCAGGAAATACCGCTGGATCGTTTGTTAATTGAGACCGACTGTCCATATTTAACTCCACATCCTTTTAGAGGAAAGCGTAATGAACCTGGTTATGTAAAATATGTAGCAGAAGAAATAGCAAAATTGAGAAACTTGTCGTATGAAGAGATAGCAAAAAAAACTTCCGACAATGGAAAGAAAATATTCGGCATAAAGTGATAAAAAACGATACCAATTTGTGGTGATTACTATGACCAAGGGAATAAAAATCAAAAGGTTCTACACGTCTCATCTCCTTCATAGGGTAACTTTGTCGATAAATTATCCTTCACTTTTCCAATACTTTTAAGCATAATGATTATTGTGTTGGAAAAATAGGGTAGTCCCAAGATGCTTGACAGAAAGCAATATACTCTATTATAATCCACGAAGGAGAAGGAGGCGTTTTTCATTTTATTAAATGATATGAAAAAGCTGTTTTCTAAAAAGCTGTTAAAGAACAAATATGTCCTAACTGCAGCAGGTGTACTTTTCATAGGATCTGGTACTGCTTATGGTACATATGAAGGGACGAAGGACACTGTTAAGTTGAGCTTAAACGGTGAACAACAGAGTATACGCACACATGCTGATACTGTAAATGATGTATTAGAAGAGTATGAGGTTGATATAAGAAAAGAGGATCATATTTCACCATCCCCGTCTTCGAAAATCAAAAATCAGATGGAGATTGAATATGAGGCTTCAATACCTGTGGAAATTACATTAGATAATGAACGAAGGACAATTTGGACAACAGCTGAAACAGTTAAAGATTTAATCGAAGAAGAAAAAATAGCAATAGCAGAACATGATAAGGTAAGTTCATCATTAGATACAAAAATTAAAAAGAATATGGCAATTAACATAGAAAAAGCAATTTCACTCACTTTAAATGTTGGTGGGGAACAGCAACAAGTTTGGACAACTTCGACTACTGTCGCTGACTTTTTGAAGGAAAAAAACGTAAAGCTAAACGACCTGGACAAAATCGAACCAGCGTTAACTGAGAAGTTAAATGGAAAAGATGTAATAACAGTTACACGCGTAGAAAAAGTCACCGATGTTGTGGAAGAACCAATTGCTTTTAATACAGTTACTAAAAAGGATCATAATATTTCCAAAGGAAAAGAAAAGGTTATTGATCCCGGCGAAAAAGGAAAACAAGAAAAACATTATGAAGTTATTATTGAAAACGGGAAAGAAGTATCCCGAAAACTTATAAAGATGGAAAAACTAAAAGATAGTAAAGACCGTGTCGTTGCCCAAGGAACAAAGGTAGAACAGCAGGCAACCCAAGTATCCCGTGGAGGCACCTCCTCCGGTGGGAAAGAAATGTATGTGACTGCGACAGCATATACAGCGAGTTGTAATGGGTGCTCTGGTACAACGAGAACAGGTTTAAACTTAAGAGCAAATCCTAATGCCAAAGTAATCGCAGTTGACCCTAGTGTCATTCCGCTTGGATCAAAAGTCCATGTAGAAGGCTATGGTTATGCTATTGCTTCAGATACTGGCGGAGCGATAAAAGGGAATAAAATTGACGTGTTTGTCCCGGATACAGCTACGGCATACCGCTGGGGTAATAAACGTGTTAAAATAAAAATAATAAATTGATCTTCATGCAGAGGGTTTTTGCCCCTCTGTTTTTTTGCGTTATAATGAAATGAGAAAAGTGAAATATCTTATCAGGGTGGAAAGCATTACGGCAGGTATCCTTTAGTGTTCAAATTCAGAACGGCTTATAACCAGAGGAGCTGTATATCAAACCCGGTTGGAAATTCATATCTTCTTATCATTTAAGCAAAATGGTTATCACTTAATATAGTAGAAAGTGGATTTTTTGGTTGTTTATCTTACTTCAATATATAGACGATTGAAGATACATAAAGGTTTCATTAATTTGGAGGAAAAGATGAAAATAAAAGAAATTATTGTTGTTGAAGGAAAAGATGATACAACAGCTATTAAAAGGGCTGTTGATGCGGATACAATTGAAACAAATGGTTCAGCAATTGATGAAGGGATTATTGAACAAATACGCTTAGCGCAACAAACAAGGGGAGTTATTATTTTCACTGATCCGGACTTCCCGGGGGAAAAGATAAGAAAAACGATTACGAATGAAGTTGCCGGCTGTAAGCATGCATTTCTGTCAAAGGAGGAGGCAAGGCCGAAAAACGGGAAAGGCATTGGTGTAGAACATGCTTCGGTGAAAGCAATTCAAGAAGCGCTGGAAGCTGTTAAAGAAGAAATGGAAGCCTATGTATCAGATATTACATTTGATGATTTAATAAATGCAGGATTAATTGGCGGAACAGATGCTAAATTAAGAAGAGAGAAGCTTGGACTTCACTTAAAAATCGGCTATACGAATGGGAAGCAATTGCATAAAAGACTGCAAATGTTCCAAATTACGAAGGAACAGTTTTTACATGCGATGGATGTTATTTTAGAGGAGGAACAAGCGCAATGATAAAAGATATAGCAACTCCAGTTAGAACGAAAGCTATTTTAGAGAAGTATGGTTTTTCCTTTAAAAAGAGCCTTGGGCAAAACTTTTTAATCGAGCCGAATGTATTAAGCCGGATCGTAGACCATGCAGAAGTAACAGAAAGTACAGGAGTTATTGAAATCGGCCCTGGTATTGGGGCATTAACAGAACATCTTGCAAGAAGAGCTAAAAAGGTCGTAGCATTCGAAATTGATCAAAGACTTATTCCAATACTAAAAGATACATTATCTCCTTACGAAAATGTAACGATTATTAATGAAGATGTATTAGAAGCTGATGTGAGTAAAGCAATAACAGAGCATTTTTCTGATTGTGAGGAAATAATGGTCGTTGCTAATTTACCTTATTATGTAACAACACCGATTATTATGAAATTATTAGAAGAGAAGCTTCCTCTAAAAGGAATTGTTGTCATGCTTCAAAAAGAAGTAGCTGACCGGATTGCTGCTAAGCCATCAACAAAGGAATACGGCTCACTTTCAATAGCGGTTCAATATTACACAGAAGCAAAAACAGTTATGACTGTTCCAAAAACGGTTTTTGTACCTCAGCCGAATGTTGATTCAGCAATCATTCGTCTTTTGGTACGTGAAGAGCCGATTGTAGCAGTGAAAAATGAATCATTCTTTTTTGAAATTGTTCGTGCGAGCTTTGCGCAAAGACGAAAGACAATTTTAAATAATCTTGTTCATTTTCTAGCGAACGGCAAAGAGCTTAAACAAAATATTGAAGAAACTTTGACATCTGTTGAAATTGACGGAAGAAGAAGGGGAGAATCGCTCTCTATCGCAGAATTTGCTAGGTTAAGCGATGCTTTATATGAAGCCTTCTCCAAAGATAAGTAATAATTCTTAATAAAATGCATAATCACCAATTACTGAAATTCACATAGGCTAGAAAAGGATACATTATTACTTGCAGTATCCCAGAAGTCAGTTTTGTGGAGTGAAGCTTATGCAAGTGAAGATTGGTGATATCGTAGGTCGTAGATCATATAAATGCGATCTCTTATTTCGTGTTATCGATATAAAAGAAAATGATGCAGGGGAAAGAATCGTTATTTTATATGGGGAAGATGTACGGCTAATAGCAGATGCTATATACGATGATTTAGTTATTGTTGATCAAAATGAGAGAGATAGCCGAAAGAAGAAAGAGGACGCAAAGCTGGAACACTCTTTATATTTACTCAGGCAAGATTATGAACTATTAAGGGAGAAACAGGAGTATGTAGCGACATCAAGTTATAATTACAAAGAGGATTTCTTTTATATTCCTGGAAGAGTGCTCCACTTAGATGGTGATAAACACTACTTACAAAAATGTTTAGCACTTTATGAAAAAATAGGTGTACCTGTTAATGGGATTCATATGAGTGAAAAGGAGATGCCTAATACCATCATAGACTTGTTGGAAAGCTATCGTCCTAATATTCTTGTTGTGACAGGGCATGATGCTTATTCAAAGCATAAAGGTGATATAAATGATCTAAATGCATATCGGCATTCTAAACAATTTGTTGAAACCGTACGCAATGCGAGAAGGAAGATTCCTCACTTAGACCAACTTGTTATTTTTGCTGGAGCATGTCAGTCCCATTTTGAATCACTCATTCGTGCTGGAGCAAATTTCGCCAGTTCCCCTTCAAGAGTGAATATACATGCTTTAGACCCTGTTTATATCGTCGCAAAGATTAGTTTTACTCCTTTTATTGAGAGAATTAATGTTTGGGATGTGCTGCGGAATACTTTAACACGAGAAAAAGGACTTGGCGGTGTCGATACAAAAGGTTTGTTAAGGACAGGAATGCCATATAAAAAAGAACCAATAGAAGAATAAAAAGCTGCTTATGAAAAATAAGCAGCTTTTTATTTTTCAATTATAAATAAAGCATGATTATTCCATGCTTTATTATATCTAAATACACTTTAGAAAACAGGGAATTACTAATGAATATCCATTTCAAAATATTAATTTAAGCTTTTGGAAAAGCTCCTTCACTTCGTCATAAAATATAATAAAATGAATCTTTCGACAATTACTATTTAAATAAAACGATGTTTCATACATAAAATACATATTTATTGAACACAATATACAAGGAATGATGAATTTTGTTGAAAATAATTTATTGACAATAAGGTTTTAACGCTGTTATAATTTTAGTTTTATTTGACTTACATAGCATAAAGTTGTATACTTATATTAGTGAGGTGGATGCAATGGGAAAAACTTTATTAGATATTAAGAGGTCCCTTGATTCAAATCTGGGTAGACGACTTACTTTAAAAGCAAATGGTGGTCGGAGAAAGACGATTGAACGTTCTGGAGTACTTGCAGAAACCTATCCATCTGTGTTTGTAATAGAATTAGATCAAGATGAAAATTCATTTGAACGTGTATCTTACAGTTATGCAGATGTACTAACTGAAACAGTGGAATTAACATTCTTTGAGGGTACAACAGGTTCAGTTGCAGTTAGTGGGCAGTAAACTAATAAGGTTTACTGCCTTTTTGTGTTATCTATAAGGCAGCGGATAAATTAATCGTATCCTTCAAATAATAAAAATACCGCCTATTATTATTTGAAGGGGAGTGTCGCTTTTATGAGCAAACGCCGGAGCATGATGTCAGAAAGCTTTAAATATGAATTAGCAAAAGATTTAGGGTTTTATGATACGGTTAAAAAAGACGGATGGGGAGCTATCCGTTCAAAGGATGCAGGAAATATGGTTAAACGTGCTATTGAAATAGCACAATCACAGTTACCTAAAAAATAATGAGTGAAAAAATATTCGTAGCCGAGGCATTTTGCTTCGGCTATATTAATCCTTAATATAATATTGTCTCTTAAAACAACTTGACTGTTTCATAAAAAAAATTGCATACTACAACGTGAAAGTATATGTACTTAGATAAGATTTTATCCACATAAAATACATAAAAAGGTGTTTTGAAAAAAACTATATTTCATCTGCTTTTATGGTACAATGTGGATACAATTTTAGATCGTTAAAGTAGGTGAAGAATTTGCGGATTTTAGAAAAGGCGCCAGCAAAGATAAATCTTTCATTAGATGTTTTACATAAGAGGGATGATGGATTTCATGAAGTAAAGATGATTATGACAACGATTGATTTAGCCGATCGAGTTGAAATAAGAGAGCTAAGCATCGATCGGATTGAAATTATTTCTCATAATCGTTTTGTTCCTGATGATCAACGAAACCTTGCTTACCAGGCAGCTAAAATATTGAAGGAAAGATACAATATAAAAAAAGGTGTAGCTATCTATATAACAAAGTCTATTCCGGTAGCGGCTGGACTTGCTGGTGGAAGCAGTGATGCTGCAGCAACACTCAGGGGCTTGAATAGATTATGGAAATTAGGGCTGAGCTTAGATGAATTGGCAGAGCTGGGCTCAGAAATAGGTTCAGATGTATCCTTCTGTGTTTATGGAGGGACAGCTTTGGCAACAGGCAGAGGTGAAATTATTCAGCATATAAGTCCACCGCCGCACTGCTGGGTTGTGCTTGCAAAGCCGACAGTCGGTGTATCAACTGCAGATGTTTATAAAAATTTAAACTTAAATGCAGTCGATCATCCAGATGTGGGAGGCATGATTGATGCGATAAATAAAGGTCAGTATGAGAAGATATGTGGTCTTTTAGGTAATGTCCTTGAAAGTGTTACATTAAAAATGCATCCGGAAGTGGCAAATATTAAAGATCAAATGAAGCGATTTGGAGCAGATGCTGTATTAATGAGCGGCAGTGGTCCTACAGTATTTGGATTAGTACAGTATGAATCAAGATTGCATCGTGTTTACAATGGATTAAGAGGATTTTGCGATCAGGTTTTTGCTGTGCGTATGTTAGGCGAACGAAACATTCTTGATTAGAGGCGGATATTAAGTTATATTTACTATAATAATATTCGGATTTTGGAGGTTATTCCATGAAATTTCGTCGGAGTGGACGACTTGTTGACATGACAAATTATTTACTGCATCATCCTCATGAACTCGTCCCTTTAACATACTTTTCGGAAAAATATTTATCGGCTAAATCTTCTATTAGTGAGGATTTAGCTATTATTAAAGATACGTTTGAACAACATGGAATAGGTACTTTGCTGACAGTTCCGGGAGCTGCAGGCGGGGTGAAATTTATTCCTCAGGTTAGTAATGAAGAAGCGAAATTATTTATAGAAGAACTTGTTGACCTTATTGCTAAGTCGGATCGCCTATTACCTGGAGGCTATTTATATTTAACAGATATTCTTGGCAGTCCAAGTATTGTAAATAGAATTGGCCGCCTTTTCGCAACAGTATTTAAAGACAGAAAGATTGATGTTGTCATGACAGTAGCAACTAAAGGTATTCCATTAGCCTATGCGGTAGCCAGCCAATTGGACGTTCCGGTTGTTATTGTAAGAAAAGACAGTAAAGTAACGGAAGGGCCGACTGTCAGTATTAACTATGTATCAGGTTCATCTAAAAGAATCCAGACGATGCTTTTAGCGAAAAGAAGTTTAAATGAAGGATCGAATGTATTAATTATTGACGACTTTATGAAGGCTGGTGGTACAATAAACGGTATGATCGGCTTGTTAGAAGAGTTCCGTGCAAATGTAGCTGGAATAGGTGTTTTAGTTGAATCGGAAGGTGTAGAAGAAAGACTGGTCGATGAGTATATTTCTTTAGTAAAATTAACAGATGTGGATGTCAGGGAAAAAGAGATCCATGTTAAGGAAGGGACATACTTCCATTTTATGAAAGAAAAAGAAACAAAATTAGGAGTTGAAGAGTAATATGGAAATAGTAAAAACAAATGGTGCACCACAAGCGATAGGTCCTTACTCACAAGGTATTATCGTAAATAATATGTTTTACAGCTCAGGTCAAATTCCATTAACACCTGAAGGAGAAATGATTCAAGGTGGAATTGAAGAGCAGACACATCAAGTATTTTCTAACTTAAAGGCTGTTTTAGAAGAAGCAGGAGCTTCATTTGAAACTGTTGTGAAAACGACTGTGTTTTTAAATGATATTAATGACTTTGTAGCTTTTAACGAAGTGTATGCACAGTACTTTTCAGAACATAAGCCGGCTCGTTCTTGTGTGGAAGTTTCACGTATCCCTAAAGATTCTCTTGTTGAAATTGAAGTTATCGCGTTAATTAAATAAATGCTAAGCCAGACTATTTAATAGTCTGGCTTTTTTATTGAAAAAAACAACAAAACAACCTTAAGTATCCCTAATTTAGAAAAAGTTTCTAAACATTTGCAGGAATAAGGAAAAACCTGTTGAATTTAGTTAATTAAGTTTTCTATATAGGGAAAAGGTGGTGAACATAATGGAAGTTACAGACGTAAGATTACGCCGCGTTAATACCGAAGGCCGAATGAGAGCAATTGCGTCTATTACACTTGATCATGAATTTGTTGTACATGATATTCGTGTAATTGATGGAAATAACGGTCTCTTTGTTGCAATGCCAAGTAAAAGAACTCCTGATGGAGAATTCCGTGATATTGCACACCCTATTAATTCGGGTACTCGTGGGAAAATTCAAGATGCTGTATTAGCTGAGTATCATCGTTTGGGTGAATTAGAGGTTGAATTTGAAGAAGCAGGAGCTTCATAAAATATGATGAAAGAGGGACTTTGTCGGACAAGCAAAGTTCCTTTTTTTATGCACAAATATTGTGCTGACATGTGTTAAAATTATAAATATGCCTAACTTTCTGTTGTATCCTTGAAATAGGTCGTTATTTGATATATATTTTGTATGAAAGAAAGGGAAATAGAGCTGTGTGAATGTTAATATATTCCCTAATTGAAAGATAGGAATCAATCTATACAACTTTAACTTCTCCTTTAGCATTATTTCTTTATCCAGTTAATTATATACTTTGAATAATGAGGATTTTCTTAATTTTTTATGAAAATGGAGGCTAATATATGGATAAGCGCTATGCAGTAATACTTGCTGCTGGACGTGGTACTAGAATGAGGTCATCCCTTTATAAAGTGTTGCATCCAGTTTGTGGGAAGCCTATGGTCCAGCATGTTATTGATCAAATTTCACAGTTATCTATTGATAAAATTGTAGCAGTAGTAGGGCATGGTGCAGAAAAGGTGAAAGCTGAGCTTGGTGAGAACTGTGAGTATGCCCTGCAAACGGAGCAGTTAGGAACAGCACATGCAGTTATGCAAGCGGGTGCTGCTTTAGAAAATTTAGATGGAACAACGATTGTAATATGTGGTGATACGCCTCTAATAACAGCGGATACGATGTCTGCTTTGCTAAAGCATCATAAAGAAACAAATGCAAAAGCTACTATTTTGACTGCAAAGGCCGATGATCCAACAGGATATGGGAGAATCGTTAGAGCAGATGGCTCTGTAAAGAAAATAGTAGAACATAAGGATGCGAATGCAGATGAATTGCAGCTGACGGAAATTAACACAGGTACATATTGCTTTGATAATAAGGAATTATTTAAGGCACTTAAAAAAGTATCTAATGATAATGTCCAGAGTGAATACTATTTGCCTGACGTCATTGAAATCTTAAAAAATGAAGGGGAAACGGTTTCTGCTTATCAAACAAACTCCTTCGATGAAACTTTAGGTGTTAATGACCGAATAGCTTTGTCACAAGCTGAGAAAATTATGAGAGAAAGAATTAACAAGCTCCATATGAAAAACGGTGTCAGCTTAATTGATCCAGACAGCACTTACATATCTGCCGATGCAGTGATTGGTGAGGATACGGTTATTTATCCCGGGACAATGATTATGGGTGAAACAGAAATTGGAAGCAATTGTACGATTGGTCCCCATACAGAAATTAAAGATTGTAAAATACTGAATGGTACAACAATTCGTCAATCAGTTTCACATGATAGTGAAATTGGGAATAATGTAGCAATCGGACCTTTTGCTCATATAAGACCACTATCTGTCATTTCTGACAAAGTAAAAGTTGGAAACTTTGTAGAGATTAAGAAATCAACAATGGGAGAAGGAAGTAAAGCATCGCATCTAAGCTATATTGGCGATGCAGAAGTTGGAAGGGATGTAAATCTTGGCTGTGGTTCGATTACTGTGAACTATGATGGTAAACATAAGTTTTTAACAAAGATTGAAGACGGTGCTTTTATTGGCTGTAATTCTAACTTAATTGCTCCAGTTACGATTGGTAAAGGAGCATATGTTGCAGCTGGCTCTACTGTTACAGATGATGTTCCAAGTGAAGCACTTTCTGTCGCAAGAGCTAGACAAGTTAATAAAGAAGGCTATGTATCTCGTTTAAAAATGAATAAAAATTCCTAATGGAGGTTTTCCTTTTATTATGCCTAATCGCTATGGTGATTCAAATTTAAAAATATTCTCATTAAACTCTAATCCGACTCTTGCAAAGGAAATTGCAGATGTCATTGGTACAGACTTAGGTAAAAGCTGTGTTACTCGTTTCAGTGATGGAGAAATTCAAATCAATATTGAGGAAAGTATCCGTGGCTGTGATGTGTATATCGTTCAATCAACGAGTGGCCCTGTAAATGAGCATATTATGGAATTATTAATTATGATTGATGCTCTAAAACGTGCATCAGCGAAGACAATTAATATTGTTATGCCTTATTATGGATATGCTCGTCAAGACCGTAAAGCACGTGCTCGTGAACCAATTACAGCTAAGCTTGTTGCTAATTTACTTGAAACTGCTGGTGCAACAAGAATGATCACGCTTGATCTGCATGCTCCGCAAATTCAAGGATTCTTCGATATTCCAATCGATCATTTAATGGGAGTACCGATTTTAGGTACGTATTTTAATAATAAAAATTTAGATGATATCGTTATTGTTTCTCCAGATCATGGTGGAGTAACACGTGCACGTAAACTTGCGGATAAATTAAAAGCACCCATTGCGATTATTGATAAGCGCAGACCAAGACCAAATGTAGCGGAAGTAATGAATATCGTTGGCAATATTGAAGGTAAAACGGCTATCTTAATTGATGATATTATCGATACAGCCGGTACAATTACACTTGCTGCAAACGCATTAGTTGAAAATGGTGCTCGTGAAGTGTATGCTTGTTGTACACACCCTGTCCTTTCAGGTCCTGCAATTGAAAGAATTCAAAATTCAAAAATTAAAGAACTTGTTATTACAAATTCAATTGCACTTCCAGAAGAAAAGAAAATCGACAAGTTAGTTGAGCTTTCTGTTGGACCTTTATTAGGAGAGGCGATTATTCGAGTACATGAGAAGCAATCTGTTAGTACTCTTTTTGAATAAAATGTGAAATCATGTTTAGACTGTTTTAACGTTAGGGTATTTATATATTTACAAAATATATGAATAAATAATTGTTAGGAAGGTGCGGGCATGACAACTTTACAAGCGCAAGAAAGAACTGAATTTACTAGTTCTGCAAAGAGAAGAATCAGAGAGCAAGGACAGATCCCGGCGGTTGTATACGGGAAAGAGACAGAGAGTAAGTCTGTTTCTTTAGATGCAGGAGAATTACTTAAAAAGCTTAGAGATGAAGGCAGAAATGCAATTTTACAGTTGCATGTAGGAGATGCTTCACACCCTGTTATGCTAAGTGATTATCAGATGGACCCGATCAGAAATCAGCTTGTACATGCTGACTTTCAAATTGTAGATATGCAATCTGAAGTAGAAGTAGAAGTACCTGTTAATCTCATCGGTACATCACAAGGGGTAAAAGACGGAGGAGTTCTGCAGCAGTCACTCCACCAGATTTTGGTGAAGGCAAAGCCTGGTGATATTCCTCAAACAATTGATGTTGATGTCTCTAATTTAGGCGTCAATGAAGTGATTTCGGTAAAGGATATTTCCAGCAGCGGAAATTACTCACTTGTACAAGATGAGGAGCAAGTAATCGCCTCTATTCTTCCGCCACAGCAGGAAAAGGAAATTGACAGTGGTGAAGAACAAGAGCCAGGTGAACCAACGAATCAAGAAGGTTAAGGAACTCGTTTAATATAATTAAAAGGGAGCTGTCTCTACATATGAGTATCATACTTTCAGCTAATTTATGTATATATTATTGCTGAAAGTATGAGCTTATGAGACAGTTTTTTTTATCGTGAATAATACACAGGCACATCCTCTCTGAGCAAATGAGAATAAAGAAGAATTAAAAGTAAGTATGGTAATTAATTCATACTTATATATGCAAAACTTTGGAAATTATGATATTGTTATAAGGTGGAAATTTTTAAAAAAGACTTTGTGACGATCGTTAAATAATGTTGGAGTCACGAAGGAGGTTTATACGTTGAAACTTATTATCGGTTTGGGGAATCCCGGAAAACAATATGAGTCAACAAGGCATAATGTCGGCTTTATGGCTGTTGATCAACTTTCTGATCGTTTAAATATCCCGCTTGATCGGACGAAATTTAATGGCTTATATGGTATTGGGCATATTTCAGGTGAGAAAGTCATATTATTAAAACCACTAACATATATGAATTTATCTGGTGAATGTATACGTCCGCTTATGGAATATTATGAGGTAGATGATAATGAGATTGTTGTTATTTACGATGACCTTGATATACCAACTGGGAAAATCCGTCTTCGTACGAAGGGGAGTGCAGGAGGGCATAACGGAATAAAATCAATGATACAGCATCTCGGTACACAGCAATTTAATAGAGTCCGGGTTGGAATTGATAGACCAAGTAATGGAATGACTATAACAGACTATGTTCTTGGTCGATTCATAGAAGAAGAACAAGCAGATATACAGAGTGCAATTAAGCAATCTGCCGAAGCTTGTGAGAAATGGTTAACGGCAGACTTCAATCAAGTGATGAACGAATTTAATTAGACTCCTAATGTATAGCCTATCTGCAAACGGTTCATACTACTAGCATTAAAACCTTTGTAGGAGGCATAAAATGGCTCTTCACTATTATTGCAGACACTGCGGTGTTAAAGTAGGAAGCCTTGATCATGTTAATTTATCTAGTGATCATTTAGGGTTTAATCAATTAACTAATAATGAACGTCAAGAAATGATTTCATATGAACAAAATGGAGATGTACATGTGAAAATAATTTGTGAAGATTGTCAGGAAGCTTTAGAGAGGAATCCAGATCTTCATCAATATGATAATTTTATACAGTAACAACGCTTTGGATAAAACCAAGGCATTTTTCTGTTTTGTACAGCAGTTGAATTTTCAATACAGGATTTCAACACTAAATGACTGACTTTTAACAAAGTTTCATATTAAAACCTTATGGATTTTTGACTTATCCATTTACGAGCTCTGTCTGTAAATGATCTCTTTAATCTTAGCTAAGTCAGATGAATTAAGATCGCGCAAAATATTAAATTTAACGAATAGGGGCTGTCCGATAAGTCCCTAATAAGTTTGAAAAGCTGAAAGGACCCCCTTCACAAAATCCTTAATTTTACTGGATTCTCCTAAAGGGGTTTTTGAGGAGGATGTCTAGAAGGGGTCGCCTTTTACCCCTTTTAGGCACCCTCGTAGAGAAGTTTCATTATATATTTCTATTATTTTTGAGAAGAGGGCTAAGTTTGCATAGTTTACATCAATATTTTTATGAAACTGATGATTTTAAAACAATTATTTCGGGACTGGAGGAAGGGTTAAAAGAGCAGCTTGTAGCTGGTCTATCAGGCTCGGCTAGAACAGTCTTTATTGCATCTTTATATAAGGAGACAAAAAAACCTCTTTTAATCGTGACACATAATCTGTTCCAAGCTCAGAAAGTCTATGAAGATATGGCAAGTCTACTGAATGAAAATGTGTATCTTTATCCCGTTAATGATTTAATCGCATCTGAACTTGCCATCTCTAGTCCGGAATTAAGAGCACAAAGGATGGAAGTGCTTAACAGCTTAACAGAAGGTGGAAGTCCAGTTGTTATTGCGCCAGTAGCAGCACTTAGGAGACTGCTCCCTCCTAAGGAGCTATGGAGAGAATATAAGCTCCGTATTGGATTAGGAGAAGACCTTAATCTAAACGACTATATTACAGATCTCGTTTCTATGGGCTATGAACGAGTTGATATGGTTGGGGCACCCGGACAGTTCAGTTTACGCGGTGGTATTATTGATATTTATCCGCTTACAGAGGAAAATCCTATTCGAATTGAATTGTTTGATACGGAAGTAGATTCTATTCGTTCTTTTGATATTAACGATCAGCGCTCCATTGATATGCTGAAAGAAGTGATAATTGGTCCTGCAACAGAGCTGGTTCTTACAGAAGAGTTAATTAACAGCTGTGTGACAAAAGTCGAAGCTGGGCTTGCAACAAGTTTAAAGAAATTTAAAGATGATAAACAGAAAGAGCTATTATTAGAAAATATTCAACATGATATTGAAAAGTTAAAGCAAGGACAAATTGATCATGAAATGTTTAAATATTTATCGTTATTTTATGAGAAGCCTGCTAGTTTACTAGACTATTTTGAAGAAGAAGCAATTGTTGTACTTGATGAGGTCGGTAGGATTCATGAAATGTATGATCAGCTTGAAAAAGAAGAAGCAGACTGGTATACAGGATTATTAGAGAGCGGGCACATTATTCATGATGTGAAAATATCACACACATACACAGATGTGATTTCCAAAGCGAAGCATCCGCTTATTTATTTATCTCTCTTTTTACGCCATGTACCACATACAAGTCCGCAAAATATTTTAAATATCTCATGTAAACAAATGCAAAATTTCCATGGGCAAATGCATGTTTTGAAGTCAGAGCTTGAACGTTGGGTGAAATCGAAATTTGCGGTTGTTTTTCTCGGTGTTGATAAAGAGAGGCAAAAGAAGCTGCAAAATGTCCTAGAGGATTATGAGATAGAAGCAGACATTAAAAATAATGGAGAATCCATACAAGCTGGAAAGCTACAAATTATAGAAGGCGATCTTCAAACAGGCTTTGAATTACCAATGCAAAGGATTGCTATTATTACAGAAGAAGAGCTCTTTAAAAAGAGAGTAAAAAAGCAGGCGAGAAGACAAAAGCTGTCGAATGCTGAAAGAATTAAAAGTTATTCAGAACTTCAAGTCGGTGACTATGTTGTTCATGTTAATCACGGAATAGGGAAGTATTTAGGAATTGAGACACTTGAAATAAACGGTGTTCATAAAGACTATTTAAATATTAAATATCAAGGCAGCGATCAGCTGTATGTTCCAGTTGAGCAAATTGATCAAGTCCAAAAATTTGTCGGTTCTGAAGGGAAAGAGCCGAAGATTTATAAACTTGGCGGCAATGATTGGCGCAGAGTGAAGAAGAAAGTAGAATCTTCTGTCCAAGATATCGCTGACGATCTAATTAAACTATATGCTGAACGTGAGGCAAGTGAGGGGTATGCATTTTCACCTGATGGAGAGATGCAAAGAGAGTTTGAAGCATCGTTTCCATATCAGGAAACAGAAGATCAGATCCGTTCTATTAATGAAATTAAAAAGGATATGGAACGCCTGCGGCCAATGGACCGCTTATTATGCGGTGATGTTGGATATGGAAAAACAGAAGTAGCTATTCGGGCTGCATTTAAAGCAGTAGCAGAAGGCAAGCAGGTAGCTTTACTCGTACCAACAACAATCCTTGCCCAGCAGCATTTTGAAACAGTGAGGGAAAGGTTTCAGGATTATCCGATGAATATTGGCTTATTAAGCCGCTTTAAAACGAGAAAAGAGATGAATGAGACGCTAAAGGGCCTAGCAAACGGTACTGTTGATATGGTAATAGGTACTCATCGCCTCTTATCAAAAGATATAAAGTATAAAGACTTAGGGTTATTAATTATTGATGAAGAACAGCGTTTCGGTGTGACACATAAAGAAAAGATCAAACAATTAAAAGCAAATATTGATGTACTAACATTGACAGCAACACCAATTCCAAGAACACTCCATATGTCTATGCTTGGTGTACGTGATTTATCAGTTATAGAAACACCACCTGAAAATAGGTTCCCAGTACAAACCTATGTTGTTGAATACAATGGTGCGCTTATCAAGGAAGCGATTGAACGGGAGCTTGCCCGCGGGGGACAGGTTTATTTCTTATATAATCGCGTGGAAGATATTGAGCGTAAGGCTGAGGAAATTTCAATGCTCGTACCAGATGCGAGGATAACCTATGCGCATGGCAGAATGACAGAAAATGAACTTGAAACGGCAATGCTGAACTTCCTTGAAGGAGAGTTCGATGTTCTTGTCAGTACAACAATTATTGAAACTGGTGTTGATATTCCTAATGTGAATACGTTGATTGTTAATGATGCAGACAGAATGGGACTTTCACAGCTGTATCAGCTTAGAGGACGTGTCGGTCGTTCTAACAGAATTGCGTATGCTTATTTCACTTATCGTAAAGATAAAGTACTAACTGAGGTTGCCGAGAAGCGTCTCCAGGCAATTAAAGAATTTACAGAGCTTGGGTCAGGTTTTAAAATTGCGATGCGCGATTTATCAATAAGGGGTGCTGGTAATTTATTAGGTGCCCAGCAGCATGGATTTATCGATTCAGTCGGCTTTGATTTATACTCTCAAATGTTAAAAGAGGCAATTGAAGAAAGACAGGGTGATAAAGCAGCTGAAAAACCATTTGAAGTGGAAATTGATTTAGAAGTTGATGCATATATCCCTCAGGATTATATTTCTGATGGCCGTCAGAAGATTGATATGTATAAACGCTTTAAAGCTATTACGAGCCTGGAAGATCTTGAAGAATTACAGGAAGAGATGATTGACCGTTTTGGAGAATATCCGAAAGAGGTAGAGCTATTATTAAAAATTGCTAAAATCAAAGTATTTGCGATGCAAGAGAAAGTGGAACAAATTAAACAAGATAAAGTTGCTATTACTTTACTTATTAATGAGCATGCAAGTAATTTTATTGATGGTCATAAATTATTCCAATTAAGTAATAAATTTAATAAAATTATTGGTTTGGGTATGGATGGAAATCGATTAAAAATAACAATTGAGACAAAAAATAAAAAATCAGATGAATTATTAGTCATTATATTGGAACTGCTAAATGGATTAGCAGGAACAAAAAAAGAAGAAATTTCAATGAATTAACGTTTATATAAAGATTTTCTTGGCAAGGCTGATAAAGTCATTATTATGTAAAAAGTAAAAAAATGCTTTCATCGTGTATATTACGTCTATTGTGAAGGATACTAATTTCAACAAATGGTGATTGTTACATAATTAGGAACTTAAACGATCACCTTTTAATCCTATCATCAGATGAAAGTGAGGCAACATAAGATGAAAGCAACTGGTATTGTTCGTCGTATTGATGATTTAGGTCGAGTAGTTATACCTAAGGAAATTAGAAGGACACTTCGAATCCGTGAAGGAGATCCTTTGGAAATTTTCGTTGATCGTGATGGTGAAGTTATACTGAAAAAATATTCACCGATTAGCGAATTAAGTGATTTTTCAAAGGAATATGCAGATGCACTGTATGACAGCTTAGGACATCCTGTTCTAATTTGTGATCGTGATGTGTTCATTGCGGTTTCTGGAGGCTCTAAAAAAGATTATTTGAACAAAAGTATAAGTGATGCTGTTGAAAAAGTAATGGAAGAACGCAATTCACATTTACAAGCAGAGAATGGAAATATTCAGCTTATCGATGGAATAGATGAAGGGATTCAATCGTATGCAATCGGACCGATTGTTGCAAATGGTGACCCGATTGGAGCTGTCATTATCTTTTCTAAGGATCAATCAATTGGTGAGGTTGAGCATAAGTCAGCTGAAACAGCTGCAGGATTTTTAGCCCGCCAAATGGAGCAGTAATCATTCTTATATTATTTGTTGGAAGAAGGCGGCGAATGCTGTCTTCTTTTTTGTTTTTATGTGAATGATGAACTTTGTTGAATAATTGATATATTTTGTTTTTCCAGGATAAGTGATTACTGCTAAATCTTCATTTTGGACTTATATTACAAAAAAATATATAAATAGGCATATATATGTATGTTACTTCATTTTTTTTACAGGAGTTATTTAAACAAAATTGCTGTTTCTAAACATGAATTTATTGCCATACTAAGTTGATTTTTGGCTCATTTCATTTGCAAGCTTGCTTGCAAATGCCTTTCAGCTGAAGCTGAAAGGAGCCTAAATTTATAAAAGGAAGAAGAAAAGCTCGCTTTTCTCTCTCCTTTTATAAATTTAGGCTAAATGAGCCAAAAATCGTGCACCAGACTGGGTTTTTATTAAATATTCTTGGAAAACTAAATTACATATATAGTTCAGAACATTCACAGCACTTGTGTTTTTTATCTGCTATAATAATTTTCGGAAGGGGACTAGGTAAATGGAAATTCCGAAACGAACGAATGGTGAGATAATAAAAGGCGCTTTGATTTTAACAATGGCAGCCCTTTTTATAAAAATTTTAAGTGCTGTTTACCGGGTTCCATATCAAAATATAGTCGGAGATATTGGTTTTTATATTTATCAGCAAATCTATCCGCTATATGGAATTGCTGTTATGTTATCGACTGCAGGATTTCCCGTCATCATATCTAAAGTGATGAGTGATTATAATGAACATGGTAAGGCGATAAAAGAAAAAGTACTGACGATTACATTGTTATTTCTTCTTGGAGTCGGCATATTTCTTTTTCTAGCTTTATATATAAACGCTGAAGCGATCGCATATTTAATGGGGGATTTGGAGCTTAAAAAGCTTATTCAAGTGACAGCATTCTCCTTTTTGCTCATTCCTTTCACCTCTTTTTTCAGGGGGTATTTTCAAGGTGTTGAGCAGATGGAGCCGACAGCCTTCTCCCAGGTGACTGAACAGGCAGTACGAGTAGGCGCTATCCTTCTCGTATCTTATTTCCTTATTCATAATGGGTATACTTTATATGAAGCAGGAGAAGGTGCTTTTTTTGGTTCTGTAGTTGGTATTATTGCCGCACTTATTATACTGATAAAATTTTGGGTGAAGGAAAATAGGAAAATATCTTTTAGGTGGAATTTAAGTGGACAGCTTAAGGCTAAAGGGGTTATATGGAAACTAATTAAATATAGTTTAACAATTGGTTTTAGCAGCTTGCTATTATTATTTATTCAGCTGATTGACTCTTTTAATTTATATTCCCTCCTCATTCTGAATGGGCTGGATGAAAATAGTGCCAAAATGACAAAAGGCATTTATGATAGAGGTCAACCGCTTATTCAGCTGGGAACAGTTGTGGCAACATCTATCGCTTTATCAATCGTACCGTCCATATCGAATGCAAAGAAGATGGGGAATGAGAATTTAATTTCGAAAGAGATAAAATATACGTTAAAAATATGTTTTGTCGTCGGAGTTGGTGCAACTTTTGGATTAATGTTCATTATTAAACAGGTTAATACCATGCTTTTTAGAAATCAGCTAGGCTCTGATGTGTTAATGATATTAACGATTTCTATCTTATTTACTTCACTTTCACTAACAGTGATTGCGATATTGCAAGGACTTGGACATACAGTATTTCCAGCATTGTCTATTTTTATTGCGCTTTTAGTAAAATATATAGTTAATATAATGCTGATCCAAAAATTTGGAACGTCAGGTGCAGCGATTTCTACTGTTATTGCATATTTGATTGTTGCTTTACTGAACTTAATTTACTTGAGGAAACTTAAGTATCAATTAATAAACATATCTGTTTTCTTGAAGATTATTTTATCAGCATTTTTTATGATCGCAGCTTTATTCCTTTTTCAAAATGTAATTGAACCTTTCATATTTGAGCGTTTTCGACCTAAAGCAACCTTTCTTTCCTTAACAAGTGTGCTGATTGGTGGTCTCGTGTACGTATTTAGCATTATAAAACTGCAAGTATTTACAGAAAATGAGCTAAAATTAATACCATTTGGAAATAAAGTTATGAAATTACTTAAATTACAAAAGTGAGGTACTTGAATGGCTAAAAAAATTACTGTTATTGGTCTTGGTGCAGGTGATATAAATCAGCTTCCTCTTGGGATTTATCGGCTAATAACAACAGCAGAACATTTATTCTTAAGAACAGCTGAACACCCTGTTTTCAATGAGCTTTCATCAGAAATAACTTCTTACACATCATTTGATGAAGTGTATATGAAAAATAATGGATTTGAAGCTGTTTATACAGAAATTGTGAATCGGCTTTATGAGGAAGCTCTTACGAAAGATATTATTTATGCCGTACCAGGTCATCCTCTCGTAGCTGAACAAACAGTACAGCTTTTGCTTAATGAGGGAAGAGAAAAGGGCTTTGAAATTGAAATTGTAGGAGGCCAGAGCTTCCTCGATGCTACTTTTGGGGCCCTTGAGATTGATCCAATTGAAGGCTTTCAACTTCTTGATGCACTAACATTAAGCAGTGAGAGCCTTCAATTAAATGGACATATCGTAATTACCCAAGTGTATGATCAGTTTGTAGCATCAGATGTAAAATTGACACTTATGGAACAGCTTCCCGATGAATATGAAGTAACAGTAGTGACAGCTGCAGGCAGCAAAGAGCAAAAGCTGACAAAAGTTCCATTATATGAATTAGACAGAGTGACATCTGTTAATAATTTAACAAGCGTTTATATTCCACCGGTTAGCGACCAGTCACTTTTACATCATCAGTTTGCATCATTCCGTCATGTAATTGCTGAACTAAGGGGTCCGAATGGATGTCCTTGGGACCAGAAACAAACACATGAGTCATTAAAGAAATATTTAATTGAAGAGTGTTATGAACTGATTGATGCAATTGATAAAGAAGACTTTGATAATATGATTGAAGAGCTTGGAGATGTGTTATTACAAGTTGTTCTTCATGCTCAAATAGGTGAGGACGAAGGGATCTTCTCAATGGAAGATGTTATACGGAGTGTAACAGAAAAAATGATACGCAGGCACCCTCATGTTTTTGGAGAAATATCTGTTGAAAATACAGAAGAAGTTTTAATAAATTGGGAGAAAATAAAGGAAGAAGAAGGAAAATTAGCTGAACATCAATCATTATTAGACTCAGTAAGTAAGGCTCTCCCTGCATTGTCCAGAGCTTACCAGCTGCAAAAAAAGGCTGCAAAAGTTGGATTTGATTGGCCTAATGTAGACGAAGCCTGGGTAAAGGTAGAAGAAGAGCTAAATGAATTGAAAATGGAAATTGGAAATAATAATGAACAGTTTATTTTAAAAGAATTTGGTGACTTGCTGTTTGCAATTGTTAATATTGGCCGTTTTTATAAAATTGAGCCAGAGGAAGCACTTCTTTCTACAAATTTAAAGTTTTATGAGAGATTTATGTTTATTGAAGAAAGAGCAAGGGAAATAAATAAATCTTTAACAGAAATGACACTTGATGAGATGGATAAATACTGGGATGAAGCAAAAAAAGGAGAAAAATAAATGAGATTAGATAAATTTTTAAAGGTTTCCAGACTTATAAAAAGACGAACATTAGCAAAAGAAATTGCAGATCAAGGAAGAATAACAATTAATGGATTAACAGCTAAGGCTAGTTCGAGTGTGAAAATTGGAGATGAACTTCTTATTCGTTTTGGACAAAAATTAGTTACCGTTCGCATTGAAGATTTAAAAGACACAACAAGAAAAGAAGATGCGGCGAATCTATATACTATTGTGAGCGAAGAAAGAATTGCTGAGGAAATTTAATAAATAGTATAACCCCATAATATGAAATCTAGTTAAACAGGGCTCGTTCTAAACCGCATTTTTGTTTCATACATATTTAAAAGATAAATCCTTAACAAGAATGCGGGGGTTAATGATGAGTCAATATTATGATAATAATTCGACCGTAAATAAAAGCACAGTACAGGAACATGATGTCATTATGAGGGGTCGTAAATTATTGGAGATTACTGGGGTAAAGCAAGTTGAAAGCTTTGATAACGAGGAATTTCTATTAGATACGGTAATGGGTGCTTTAGCGATTCGCGGTCAAAATTTACAAATGAAGAATTTAGATGTTGATAAGGGGATTGTTTCGATTAAGGGGCGGATTTACGATCTCATTTATTTAGATGAACAAAATGGGGAGAAGGCTAAAGGTTTCTTTGGCAAGTTATTTAAATGACGCTTACGACACAATTCTATACGATGCTTGCGATGGTAGGCATGGGAGGATGGATCGGCTTAGCCCTTGATACACATGGCCGCTTCTTAAAGCGGCCTACCAGGGCAAGATGGTTTGTATTTATTAATGACCTTTTGTTTTGGATTGTACAAGGCCTCATCTTGTTTTATTTACTGCTGCTCGTCAATGAAGGCGAGTTAAGAGTTTACCTCTTCCTTGCTTTAGTCTGTGGATATGCAACATACCAAAGTTTGCTGAAAGGTCTCTATTTAAAAGTATTAGAGATTCTTATACATGCTGTATTAGTAGTTTATGATTCTATTATTGGACTTGGAAAATTATTAATTATTAGGCCTTTTGTAGGATTACTTAATTTGATAATTACAATAATATTAGGATTGTTAGGCTTTTTTTGGAGCTTAATAAAATGGATTTTAAAATTTGTATATTCATTAATCAAAATTCTATTGACACCTGTTCATTGGATTTTGAAATTAATTTCAAAAATGATTCCATTAAAAATTAGAAATATTTTTACAACAACTAGTCATAATATTAAAGGATTTTTTGATAATATAAAGAATAAGCTTACTAACATACTTTCACGGTGGAAGCAAAGATTTAGAAAGTAGGGAGGGACAATATAGATGGGGATTGAAAAAAAGAAGAAAGTTGCCAAGCTTGAGTCACAGTATGTAATGCAGCAGGAGAGAAACCAAGAAGCTCTCAACAGACGTAAAAAAGGTTTAATGAGAAGGCTAACAATATTCGCCGTTCTTATTGTATCTTCATCTATATTTATTTTGTCTACTTTATTTTCCCAATCAGGTGCTATAGAGGAAAAGGCTAAGGAACAGGAAGTACTGGCAGATCAATTAAAGAAACTGAAAAAAGAAGAGAAAATTTTGAATGAGGAAATTGTCAAACTTAATGACGATGAATATATTGCTAAGATCGCACGCAGAGACTATTTCCTATCTAATGAGAATGAAATTATTTTTAATATTCCGGATGAAAATTAGCTTTGTTTGACACTATAATTTTTATTTATGTATAATAAAGCAAAGACTGTATGACTTTTAAAGAATGACTTTTTAAATGTTTAAGGAGGAGCAGTATTTTTATGTCGATTGAAATTGGCAGCAAGTTACAGGGTAAAGTAACAGGTATTACTAATTTTGGCGCTTTCGTGGAGCTACCAGGAGGCTCAACAGGACTCGTTCATATTAGTGAGGTAGCTGATAACTATGTTAAGGACATTAATGAGCATCTTAAAGTTGGAGATGAAGTAACTGTTAAAGTCATTAACGAAAAAGATGGTAAAATTGGACTTTCCATCAAAAAGGCTATAGATCGTCCAGAACGATCTGAACGTCCAAGAAGTACAGAGCGTCCAAGAAATACAGACCGCTCAAGACCGAGAGCTAATGACTTCCGAAACAAAGAGAACTTTGAGCAAAAGATGAGCCGTTTCTTAAAAGATAGTGAAGATCGCTTATCATCACTGAAACGCAATACAGAATCAAAGCGTGGAGGTCGTGGCGCAAGAAGAGGTTAAGCTTGCTGCTATGAGAATATAAAATTTTAAAAGGCTTTCCTAAGATGTTATTTTAGGTTGCCTTTTTCTTTATGTAAATTATAGGCTAAATTCATGAGTATCCTTAATCCAGGAACAGAATAATATTTTATTTATTAATCTATATAAATAATTGTTGACGTAAGATAAATATGTATGTATTATATAAATTGTGTCTTCTAGACATATTCTTATTATGGCGGCGTAGCTCAGCTGGCTAGAGCGTACGGTTCATACCCGTGAGGTCGGGGGTTCGATCCCCTCTGCCGCTATCAAAAGAGATTGGTATTTTTGCCAATCTCAAAATATTTTTGGCCCGTTGGTCAAGCGGTTAAGACACCGCCCTTTCACGGCGGTAACACGGGTTCGAATCCCGTACGGGTCATCATGATAAAAAGGCTGGTTTCATTTTTATGAAACCAGCCTTTTTTGTTGTTTTGACATAATCTTTTTATATATATAAAAAGATTGCCGAAAATAACTTAGGAAATAAATAATAATCTTAGTATTTGTCATATTCTTCAAAAACCGTCGAACTGTTTTTAGTTATAGCCCTGTCCGTTTGACAAAAATTCCTAAAATCATTCGTTATAATAACTAGCAACATGATTTAAGTGGGGGAATGAAAAATGGAAAAAATCGAGAGAAGATTAATGGAGCCTATCTCTGAATTGAACATGGCGACACAGCAGTTTTTCAGTCGTTTCTTTCACCGTTTTTCATCAAGATTACAGTTACTCCTTTTGCATAAAGGGTTAATTTATGTATTAATCGGAATCTTATTAGGACGAGCAGTTATTTTAACAGAAATATTGCCATTTGCCTTGCCATTCTTTGGAGCCGTCTTTCTAATGAAAAAGGACAAGGCTTTCTTTGCGGCTCTTTCTTTAATAGCAGGCGGATTAACAGTCTCAATAGAAGCTTCCTTACTGATTATGACCTCAATCATTCTTTTTCTTATCGTTAATAGAATAATATCCCATTTCTTTAAAGATAAACTTAAAAATCTCCCTTTCACTGTTTTTTCTTCAATGGCAATTTCGAGAATAATGTTTTCTTACATGACTAGCACAGAAGTGACAGTTTACGATTATATGATGACTGGTGTTGAAGCAGGACTTGCTTTTATTTTAACGCTAATTTTCTTGCAAAGCATTCCACTTATTTCTGCAAGGAAATACCGCCAATCTTTAAAAATTGAAGAAATCATTTGCATCATGATTTTATTAGCCTCTGTTATGACAGGTTTAGTAGGTATTAGTTATTTCAATCTTCAGGCAGAACATATTATGTCCCGCTATCTTGTTCTTCTCTTTGCCTTTGTTGGAGGTTCAAGTATTGGCTGTACGGTTGGAGTTGTAACCGGTTTAATTCTGAGCCTTGCTAATGTCGGCAATCTTTATCAGATGAGCCTCCTTGCTTTTTCAGGATTACTAGGCGGCCTTTTAAAGGAAGGGCAGAAAGTTGGGGCAGCAATTGGGTTGCTGTTAGGCTCAGTATTAATCTCCTTATATGGAGAAGGCTCTGCTGAATTAATGACAATTTTAATTGAATCGATGATTGCGATTCTTTTATTCATCCTAACACCGAAAGCGATTACTGCTAGTTTAGCAAGACATATTCCAGGAACGAATGAGCATGCACAGGAACAGCAGCAGTATGTAAGGAAGGTTCGTGATGTAACAGCATATCGCGTTGATCAATTTTCACAAGTATTTAAAGCTTTATCTGAAAGCTTTACAACATTCTATGAGAAGAAAGAGGGCAGTGATGAAGAACGTGAGACAGATCTGTTTCTTAGTAATATTACGGAAAGTACTTGTCAGAATTGTTTCAAAAAAGAAAAATGCTGGGTTGATAACTTTGATACAACATATGACTATATGCAGAGAATTATGAAGGAAACAAAGGAAAATACGTATCAATATAATCTAAAACTGAAAAAAGACTTTGAAAGACATTGTTCAAAATCCAAGCGTGTAGAAGAATCAATTGAGGAGGAAATTAATTATTTCACTGCAAGTCAGAAGTTAAAACAAGATGTTCAGGAAAGCAGAAGGCTTGTAGCAGAGCAATTACTCGGCGTTTCTGAAGTAATGGCGGATTTTTCAAAAGAGATTAGACGGGAAAGAGAAAATCATTTTGTACAAGAGGAACAGATTTTAGATGCGCTGCAAAACTTTGGTATCGAGATTATTCATGTTGATATATATAGTCTTGAGCAAGGGAATGTAGACATTGAAATGAGCATTCCATATTGTGAGGGACACGGGGAATGTGAAAAAATAATTGCTCCGATGCTTTCAGATATTCTTGAAGAATCAATCATCGTAAAACATGAGGAATGTGCGAATTATCCAAATGGATACTGTCATGTTTCCTTTGGTTCTTCCAAGGCGTTTAGAATTGATACTGGTGTTGCTCATGCAGCTAAAGGAGGAGGACTTGTTTCAGGTGACAGCTTCTCAACAATGGAGCTTGGTGCCGGCAAATATGCTGTTGCGATTAGTGATGGGATGGGCAATGGGGAAAGGGCACATTTTGAAAGTAAAGAAACGATTAAGCTTTTACAGAAAATACTGCAATCCGGGATTGAAGAAAAAGTTGCGATCAAAACGATTAACTCTATTTTATCGTTGAGAACAACAGATGAGATCTTCTCTACATTGGATTTAGCCATTGTAGATTTACAGGACGGAAACTGCAAATTTATTAAAGTTGGTTCTACTCCAAGCTTTGTAAAGCGCGGCGATAAAATTTTAAAAGTCCAGTCTAATAATCTCCCGATTGGTATCATTGATGATTTTGATGTTGATGTAGTAGGCCAGCAGTTAAAAGCGGGTGATTTACTAATTATGATGAGTGATGGAATTTTTGAAGGGCCAAAGCATGTAGAAAATCATGACGTATGGATGAAGAGAAAAATAAGTGAAATTAAAACAGACGACCCGCAAGAAATAGCTGACTTAATTATGGAGGAGGTTATTCGGACAAGAGCTGGAAAGATTGAAGATGATATGACAGTTGTTGTTGCAAAAATGGAACATAATACGCCGAAATGGGCATCGATTCCAATGTCTAAATACTATGATAAAAAAAGAACGGGTTAAGGTAATAAATATTCAAGCAGGAAGCCTTCATTCTATCGTATAAATAATAACCTTTCTGGCGAGGATGGTAATAAACATCTTATACATTAGCTTGTTTAGAATGTATAAAAAATCGGCTTTCTCTCTAGGAGGGTAATTATGACAAGAGGTCACTTGAAGCAAATTTTATTAATTACTGATGGCTGTTCAAATCATGGTGAAGACCCCATTGCTATGGCTGCATTAGCATATGAGCAAGGGATAACTGTAAATGTAATAGGTATTGTTGAAGAAAATGTAATAGATCAGCAAGCAATTCAGGAAATAGAAAACATTGCTATGTCTGGCGGCGGAGTTCACCAAATTGTCTATGCGCACCAGCTGTCACATACAGTACAGATGGTAACAAGAAAAGCAATGACACAAACTTTACAAGGTGTTGTTAATAAAGAGCTGCAGCAAATTTTAGGGAAAAATATATCAATGGAAGAATTACCTCCTGATAAAAGAGGAGAGGTGATGGAAGTCGTTGATGAACTGGGGGAAACAGCAAGTTTAGAAATATTAATTCTTGTTGATACAAGTGCCAGCATGAAACCGAAGCTGCCAACTGTTAAAGAAGCATTGCTTGATTTATCAATCAGTTTGAATTCAAGAATAGGTGCAAATCAATTCTCTGTTTCAGTATTTCCTGGGAAAAGTAATGAAGTGGAAACAGTACTTGATTGGACACCAAAACTTGATTCATTATCTTCCATCTTTCCGAAATTATCAACAGGGGGCATTACTCCAACAGGGCCTGCAATTCGAAATGCCATCCGGGATTTTCAAAATAGAAGTTCATTGAGAAATGATTTAAGAGAAGATGAGCAATATTATGATGAATCAAGCTTCTAACGTTAAGGTCGGGACGACAATTATTGGAAAGTGGAATGGAAATCATTATAATGTGATGAAATTGCTTGGCCAAGGAGCAACGGGAAGTGTATATCTCGCTAATAGTAAGAATGGGAAAGCTGCCATTAAGTTAAGTGAAAACAGTATGGCGATAACTTCAGAAGTAAATGTGTTAAAACATTTTTCAAAGGTCCAAGGCTCAACACTTGGACCTTCTTTGCTTGATGTTGATGATTGGAATAATAGAGATAATAAAATGGTCTCATTTTATGTTATGGAGTATATAAATGGAGAATCATTTTTAGATTTTATAAAAAGGAGAGGAATTGAATGGGTTGATGTATTAATTATCCAACTATTATCCAATCTTGAAGAACTTCATGAAAAAGGCTGGATATTTGGCGATTTAAAGCCGGATAACTTATTAATTGCTGGTCCGCCTCATAAGATCAGATGTATTGATGTTGGAGGAACGACACAAATAGGAAGATCAGTTAAAGAATTTACGGAATTTTTTGATCGTGGATATTGGGGGCTTGGAAGCAGAAAGGCAGAACCATCTTATGATTTATTCTCTGTTGCAATGATTATAATTAATGCGGTATATCCTAAGCGCTTTCCAAAAAAGACTAATGGGATGGAAGGAAGAAATCAATTAATTGAAATTATTAACAGTCATGCTTTTTTAAGAAAACACAAGAAGTTGTTAATAAATGCAATATTAGGGAAATACATAAGTGCAGAAGAAATGAAAAATGACCTTTTGGGAATTATAAGTAATAGCAATCATCAGTCGATAAAAAAGAAAAGCAGTGTGAAACAGCAAAGCAGTATTCATAATGGAAAACAAAGTAAAAGTCATATGAGCCGTAAGCAGTTAAAGCAGAAAAGGAAACGGAAAAAATATGGTGGTTTGATTGAGACGGTCGTCATATTAGTTAGTGTTTTTATTATGTATTCACTTTATGTGTTTCACTATTTAATGTAATTATGATGAATATGTGAACATTGACTTCTTCTTTGCAGTCTGTTTATAAAAAGTGGTAGGATATTTATATGAAATTTTAAAGTCAAATGATCTTTAATTCAGATGAGGGAGTCAAATGCATAACTTCCAGCTTTTTATAAAGAAAAATATAATAAAAGGTTCAACAGTAGTAGTTGGAGTTTCTGGAGGGCCGGACTCTTTAACTTTATTACATCTTTTTTTAAGTATAAAGGAGGAATACAGCCTAAAGATTGTCGGTGCTCACGTTGATCACATGTTTAGAGCAGAACAATCAGAAGAAGAAATGTTGTTTGTTAAGGATTTTTGCTATCAATATAATATCCCTTGTGAGGCGAAACAAATTGATATCCCAGCATATTTGAACAGGAATAAAATAAGTTCCCAGGCTGCATCAAGAGAGCATCGTTATAACTTTTATAAAGAAGTGATGGATACTTATAATGCAAATTATCTCGCTTTAGGTCACCATGGTGATGATCAAATTGAAACAATATTAATGAGAATGGTTAGAGGCAGTACTGGTGAAGCAATGGCAGGGATGAAGGCAGTGCGGAAATTCCATAATGGTTATATTATTAGGCCGCTCTTAACAGCATCAAAGGAAGAGATTTTACAATATTGTGATCTGAATGGATTAGAGCCTCGTTTTGATCCGAGTAATGAAGAGAATAAATATACACGCAATCGCTTTAGAAATACTGTTCTTCCTTTTTTGAAAAGTGAAAATCCTTTAGTTCATGAGCGATTCCAGTATTTTAGCGAGACCTTTTTAGAGGATGAACTGTACTTGAAGGAATTAACAAAGGAGAAAATGAATACAGTATTGAAAAGAAAAGAAAAGTCAGAAGTAGAGATGGATACTAAATTATTTCTAAACCTACCTTTGCCTTTACAAAGAAGATGTATTCAACTAATATTAAACTATCTTTATGAAACCATTCCATCTTCACTTTCTTCAATACATATAGAGAGTTTGCTCAACCTGCTCTCACGAGATCATCCTTCTGGCTCACTTGATTATCCAAATGGTTTAAGAGTAATTAAGTCATATGATAATTGTTTATTTACCTTTGATTATGATAAATCTTTGCCATATGAAATTCCATTAAGTATTCCCTCCACAATTGTATTGCCCAATGGTTCTGCTATTGATTGTGGAATTTTAAAGAAACCCCATTTTTTAAAAAGAGGGAACGATGTATTCTCATTAAGTGTTGAAAGGCTGAAGGAGCCTCTTACGATACGTTCAAGGAAGCAAGGGGATAAAATAAAGCTAAAAGGCATGAATGGTACTAAAAAGGTGAAAGATATATTTATTGATGAGAAAATACCATTGCATAATCGGGATATTTGGCCAATTCTAGAAGATGGTGATGGGAATATTCTTTGGGTTCCAGGTCTGAAAAAATCAGCTTTTGAAGAGGCTGATTGTAATGGAGATTATATATTTCTACAATACAAGGAGCTTTGATGTTTTGGGGGGCACTTATTTATGAAACAGGATATTGAAAAAGTTTTGATTACTGAAGAAGAATTACAAGAGAAAGTAAAGCAATTAGGTGAAGCTTTAACAGCACAATATAAGGATAAATATCCGCTTGTTATTGGCGTATTAAAAGGTGCAATGCCATTTATGGGTGATTTGATTAAACGCATTGATACATATTTGGAAATGGATTTTATGGATGTATCAAGTTACGGTTCATCAACTGTTTCGTCAGGGGAAGTGAAAATTGTAAAGGATTTAGATACTTCTGTTGAAGGAAGAAACATCCTTATTATCGAAGATATTATTGATAGCGGATTAACATTAAGTTATCTTGTTGAGCTGTTTCGCTATAGAAAAGCAGAATCAATCCAAATTGTTACGCTGTTAGATAAACCAGCCGGCAGAAAAGCAGATATTGAAGCAGACTATGTTGGTTTCGAAGTTCCAGATGAATTTGTTGTTGGTTATGGATTAGATTATGATGAAAGATATCGTAATTTACCGTATATAGGTGTTTTAAAACCAGAGGTATATGAGAATAAGGAATAAGTGGCAGGTTTTACTCAGATTGGCTAATTTGTTGTATTAGTACAATTTTCTATGATACTATTTAATATAATTGTGTTTACCGTGGGAGGAGGTAAGGAATGAATCGGATCTTCCGTAATACGATATTTTATTTACTTATATTTTTAGTTGTAATAGGGGTAGTAAGTTTCTTAAATGGAAATAACCCTAAAACTGAAAAAATGGCGTACAATACTTTCATTTCTCACTTAGAAAAAGGAGAAGTAGAAGAAGTTTCTGTACAGCCCTTACGTGGTGTATTTGAAGTAAGAGGTCAATTAAAGAATTATAAAGAAGATGAAAGCTTCTTAACTTATGTTGCAGGTCAACAAGGATTAGATAAGATCGATAAGGCAATTGCTGATAACAAAGTGAAAAATGTAGACTATGCACCAGCCGAAGAAACAAATGGATGGGTAACATTCTTTACATCTATTATCCCGTTTGTCATTATCTTTATTTTATTCTTCTTCTTGCTCAACCAAGCCCAAGGTGGCGGAAGTAGAGTAATGAACTTTGGTAAAAGTAAAGCAAAGCTCTATAGCGAAGAAAAGAAAAAGGTTAAATTTAATGATGTAGCTGGGGCAGATGAAGAGAAGCAGGAATTAGTCGAGGTAGTTGAATTTTTGAAAGACCCTCGTAAATTCTCTGAATTAGGTGCAAGAATTCCAAAAGGGGTATTATTAGTAGGACCTCCAGGAACTGGTAAAACACTTCTTGCAAGAGCTGTTGCTGGAGAAGCAGGCGTGCCATTCTTCTCTATAAGTGGTTCTGATTTCGTTGAAATGTTCGTCGGTGTCGGTGCATCGCGTGTTCGTGATTTATTTGAAAATGCTAAAAAGAATGCACCGTGTATTATTTTTATCGATGAGATTGATGCGGTTGGCCGTCAGCGTGGAGCTGGACTTGGCGGTGGTCATGATGAGCGTGAACAAACGCTGAACCAATTGCTCGTTGAAATGGATGGATTCGGTGCTAATGAAGGTATTATCATTATTGCTGCAACAAACCGTCCGGATATTTTAGACCCTGCATTATTACGTCCAGGCCGTTTTGACAGACAAATTACTGTTGATAGACCTGATGTAAATGGTCGTGAAGCGGTATTGAAAGTACATGCACGTAATAAACCGCTTGATGAGTCTGTTAATTTGAAAGCAATCGCAATGAGAACACCAGGTTTCTCAGGAGCCGATTTAGAAAACTTATTAAATGAAGCGGCATTAGTTGCTGCAAGACAAGATAAGAAGAAAGTAGATATGACCGATGTTGATGAAGCAACAGACCGCGTTATTGCTGGTCCAGCTAAGAAAAGTCGTGTCATTTCTAAGAAGGAAAGAAATATCGTTGCCCATCACGAAGCAGGTCATACAGTTATTGGACTTGTTTTAGATGAAGCTGATGTGGTTCATAAAGTAACAATTGTTCCGCGTGGTCAAGCTGGCGGTTATGCGGTTATGCTTCCTAAAGAAGACCGCTACTTTATGACAAAGCCAGAACTACTGGATAAAATTACTGGCTTGCTTGGCGGACGTGTTGCAGAAGAAATTATGTTCGGTGAAGTAAGTACGGGAGCACATAATGACTTCCAGCGTGCAACAAATATAGCTAGAAAAATGGTTACTGAATATGGTATGAGTGATAAGCTTGGACCACTTCAATTTGGCCAGGCACAAGGCGGCCAAGTGTTCTTAGGACGTGACCTTCATAATGAACAAAACTATAGTGATGCAATTGCATATGAAATTGATTTAGAAATTCAGAAGTTTATTAAAGACTGTTATGCGAAAGCAACACAGATCCTCACTGAAAAACGTGATAAACTTGAATTGATTGCACAAACATTGCTGGAAGTTGAAACGTTAGATGCAGAACAAATTAGATATCTATATGATCATGGAACACTTCCTGAACGTTCAGTGTCCAGTGAAGAGAACGATGTGAAAGTGAACATCCTGACGAAAAAGGATGACGAAGATAAGACAGATAAAGAATGATTTTTAAAATTAGACAGCTGATTTTCCGGCTGTCTAATTTTTTTCGCGTTATAAAGTGAAACTTCCATTAGTGGTGGTTTTTTCATCCTCCGCTGATGGTTAATTGAGGCCCGCACGATATGGGTCACACATACGTTGCTCGCATAAAGTGGCGAATTTAGTATGTGTTATATTGTTCAGACCTTTATGGGCAGTTGATCTTCCACTTAACTTCCTCGAATTGTTAGAACTTTGAAATGGAAATCTTACTGCCTGTTAAGGCTGGGATAAAAACTTATGAAATAACGGAACCTAATCTATGCCTATCATTATCATTTAGTGATAAAATATTTAAGTGAAAAGAGAGAAAATAATAAGTGTGGTGTAGTCAGTATGATCTTAGTTTTAGATGTTGGAAATACAAATACAGTATTAGGTGTGTATGAAGGAAAAATATTAAAACACCATTGGAGAATTGAAACAAGCCGCAATAGAACGGAAGATGAATACGGAATGATTATAAAAAATCTCTTCCGTCATGTGGAAGTAACATTCGACATGATTGAAGGAATTATTATTTCCTCCGTCGTACCTCCGATTATGTTTGCCCTTGAAACAATGTGCAAAAAATATTTTAATACAAAGCCTTTAATTGTTGGACCTGGAATAAAAACAGGTTTAAATATAAAATATGAAAATCCGCGGGAAGTTGGTGCGGACAGAATTGTAAATGCAGTTGCAGGCATACACGAGTATGGAAGTCCGTTAATTATTGTGGATTTTGGAACAGCAACGACCTACTGTTATATTAATGATGAAAAACAGTATATGGGAGGAGCTATTGCTCCTGGTATCAATATATCAACAGAAGCACTTTATTCAAGAGCTGCTAAATTACCGAGGATCGAAATAACAAGACCTGAAAATGTAATTGGAAAAAATACAGTTAGTGCAATGCAGGCGGGAATAGTATACGGATATGTTGGCCAAGTGGAAGGAATAGTAAGAAGAATAAAAGATCAAGCGAAGACAGATCCGAAAGTTATTGCAACCGGCGGGCTTGCAGAATTAATTTTTGAAGAATCAAGCTGTATTGATATTGTAGATCCTTTTCTAACGTTAAAAGGACTGCAACTTATATATGAAAGAAATACTGCTATATAAAAGGAGTGTAAACAATGGATTATTTAGTAAAGGCTTTAGCATTTGATGGGCAAGTTCGTGCATATGCGACGAGAACGACTGAAACCATTTCTGAAGCACAGAGAAGACATCAAACATGGCCGACGGCTTCTGCAGCTTTAGGAAGAGCGATGACTGCAGGACTAATGCTCGGTTCTATGATAAAAGATGAGGCGAAGCTGACAATTAAAATAGAAGGCGGCGGCCCGATCGGGGCAATACTTGTAGATAGCAACGGAAAGGGAGAAGTGAGGGGGTATGTCACCAATCCGCAAGTGCATTTTGATTTGAATGCTAAAGGAAAATTAGATGTTGCACGCGCTGTCGGTACAAACGGGTTCTTAACGGTTGTAAAAGACTTAGGATTAAAAGAGAACTTCTCGGGACAAGTACCAATCGTTTCTGGTGAATTAGGAGAAGATTTCACATACTATCTCGTAACATCGGAGCAAGTCCCTTCATCTGTCGGTGTCGGTGTTCTCGTTAATCCGGACAACACAATCCTAGCTTCAGGAGGTTTCATTATTCAATTAATGCCTGGAGCTGAAGAAGAGACTATTCTTGAGATTGAGAACCGTTTAAATACAATTGAACCTGTCTCAAAGCTTATCCAAAAGGGATTAACACCTGAAGAGATTTTACAAGAAGTTTTAGGTGAGGAAAATGTAAAGATTCTTGAGAAGCAAGAAGTTCGTTTTCATTGTCCTTGCTCAAGAGAAAGAATTGAAAGTGCCATTATCAGCTTAGGAGAACAGGAGATCCAAGCAATGATTGAGGAAGATGGCAAGGCTGAAGCACAATGCCATTTCTGTAATGAGTTGTATCACTTTAATCTAGAAGAGCTGGAACAGATTAAGAAGATAGCGGCAGAACGCTGATCTTTTAGGAGTGATTTGGGGAAAGTGAATGCTAAAACTTTATGGAGTATTATATTCACGCTGGTCGTTGTAAACTGTTTTACAATTGCTTTCTTTTTAACGAAAAATAACTCTGTCCATACTAACAGCTTGGGTAAATATGATGAGGCAATCGCAACAATTGGTACATCGACAACCATTTCTCGAGAAGAATGGCTTTCTGAATTGGAGAAACGATTCGGTAAAGAAACACTGGAGCAAATGATAAATGAAGAAGTTGTTAATGAACTGGCTGCAAAACATAAAATTGAAATATCTGAGGAACAAATTGATCGTGAATTGACGATATTTAAGTCAATGTATAATACGTTAAGCAATGAGAGATTTGGAGAAGAAGAGGATTGGCAAAAACAAATTAGATACAGCATTTTATTAGAGGAATTGCTTACGAAGGATGCCTCGGTTTCTGAAGAAGAGCTGCGGGCTTTTTATGAAAGTAATAAAAATTTATATGAAGTAGAAGATATGTTTCGCCTGGCACATATTGTTGTTAAAACACAAGCTGAAGCAAACAAAGTAATAGAGGAGCTAGAGGGCGGATCAAGTTTTGAAGCATTGGCATTAGAAAAGTCAATTGATGAGTTTTCAGCTAATGAAGGCGGCGAAATTGGTTTTGTTTCAACTAAAGATGAATTTGTGCCAAAAGAATATTTTGAAATCGTTTCACAACTGGATGAAAAACACTGGAGCAATCCGATAAAAGTGGATACTGGATATGCAATTATTTTATTAAAAGAAAAACAAGCAGGAATCTCTTACTCATTCGGAGAAGTAAAGAGTCAGATTAGAAGACAAATTGCACTTGAACAAATGGAAGGCTCGATTTCGGTAAACCCCCTTTGGGATGAAATCAGTGTAAAATGGTTTTATGAAGAAAAGAAGTAAATTGATTGACAAGTCGAAAAATTATTGCTAAATTTATTTTAATAATACCAATAAAATTACTCGGGAATAGAGGAGGAGTCATACATATGGCGCGTGTAGCAAATTCAATTCATGAACTTATTGGAAATACTCCAATCGTAAAACTAAATAGACTTGTAGACGATAATAGTGCAGATGTTTACTTGAAATTAGAATTTATGAACCCAGGAAGCAGTGTTAAAGACAGAATTGGTCTTGCGATGATTGAGGCTGCTGAGAAACAAGGGAATTTAAAAGCTGGCGATACAATTATTGAGCCAACAAGTGGAAACACAGGTATTGGTCTTGCAATGGTGGCTGCTGCAAAAGGACTTAAAGCGATCTTAGTAATGCCTGATACGATGAGTATGGAGCGTAGAAATCTTCTTCGTGCATACGGTGCGGAACTTATTCTTACTCCTGGTGCTGAAGGTATGGGAGGAGCAATTCGCAAGGCGGAAGAGCTTGCTAAAGAACATGGTTATTTCATGCCGCAACAATTTAAAAACGAAGCAAATCCTGAAGTTCACCGCTTAACAACAGGTAAAGAAATCGTTGAGCAAATGGGCGACCAGCTTGATGCTTTCATTTCAGGTATTGGTACTGGCGGTACAATTACAGGAGCTGGAGAAGTTCTTAAAGAAAATTATTCATCAATCAAAATTTATGCTGTAGAACCTACAGATTCACCAGTTTTATCAGGTGGAAAACCAGGTCCGCATAAAATCCAAGGAATTGGAGCGGGATTTGTTCCGTCTATTTTAAATACAGAAATCTATGATGAAATTATTACTGTTAAAAACGAAGAAGCTTTTGAAACTGCAAGAAGAGCAGCTAGAGAAGAAGGAATCCTTGGCGGAATTTCATCTGGAGCAGCAATTTTTGCAGCGTTAAAAGTAGCGAAAGAATTAGGTAAAGGTAAGAAAGTATTAGCGGTTATTCCAAGTAATGGTGAGCGTTACTTAAGTACTCCACTTTATCAATTCGATTAATAATGAATAATAAAAGAGTCTGACCCCAAAGCTAAATATTAGCTTCGCGGGCTAGGCTCTTTTTGTATTGGATAATAAAGCAAAGAGTAAAATTAAATATGGATGATAGACTGCAGACTATTCGTGTTATTAATTCTAAAAATTTAACAATTAATAAATTCTTTATGTCATCTCTCTTATTATCATGTAAAATATAAATACAAGCAGTATAAGGAGAGGATCGAATGAATTTTACTCGATCATTGTTATCGACAAAGTTCGATTATAATAAAGATTTCTTTAAGCAATTTCAATATTTATCGAAGAGTGAGACCCATCACGCTTTTTTAGAAAGTGGTCGAGGGGGAAGATATAGCATTGCCGGAATTAAACCAGTGGCAATTATAACTGGGAAAGATTCTTCTTTATCGGTTGTTATGAATGACACTGAACAAACATTTCAAGGGAATCCGATTGAGAATTTCCGTCAATGGTTTCAAGGTTTCCAGACAGAACATGACCCATCTCTGCCCGATTTCCAGGGTGGAGCAATTGGCTTTTTTAGCTATGACTGTGTGAGATACTTTGAAAAGATACCGAATATAGCAAAGGATGATCTTCATTTCCCGGATCTCTATTTCCTTCTATTTGATGACATTGCTATTTTCGATCATGAAAGTTCAACAATCACTTTAATTACTCATTATTATAATAATGAAGATGAAGATAAAGCAGCAAAAAGACTTGAATGCATGAAAGATGCATGGCTTACTCATTTTACTGATGAACTTATATATGAAGTAAGTACAGCTGATAAAAAGACGCCTCTTTCATTTAATGAACAAACATTTAAAGAAGCGGTGGAAAAGGTACAAGCTTATATTGCGCAAGGGGATGTTTTTCAAGTGAATTTATCGACCCGCCAGCATGTTAAGCTTGAATGCCATCCGATGCATATTTATGAAACATTGAGAAAAGTGAATCCATCTCCGTATATGGCCTATTTGCATTTTCCGGAATTTCAAATCGTTAGCGGATCTCCAGAACTTCTCGTTAAAAAGCAGGGGATGACGGTTAGTACGAGACCCATTGCAGGAACAAGGTCCAGAGGGAAAGATGAGGAAGAGGATTTAGCACTTGCAAATGAGTTGATTGAAAATGAGAAAGAGCGGGCAGAACATGTAATGCTCGTTGATCTGGAGAGAAATGACCTTGGACGAGTTTGTAAGTACGGGACAGTTCATGTGGATGAATTTATGGTTATTGAAAAATATTCGCATGTGATGCATATCGTTTCCAATGTTAAGGGAGAGCTGCAAGAAAATTATGATTATGCGGATCTTATAAGAGCAACTTTCCCGGGAGGAACAATTACTGGTGCTCCTAAAATTCGGACGATGGAAATTATTGAAGAGCTTGAACCGACACGCAGAGGTATTTATACTGGTTCTATTGGATGGATTGGCTATGATGGCAATATGGAGCTAAATATTGTTATCCGGACATTGCTTGCTCATACTGGTGTAGGGTATATCCAATCCGGGGCAGGTATTGTCATTGATTCCAGTCCGAAGCATGAATATGCAGAATCTTTAAAAAAGGCAAAAGCTTTACTAAGAGCAGTAGAGTTGAGTAAAGAAGAGAAAACTTTAGTATGAGGTGAGAATAGTGATTTTAATGATTGATAATTATGATTCATTTACATTTAATTTAGTACAGTATTTAGGGGAATTAGGGGAAGAACTTCTCGTAAAGCGTAATGATGAAATAACAATTGCCGAAATTGAAGAGCTTAATCCTGATTTTCTTATGATTTCTCCGGGACCATGTAGTCCAAATGAAGCGGGAGTCAGCTTAGATGTAATCGAATATTTTGCAGGTAAAATTCCGATATTCGGTGTTTGTCTCGGCCATCAATCAATTGCCCAAGTATTCGGAGGGGATGTTGTCCGAGCTGAGAAATTAATGCACGGAAAAACATCGGAAATGCACCATAACGGCGAGACAATTTTTGAAAATATGGAGAACCCTTTTGTTGCAACGAGATATCATTCATTAATCGTTAAAAAGGAAACATTGCCAGATTGTTTAGAAGTGACAGCATGGACGAAAGATGATGAGATTATGGCCCTCCGCCATAAAACACTTCCGATTGAAGGAGTGCAGTTCCATCCTGAATCAATTATGACTACTTTTGGGAAACAAATATTAGAAAACTTTATTTCCACATATAGAAAAGCGGAAAAGAGTGTCTAATTTGTATATTTATTTAAACTCCGAATTTATAAAGGATACAGAGGCGAGAATTTCTCCATTTGATCATGGTTTTCTTTATGGTCTAGGTGTCTTTGAAACATTTCGAGTGTATAAAGGTTTTTCCTTTTTATTAAAAGATCATATAGAGAGACTAAATCAATCGCTTGAGCAATTAAACATTCATTATAAAGCAGATGTGGATGAGGCAATACAAGTGATTGATCGTCTCTTATTTTTAAATAAATGTGAGAATAAAGATGTCACAATAAGATTAAATGTTTCAGCGGGAAATGGAGAGGTTGGCAAGTTAACGGAATCTTATTTTAAACCAAATGTTATGTACCTTCTAAGACAAGCTCCTCCCAATAACGATATAGAGAAAAATATTGCTATCTTGCAAACGAGAAGAAATACTCCTGAAGGATCTTACCGTTTAAAATCCCATCATTATTTGAATAATATATTAGGAAAGCGTGAACTTATCGAAACTCCCGAATTAGAAGGCATTTTCTTAACGGAGAAAGGATATGTTTCAGAAGGAATTGTTACAAATGTGTTCTGGGTGAAGAAAGGTATTGTGTATACACCTTCCCTTGACACCGGTATTTTAAATGGGATTACGAGACAATTTATTATGAGATGTTTATCAACGCTCGAAATTCCTTTTCAGGAAGGACAGTATACACTTGATGAAATGATATGTGCAGATGAAATTTTCTTAACGAATTCTACTCAAGAAATTTTACCGGTTAAAGAGATGGGTGAACATCTTTATCCGGGAAATGAAGGGGCAGTCGTAAATAAATTAAAAGGTATGTATAAGCATTATCATTCAAAGCTTTTAACAATAGAAGAGCTGTAAGGATTGATTAATATGATAAATACATTAAAACAAAAACAAGTGGTTACTTGTGGTAAATATACTCTCGATTATAGTAAGAAAACTTATGTCATGGGAATTTTAAATATGACTCCAGACTCTTTCTCTGATGGGGGAAGATACGTCGATATTGATAAGGCAGTGGAACATGCTAAGGAAATGATCGAAAATGGTGCTGATATTATTGATGTCGGCGGAGAATCAACAAGGCCGGGTTTTGATGCTGTAACAGCGGAAGAAGAATTAGAAAGAGTTGTTCCGGTTATAAAGAGGCTAGCTAAAGAAATTGATGTTCCGATTTCAATTGATACTTATAAGGCTGAAGTAGCGGAGAAAGCAATAGAAGCAGGGGCCACAATTATTAATGATATATGGGGAGCAAAAGCAGATCCTGAAATGGCATCTGTTGCAGCGCGATTTGATGTTCCAATTATATTAATGCATAATCGTAATAATAAGAATTATGGACATTTAATTAAGGACATGATTTCTGATTTAAAGGAATCAATCTCAATTGTTAAACAAGCTGGAGTAAAAGATGAGAAAATTATTTTAGATCCAGGTATCGGTTTCGCGAAAACAATGCAGGATAATTTAGCAGTTATGAATCATCTACATGAGTTTTCTGAGTTAGGGTATCCGGTTTTATTAGGAACATCAAGGAAAACTTTTATTGGTCATGTTCTAGACTTGCCGCCTAATGAACGTGTAGAAGGAACGGGGGCAACAGTTTGTCTCGGTATTGCGAAAGGATGTCAATTTGTTCGAGTGCATGATGTCTTAGAAATAACAAGAATGACGAAAATGATGGATGCAATGCTTGGTAAGGGAGTGGAGAATCATCGATAAAATCTTTGTAAAAGGCATGGAATTTTACGGTTATCATGGTGTTCTTGAAGAAGAAAATAAGCTTGGTCAACGTTTCCGAGTAGATTTAACTGTTGAAGTCGATGTAAAAAAGGCTGGGGAAACAGATGATCTTAGAGAAACAGTTAATTATGCTGAATTGTATGAAGAGTGTAAAAAAGCGGTAGAAGGAAAACCTTATAAGCTCGTTGAAGCAGTTGCTGAACTAATTGCAAATAAAATTTTAAGCAATTTCCCTATTGTTCATGCATGTACTGTAAAATTAATAAAGCCAGATCCACCGATACGAGGGCATTATGAACATGTAGCAGTAGAAATTAAAAGGGGAAGATCATGAAATTTGAAGCCTATTTAGCACTTGGTTCCAATATGGGTGATAGAGAATTTTATCTTATGTCGGCTATAAAAGAACTTCAACAATATAAAGAGATTTCCATTGAAAATATTTCCTCTATATATGAAACAGATCCAATCGGATATACAGATCAGGATCAGTTTTTAAATATGGTTATTCAAATAAAGACTAATTTAACAGCATTTGATTTGTTGAATGTTACACAGCAAATTGAGAAAGAGCTTGGACGGAAGCGTGAAGTGAAGTGGGGACCTAGAACTTTAGACCTTGACATTTTACTGTATAATAATGAAAATATTGAAGCAGAACACCTCATTGTTCCACATCCAAGAATGTTAGAACGTTCTTTCGTTTTAATTCCTTTAAAGGAATTAAATCCAGATATCAATATTCCGAATAACGAAACATCCATTTCGGTTATCATAGATCAACTACTAGACAAAAAAGGAGTTCGAATATGGAAGCAGAAAAATGGGGAAGACGTATTCGCGCTTATCGGAAATTAAAAGGATATACCCAAGAGACTTTCGCGAAAAATCTTGGTGTATCTGTTTCTGTCTTGGGTGAAATAGAAAGAGGAAACCGCTTGCCTAGCGATCAATTTATTCAAGGTGTAGCACAGGCGTTAAGTATAACGGTAGAGGAGCTCTCTCCTGGTGAGGAATAGTAATAGATAATTAAGGAGGGTGAAGGGTGTTCAAAATTGGAGATATAGAATTAAAAAATAGAATCGTGCTCGCTCCTATGGCTGGTGTATGTAATTCAGCATTCAGACTTACGGTGAAAGAGTTTGGAGCGGGATTAGTGTGTGCCGAGATGGTTAGTGACAAGGCGATTTTATTTAAAAATGCAAAAACAATGAACATGCTTTATATAGATGAACGTGAGAAGCCGCTTAGTTTACAAATCTTTGGCGGCGAAAAAGAGAATTTAGTAGAAGCTGCTAAATTCGTTGATAAAAATACGACAGCTGATATTATTGATATTAATATGGGATGTCCTGTACCAAAGATTACAAAATGTGATGCTGGGGCAAAATGGTTGTTAGATCCTAATAAGATTTATGAAATGGTTTCAGCTGTCGTTGATGCTGTTGATAAGCCGGTAACAGTAAAAATGCGTATAGGCTGGGATGATGAACATATTTTTGCTGTTAAGAATGCCCAAGCTGTTGAAAGAGCAGGTGCACAGGCTGTTGCGGTGCATGGCCGTACTCGTGTGCAAATGTATGAAGGTTATGCTAACTGGGATATTATTAAAGAAGTCAAACAGTCTGTTAATATTCCTGTCATTGGAAATGGTGATGTCCAAACTCCTCAAGATGCAAAAAGAATGCTTGATGAGGTAGGTGTAGACGGAGTTATGATTGGTCGTGCTGCACTTGGAAACCCTTGGATGATTTATCGTACTGTTAAGTTTTTAGAAACAGGGGAATTGATGGATGAGCCGAATGTTCGAGAGAAGATGGACGTTTGTAAGCTTCATTTAGATCGCCTGATTGCACTCAAAAATGAAGATGTTGCTGTAAGAGAAATGAGAAAGCATGCTGCATGGTATTTAAAAGGTATTAAAGGGAATGCAACAGCGCGTAACCAAATCAATATTGCAAATACAAGAGATGAATTTGTTGAACTGATAGATAACTTAGTTGAGGATGTAGAAGCAAAGCAGGCAGATGCTGCGCAAGTTGGATAATAACACTGCCAGTCTAGACTGGCAGTTTTCTACTTTTATTATTTGAAAAATGGAGATGAATAATGTGAGCCAAGAAGAATTAAATCATGAAGAATTAAATGACCAGCTTAGAGTGAGACGTGAGAAGTTAAATAGCTTAAGAGAGAAAGGTTTAGACCCTTTCGGGAAACGTTTTGAAAGAACAAACCAAACAGCTGAATTATTTACTACATATAATGATTTATCAAAAGAAGAACTTGCTGAAAAAGAAGTTAAAGTGACAATAGCTGGTCGTATCATGACAAAACGCGGTAAAGGTAAAGCTGGTTTTGCTCATATTCAAGACTTATCAGGCCAAATTCAAATTTATGTACGAAAAGATGCTGTTGGAGATGAAAGCTATGAAATCTTTAATACAGCTGACTTAGGAGATATTATCGGTGTTTCAGGCACAGTTTTTAAAACACAAGTTGGGGAACTTTCTATTAAAGCTGAAACATTTGAACTGTTAACGAAATCGTTGCGCCCTCTTCCTGATAAATTCCATGGTTTAAAAGATATTGAACAGCGTTACCGCCAACGATACTTAGATTTAATTGCAAGTCCAGAAAGCAAGAAGACATTTATTGCACGTAGTAAAATTATTCAATCTATGCGCAGATACTTAGATGATAATGGATATTTAGAAGTAGAAACGCCAATGATGCATTCTATAGCTGGTGGTGCCTCTGCAAGACCTTTCGTTACACATCATAATGCATTAGATATGCAGCTTTATATGCGTATTGCAATTGAATTACATTTAAAACGTTTAATTGTCGGCGGATTAGAGAAAGTATATGAGATTGGCCGTGTTTTCCGAAATGAAGGAGTATCTACACGACACAATCCCGAGTTCACGATGATTGAATTATATGAAGCATATGCCGATTATAAAGATATTATGGAATTAACTGAAAATTTAATTGCTCATATCGCTAAAGAAGTACTAGGTACAACGCAAGTTACTTATGGTGAATATGAAGTGAACCTTGAGCCTAAGTGGACAAGACTTCATATGGTAGATGCAATTAAAGAACATACTGGTGTTGATTTTTGGAAAGAAATGAGTGTGGAAGAAGCCCGTACTCTTGCTAAAGAACATGGGGTAGAGATCAATGAGCATATGCAATATGGTCATATCGTGAATGAGTTCTTCGAACAGAAAGTAGAAGAGAAATTAATTCAGCCTACATTTATTTATGGTCATCCGGTAGAAATCTCTCCATTAGCAAAGAAAAATGAGGAAGACCCAAGATTTACAGATCGATTCGAATTATTTATCGTAGCGAGAGAGCATGCGAATGCCTTCACTGAATTAAATGATCCAATTGATCAGAGGGAACGTTTTGAAGCACAGCTTCAGGAGAGAGAGCAAGGTAATGATGAGGCGCATATGATGGATGACGATTTCGTAGAAGCACTTGAATATGGAATGCCTCCAACAGGTGGTTTAGGAATCGGTATCGACAGATTAGTTATGCTTTTAACTAATTCTCCGTCTATTCGCGATGTTCTGCTTTTCCCTCAAATGAGACAGCGTTAAGCTTAAGAGATACAAAAAGGTCAACCTTCATTGCGTTGACCTTTTTGTTTTAATTTTCACCTTCTATAAATAAGTTTTAAAATTTACTTTGTTTTTTTAAAAAAAGTACTTGCTAACAAGTATATACGGTGGTATATTAGATAACGTTGCTGCTGAGACATGCTAGCAGCGAGAAAGAACTTTTAAAAAA